>CAZGMS010000226.1:0-2996 GCA_964526915.1 uncultured Nitrospirales bacterium
GAAGTCATCGAAAAGGCCAGAGAACAGCTTGAACATTTTTCCAAAAAAACCATTTTGTTCATCGACGAGATTCACCGATTCAACAAGGCCCAACAGGACGCCTTTTTGCCACATGTGGAGTCGGGCACCATCACACTGATTGGCGCCACAACCGAAAATCCGAGCTTCGAGGTCATCTCGGCCCTTCTCTCGCGCTGTCAGGTGGTGGTCCTCGAACAACTTGGCCACGAAGAACTCAAGGCCATTTTGAATCGTGCCCTTTCTAAAAAGGAAAAAAGCCTGTTGCTGGATGACCCTGCCAAAAATACCATCATCGAAAATTCCTTTGGTGACGCACGTTACCTCATCAACATCCTCGAAGACCTTATGTCACTGTTCCCGAGCGAGCAAAATCTCAACGCCGAAACGGTTTCAGAAAAAATTTTCAAACGCGCTTCTTTGTACGACAAAAAATCGGAACACCACTACAACGTGATTTCTGCTTTCATCAAGAGCCTGCGTGGCTCCGATCCCGATGCCGCGCTGTATTATCTGGCCCGCATGCTGGAGGCAGGAGAGGACCCTTTGTTCATCTGCCGTCGTATGGTGATCTTTGCCTCCGAAGACATCGGCAATGCCAATCCTGGCGCGGTGGGAGTGGCCATTGCCTGCAAGGACTCGTTTGATTTTGTGGGCATGCCGGAAGGCTGGATCCCTCTGGCCCACTGCGCATCGTATCTGGCGGGTTCTCCAAAAAGCAACGCCAGTTATGCTGGCTACAAAAAAGCCCTGGGTGACGTTAAAAAATACGGTCCGCTCGAAGTCCCGCTACACCTGCGCAATGCCGCCACCGACCTCATGAAGAATTTGGGTTACAGTGACGGTTACAAGTACACACACGATTACGAAGGAAACAAGGTGGAGCAACAACACCTGCCCGACAAAATCAAGGATCACAAATATTATTTTCCTACCGAGAATGGTTTTGAAATAAAAATCAGGGATTGGTTAAAAAAACGGGCTGTATCGAAATAAACAGAATGTCATCGCGAGCCGTAGAGGCCGGTCGCGCTGTGCCCGCCCCTGGAGGGACCGGCCCCTACTATACTTTAAATTTCACAACCGGCACGCCTTCGATCAAATTATCCAGATCCAATTTGCCCCCCTCGCTCACATAGGCAATGCACACGAGGCTCGCATTCAGATTCTCATCGAGCACAAACCCTACCTTGCAACGCCGCACGCCCTCCGGCAGGGTCGTGGCCTGAACCTTGTTTTCAAGTTCAGTAATCAGTCTGGGATCGAGCCGGAAAATATCGATGATCTCCCGCCCCTCGACGCCCTCCGGAATTTCGTACGCCATATCTGCAGAAATGGCCTGCTTTCCCAGCACTTTAACCTCAGCCCATGCCTGCTCAATGATTTGTTTGATCTCCGGTCTGTCGGGAAACAGCTCTCCCGCTTTTTTGATCGTGCCCTTGGCGAAGCTGGAAAACGTGGGATTGGGAGCCATATCCCTTACCGTCGCCAGCCAGATGGGGATGATGATCTGCCAGGGATCACCTTGAATCCTCGTGGCCGCCAAATAATAGGCGTGATTGGGGATGCCTGAATTGATGTGCACTCCGTAGTTATCTTCCTTTCCTCGAAAATAACCATCCATCGTGGGAGATTGAGGATCAGAGCCTATGCGCGGGTGGTTTTTGTAGGCAGTACCCGGGGCCTTCATCGATCGCAGGGCCGGTTTAATTTGTGTTCCGGACTGATCAACGTAGGGAACCATGCACTCGGCACCCATCAGCCAGGTCGCCTCAGGACTCACCGTTTCGCCTAGGGCGTATTGCAGGGCCGAAATACCCAGCACATCAGCGATGCTTTCGTTGAGAGCCCCACTCTGCGACCAGTAGGTCAGGCCGCCCAGCGCCAACTCAACGAGCCCATGACTCAGCTCGTGCGCCACCACAGACAAGGCGTTGGCAAAATCCTTGAACACAAGCCCATCACCATCGCCAAAACAGATCCTGGAATTATAATAGTACGCGTTATTGTATTTGACCCCCACGTGCACTGCAGCCGAAACCACCATGCCCTTGGCGTCGATCGAGTCGATGCCCAACTTTTCCTTGAAAAACGAAACCGCCTCGACCAGACGTCTGTACGCGGCATTGACCATGTCATCAGGGACGGTCTCCTGTCCTTTTCTCCTGGCCAGATTGCCCTCTAAAAAAATCCTTTCCTGATCGGTCTGGCCCTTGGCGTTATACACCTTGAAATCGGCGATCTGTTCTTCGGGCAAAATCGCCTCTGGAGACACTCCCGCAGGACGCCTGCTCACCACAGAACTTCTGAGCCGCCACAGATTATGCCTGATGGCATCATCCAGATGCTCCCGCGCCTGATTAGCGGCCTTGGGATCCGGCGCCAGACGCTCCTGCTCCGAAAAAACGTATGGGGGAACAAACGGCGCGCCTGTAAAAACAGGGGCTCCCAAGGTTGTTTGTATGGGGCTTGCGGTCATGGTCATAAAAGCTCCTCTCTTGCGATTTCTTGGGTACAAGGCTTTGTGATTTTTGTTGTTTTGTAAAGAAAACTTGCTATCAACAAATCGTCATTCATTGCAAGTTTGCTGACATTTTTTGAACACATTTGTGCGCAACCCAGCTACCAGTTTGCTTTTTTGTTTTATTGCCTATAGGGCACACAATCATCTCATTCTTCTTTATGACAAACGCGCACCTTAAATACAACAGCTTCACTGAGGTTCTGGTCAAAAAATTCGGTTCCAAGGTCCATCGCTTTACCCTGCAGGCCAACCTCACCTGTCCCAACAGAGATGGCACGATCTCAACGAATGGTTGTGTCTATTGCAACGATGACGCCCTGCTGGGCAAATCATGGCACAAACAGCAAAACATTAACGATCAAATCGCTTACGGCATCAAATATATTCAGGAACGCCACAACGCCCGCAAGTATCTGGCCCACTTCCAAAACGGGACCAACACCAACGCACCAAC
>CAZGMS010000227.1:0-25576 GCA_964526915.1 uncultured Nitrospirales bacterium
CTTTCCAACATCAGATTCTTTTCTCTCAACGCTTTCGTCATCAGTGACTCACAAAGATAAGCCAGAAAACACATTGTCAGGTGTCCGATGATGTTATGATCTGTCCAGTGAAACACCGGACGGGCTTTCAAGTTGCCTTTGATTTCACCGAACGCATCCTCAATGATCCACAAACTTTTGTAGTGCGTCACGATATCCACGGCAGAAAGATCGGTAATGTTGGTGAGCACGCCAAAAAATCCGTCTTTCTTTGCGTCTTCTAAAATCGCCTGGTCGTTAAGCGTAAAGTTTTTACCGTCGGTTAAACCCACAACGTAACGCTGATAGGTTGTGTTGGTTACAAATTCTTTGGCTGTGATTTTTTTCTTGGCGAGCTTTTTTCTGATCTTTTGCAAAATATCTTCTCTGGCTTTTATGTCGCGCTCCGCTCGGGCTCGTGACCAGGTGATAATACAGCGATCACACTCATGTTCCGTTTCATAGAAAGCCAACTCGTCGTTGATTTTTGTGTAGCGTGATAGATCGTAAAACTCGTCATGACGATTTTTGAAAACGCCAAGCTTCATGCCCACAATGAACTCGCCGTTATTTTCTGTTGCCGGCCCACGCAAGGCTTCAAGATTCTTTCGTGAGAAGAGACCGCGGTCACCGACAAAAATAAATCGGCGGACTTTAAATTTATCACGCATCTTTTTGACAATGTCGGCAACGGTTTTGCCTTCAAATGTGTTGCCGGGATAAACCTCAAAACCCACAGGAACGCCGTCCGGCCTCACAAGCAAGCCCAGCACAACTTGTGTGCAGTCGCTGCGCCTTTCCTTGGAATACCCAAACTGGCGCAACCCAAGGGCCAACGTGCTCTCAAAGCGTAGTGTGGTGAGATCATAAAGAACAACATCTACGTCTTCACTCAACAAGTCACGGCCGCTCCAGAATAAATCCATTTCGATAGATTCTTTGTGGTCAGACAAAATGGTAAGGGCGCGGTAAAACTGGTGTAGCTCAATGTCGCCCACGAGCATCTCTGGATAAAAACGCTTTTGCCAATACTCAAAAATCTTGAGCTTCGAACCAGGGCGAACAAATCGCGAAGCCACCATCGTAAAAACCAACTTCTTAAAATCGAAACCAAGCTTGGGATGTTCTTTGGCGATTCTGGTAAGGACGGCATTGATGCCGCTTTGCTCAAACATGCGTTCCAACACCAAAAGCGGACCAAGAATAAAAGTATCGGAAATAGAAATTTTTTTGGCAAGATCGAGAAGAGTCAGAACGTCTTTGTGTTTGCCGATGGCGCTGATCACCTCATCCATGCGATCTTCGCCCGCACGGCCAAGGGACATTAGCGTTCGCTGTCGGACCTTTCCGTCTTCACGGTAAGATTCAACGAGATGAAAGTATTCTTGTCCTGCTTGATTGGTTGTCGTTCGGATGTACACGACACATCTCTTAGCAAACGGATTTGTCCATGCCTATAGAAAACGTCAGGTCCACCAAAGATTGTTCACTACACTTTTGGCTTTTTAAAAACTCACCCCGCGCCAGATCTGCGTTTGCGGGAGATTTTGAAAAACAAGTGTCGAAGTCGGGAAAAAAAAAAAAACACGAAACTTTATTGTGTTTTCAAGCGATGATCCCCTAGTAAATGCAGAATAGCAATCGCGTAACTGTCAAAAGATGAGGAGGAAGTTATTATGTCATCGCCGTTTTACAAACCACGTATCCACGACAACGAAAACACATTCGAAAAAGATTTGCTCACTCGGTACTATGATCCCGACGCCATTTCTGAACAAGACATTGCGGAGCTTCAAAATCAATACCCAGATCAGAAAGACCAAATCAAACCTTTGGCTGAGGCTCTGGCAGACGATTTCATCGACGAATCCGAAAAATCACGGCTGACCGATTTGGGAGTTTCAGATGTGTTTTGGAGTACATTCAAAAGCGGACTGTGGGCAAAAAAGGCCAAGAAACATGTTTATAATACACCCAAATACAACACTGACGAAACCGCACAACTCATACAAAATCTGGGCGTGCGCTCACAAGCTGGTGTAGGAGTCAAGTCCCTTTGCAATGTGTGCTATAATCTCACAGAAGGCGTATATTCCCATTGGGATACAGAGACACGAATCAAGTTGTTATCTGCGATCGCATCCGCACTGGCTGTCATCGACGACCCAAAAGCAAGAACCACATTTTCTACGATTGTCCGGAGCACTGACCCTGTTGTTCATCGGAGTGTTTGTATTGGCATTGAGAATATTCGCGATCCAAAAGCGGTCCCTGTTTTGACTACGTTATCAAAAAATCCCTATAAGACCATTCGTCTGGCCGCTGTAAAAAGTCTTGGTAGCATTGGTACGCCTGGCACTATCCCCGTATTGAGCAAGTTATCACAAGAGAAGTACATGGTTAGAATCCCGCCCGTCCCTTGTGATTGTAATAGCGACTGGAGTATCAGAGATGATAATTACGATATTCGCATAGCCGCTGTTGAAGGACTAGGCAATATTGGCACGCCAGAAGTTATTCCGGCCCTTGCCAATATTCTAGGCACAACCGTGTTCTCACTTGACATCGATTGCATGACTCTTGAAGCCGCTATTAAAGCCCTTGGAAACATTGGCACGCCAGAGGTCATACCAGTTCTTGCCGACTACCTAAGATCAATTCCCAGGCCACGACAACCAGACTGGATGTGGGAAGGAATAAGCCAGGGGGTTATGGATGTGAGAAGTGCTTTTATGAATATTCGTGATCCTGAGGCCCTTCCTGCGATGATTGAATTGTCGCGTGATCCAAGTCCATTGGTTCGTTGTGCCGCGATTCAACGTCTTGGTACTTATGATACCCCAGAAGCAGTGACTGCACTTATCAATGCCGCGCAGATTCCTTGGACGGGGAATTGGTCATTGGATCAAGATCTGGTTAATAGTAAGCTTGCCGCGATAACAACCTTGGGGAAAAAAACACCAACCCCAGAAATCGTTTCCGCCCTGCTTGAGCTCGCAAACAATCCGGAAACCTATAATAATCATTATGCTTCCACAGACCTCATAGAAATCCTTGGAAACATGGTCACGCCAGAAGTCGTCGCTACCCTCATCAGACTGGCACATACGCAACCTAAGGCCACAAGGATTCTTGGTAAAATAAACACGCCAGAGGTCATCAGTACTCTCAGAGCCTTATCACAAAACTATGATAGAGGTAGTAACAGTAACGTACGCGAAGCCGCACAGGATAGCCTTGCTATGTTGGGTGTACCCGAATCAGAATAGTTGTTCACCCCATTTCCTCGTACAAAGGGATGGATTTGGCGTGTTTTTCTATGATTTTGAGCGTGGTCCGTGCCAGGGGCAAATGGCGATGTTCTTTCTGCCACACCGTGCGGAAACGTTGCACCGTTTCTTTTGCCACAGAAACCACCAATTTCGTCGGCAAACCCGCCTGATCAGCAAAATATTCAATCTGTTTCAGGGACAATGCCGTCATGCGTTTTGATTTTACAAAGTTGAGCGCCATGTTATTGTCTGGCAAATAAGCAATGGTCGATACAAAATCGTATCCGGGAGCCAGTCTGGCAGTCTTTCTATCCGGATAAACCAATGAAAAGTTTTTGAGATGCATGTCGGCATTCCCAATGAGTGTATTAAAAACAATCCTCCTCACAAATTCTGCAACATCTTGCTCGCCAGATTCCTGCCACAAAACTTGTGCCAGATTTTTGTAACTGGCTCGCTTGTACTTGTTCTCGGGATAAACACCAAACACTTGGGCAAAATCCTCGGCGTGGACACGTCTGTTTCCCTCTCGGTCAAATCTTTGCACAGACAGGGCCTGCTCTGGAACTGTTTCGATCCCTCTGGGCAACCCCTCAATGTCACTCAACGCGACCAGCGTCACCTTGGGGATATCGAGTCCCATCAAAGCCGCCAGCGTCATCATGGAAAACTCATTCTGTGGCAGATGCTTAAAACGCAACGATGGCAATTTGACAATCCACGACCCATCACCCCCACTGGCCTTGATGGTCAGCCCACCAGAGCTTTTGGCTATGGCCGAAAACTTTAACTGCACCCCCGCCAGTGAAAAACGCATGGTTTTCTGTCCGGCCGGTCTGGATTCTTTTTGTTCGGGATCAAAGGACAATGCCTCCCTGCCCTCCCACACAACACGAACGGCGCCAGGCAAATCCCTCCCCAAAACGCCCAAAAGAAAAAACTCACGCTGTGGCTTCACACCCGCGAGCTCTGCCAGATACTCCCTTAAAAAACCTTCGGGCAATAAATTTGAAAAATAGGGTGGTAACCGCCCTCGCGTCACGCGCGTTTCTGTTATCAAGTCACCCAAAGCAGACTTGAACGACAAGCTCAATACGTTCCGATGATGCTGGTCAATGTAGGAAGGTTCAAAAACAAAGACGCTCTTATCACCCGGTAAAAGATGCAACGAGCCCACTTTTTCTTCGTACAATAAAACGTTTAGCTGTCGCGTGAGGTTCATGGTGATTCCTTTTCTTGTTCATCATCAAGTTCATAGGCAGGTCTGGTGAGTCGATCATTGTCTTTGGTTGATGGTGACTCAATGAGGGCTTTGACCAATGTGATTTTTCCTCGCGGAACAAGCAGAATTTCCAGACCCAGCGCTCTTGTGATTTCGATCAGGCTATCCATGGTGATGTTCACTTGTGAGTTTTCTATTTTTGACAAATGACTTTGCGGAAGCCCAACCTTTTTTGCCAGCATGCCCTGTGTGATGCCCAAAGCCAAGCGCGCGCTCCTGATTTGTGCCACCAAGGGTGATTTATGTCTAAGCATATATATACTATATATTATATGCTAAAATATATCAATCAAAATCATCCCACACCTCTCCTGGCCATAGATGTGGCAGTGTGATTCAGAAGAGCGAGGTTGACCCGTTGACTATTTTCAGCACTGATTCTGCCTGATTGAGGCAATAGAAGTGAATGCCAGACACGCCATGCTGTTTGAGATCAGCACATTGTATAGAAGCGTGCTCCACACCGATCGCGCGCATGGCACGTTCGTCGTCACCGCAAGCTTCAAGTTTTTGAATCAGGGTTTTGGGCAGAGTGGCCCCGCAAAGCTCTGTGATTTTTTTGACCTGACTGAGTTTGAGGATGGGCATGATCCCCGCAACGATCGGCACGGTAATGCCCTTATGACGTACCAAATCCAGCCAATCGTAATACAAATGGTTTTCAAAAAATAACTGGGTGATCACAAGCTCGGCACCCGCATCGATCTTGCGTTTGAGGTTATCGATGTCCTCATCAAGATTTTTGGCTTCGGGATGTTTTTCGGGATACCCCGCCACGGCAATGCTAAAATCGTGCAATGTCGCCAGATAAGAAACCAGTTCATTGGCGTGATGAAAGCCATCTCGCGCAGGTTTGAAAACTTTTTCTCCCTTGGGCGTATCCCCTCGCAGGGCCAGAATCAATTTTATGCCCTTTTTGTACAAAACCTCCACATATTCTTTTATTTCGGCTTTACCCATCCCCACGCAGGTAAAGTGAAAGGCCGTGTGGGCCCGCACTTCATCGTAGACTTTGATGGCCAAATCTTTGGTGAGCGCGTGCGTACTGCCCAAGGCCCCATACGTCACCGAGACATAAGCGGGTTTGATGGCCTCCAGTTTTTTCAGTTCAGAAAGCAAAGAGGCAACACCCTTCCCTGTCTTGGGGGGAAAGACCTCCAGAGAGTAATGAAAACCTTTTTGATAAAAATCACTGAAACGAGTCATGAGGTCTTTCTTCGATTATGCTTTCTTATTTTTTGGGTGATACGGGAAGCTGTTATTTTGACACGACCGGCCAGTCACCGCAAAGCGGGATCCCGTTTGCGGGACAGGCCGATTGGCAAGCTTGCGAAGCCAATAGTGTCAAAAAATAGCGACCCGTATCACCCAAAAAATATCAAATCATCAGGATTTTTTCACTCACCAACCCCTCAACTTCTGTCACAATCTCCGGCCATTTCTGTTGCACCTTCGGCGAGAAGTCGTTGCTAAACAACAAATCCTCCACAATTTCAACCGCAATGATGTCGATCTGTTTCGGAAGATTCAACCCAAGACGCTTGCCCAGTTCCAACGCCTGCAAAAACGAGGTATCGTGAAGGTTATTGATGTGCAGGGCGTTTTTGAAATCCTCTGGTTTGAGCTCATAGACCGTGCCGGGCACACCATGGGGCGTTTTGATGGCATCGATGATGACAACTTGGTCATACCCCTGAATCATCTCCATGAGCTCCAACCCACCCAGCGCGGCAGTTTTAAAATCGTGAATCGGACATTGCATATTTCGATCCACGATCAACGATCCACGACCCACACCTGACAGTTCTTCGTGTGTTCGTGTTTTCGTCCCTCGTCCCTCGTGTTTTCGTCCCTCGTCCCTTCGTTTCTCAAGCTCCCAAACCAACTTCGGCCCCACCGCGTCATCGGAAAGGATATCGTTGCCCAGACCCAAAATCAAAATTTGTTTCTGCTCAGACAGGTGATACTCCCTTTTTTGCCAACAAAGCCTCGACTAATAATTGCCTGACAACAGCCGTCTTTGTATTGGCCTGCAACTGCGCAATGCGCTCGAGTTCAGCATTAAGCCAGGAAGGGATTGTTAGCGGTGGCAACGTGACCAGATGGCTGAGTCCTTTCGTGAGTACTCCTTCGCTGAAATCCACGGCAATTTTTCCGTCATCAAAATCTTGATCAAAGTCCGTGCTTTTTGGCTTGTTTTTCTTCTTCATCGCGTGACCTCCTGACCGAAATGATTCGCACACCCTGTGCCTTCACCGTAAAGATACCTGTAAAATATTTCCCCTGAAACTTTCCTATCACAGCATGCCGCACCTCACCCTTATCATAAGCAACATCAGTTGCCAAAACATTGGCTTTTTCAAACACATGATCCCTGGCCTCCTCAAAACTAATGCCGTGTTTGAGTTTGTTTGCCTCGCTTTTCTTGTCATCCCATAAATAC
The DNA here is from genome assembly GCA_964526915.1 of uncultured Nitrospirales bacterium. Lineage (GTDB taxonomy): Bacteria > UBA10199 > UBA10199 > UBA10199 > JADGCS01 > JAHJDR01. The sequence goes on from CAZGMS010000227.1 coordinate 7,016, forward strand.
ATATAGATTATATATTAGAATTATATGAATTTGCAATGCCAAAAAAAAGAGGGGGGGGGGGGGGGAGAGCCCCGCCCCCTACAAACCTGCATTGTTATCATTGCCCATTGCAACAATTGCAAATTGTCTCAATCTCTCTTCACACTCTGAATCACTGCACCCTGTTCATCGCGGATGGTGAGGATCATGGGCATGGTACCGGGAAGCCGGTGTGTGGCGCACGAAAAACAGGGGTCGTAGGCCCTAAAGGCCATCTCGATCATGTTGAGTGTGCCCTCAGTGACTTCGACGCCTTTTTTGATGAGACCTTGTGCGGCCTTTTTGAGCGACATGCAGATCGCCGCGTTATTGTTGGTAGTGCCGACAATGATGTTGGCCTTGGTGACAATGCCGCGCTCATCGGTCCAATAATGGTGCGTGAGGGTCCCGCGTTGGGCTTCGACAATCCCCACACCCTCCGAGGGAGTCTTGGTGATCTTGGCCCGGATATCGGGGTTAATAATCTCTTTGTCCGATGCCAGTTCCACAGCACGTTCCGCGGCGTACAAGAGTTCAACCAAACGCGCCCAGTGCATGGCCAACGTGGCGTGCACGGGTTTGCCACCCAATGTTTTGTACATGCGCTCGTATTCGGCCTGAGCCAATGGTGTGGCCATACCATCCGCCGCGTTCAGGCGCGACAAAGGAGTGGCGTGATACACACCGGAATTTTGACCATCGACAAAGCCCTTCCAGCCAATCTTTTTGAGATACGGGAACTTTAGATAACTCCAGGGCTCTACGCGTTCAGACACCCAGTCACGATATTCATTGGGGGCGTATTTGCCATGTTCCTTGCCCTCAACATCCACAATGCGGACCTTGCCATCGTAAAAATTGACCTTGTTGTTGGCATCGACCAAACCCATAGAGTGAATCTTGAGGTTGTACGGACCATTGAGGATGATGTCGACATATTGCTTGTTGGCCAAAACGACATCGTCAAAAATCTTGAGCGAAAATTTTGCAAATTCAACAAAGCCCTTGGCCTTTGCCTCAATGTCCTTGCGTTCTTCTTCCTTGAGCCCCTTGCGTACGCCACCGGGAATATTCATGACCACATGGGTTTGGTGTCCACCCAAGAGTGCCTGTATTTCCTGCGCCAAACGGCGTTGTTTGAGCACCTCAGTACCGATCCCAACACCCACCTTGGCGATCACCCCCAAAACGTTACGCTCTGCGGGAGAGGCCGTGGGCCCCACCACAAAATCGGGAGCGGCCAACGCGTAAAAATGGGCAATGTGACTATGTACAAAATGAGCCATGTAAAAAAGCTCACGCAGTTTCTTGGCCGTGACAGTTGGTTCGACACCATACACTGCATCGGCGGCCTTGCCAGCGGCCATGTGATGACAGCCCGGGCACACGCCACAAATTTTGGTGACGATGGCAGATAGTTCTTCCACGGGACGCCCTTCACAAAATTTTTCGAAGCCCCTCAGTTCAGGGACTTGAAAATAGACGTTATCGACCTCGCCATCATCTTTTAAAAAGATTTCTATTTTTCCGTGGCCTTCAAGACGGGTAATCGGATCGATAGTAATTCGTTTCATGGCATTTTCCTCCCTAAAATAGCTGATGGTGCGCTCACACGATAAAATGTACCTGCGGGATCCACAACCTGATCGACAATGGTTTCGATTTCCTTGGCATCATTGGAATCGATCATTGTCCCAATGGCCGATAACATTTTGGCACCGGGATCAAGGGCTTCCTTTGTGGGACCATAACAACCGCGACATGGCGCGTTGCCTTTGATGCAACGGTACCCACAACCGCCGCGCGTGGCCGGGCCGCAACAAACCAGACCCTGTTCCAAAAAACAGGTCTCGCCATCATCGTTGATTTCCCAAGGACGGTAAAACTTTTTGACTTTTTTATTCTCGCTCTTTTTGCGCACGCACTCATCGCACAAGGCCTTTTCGGAAGCGCCCACCACCGAACCTTTTGGGGGCAAGGTCGCGCCAGTCACAATCAGCGTGAACACCTCAACCAATCTATCTGTTGTGGGAGGACAACCGGGCATGTAATAATCGACTTCCACCACATGGTTTAGGGGTTTGACCTCGGTATAAAACTCAGGGAGAGTGAGTGTGCCTTCCTTAACTTCTGTCTTTGTTTGGGGAAGCACCTTATCAGGATTCACGGTGGATTCTGATTCAAGATAGGCTCGGTTGAAAATCCCCTCTTTGGTCTTGAAATTGGCAAGGCCCGGGATACCGCCCAAATGCGCACAAGAACCATAGGCCACCAACACCTTGGATTTTTTACGCAAGGTACAGGCCATGTGCTCATTTTCGCTGTTGCGCACTGCCCCATTGAATAAGCAAAGATCAATGGATTTGTCAGGCATGGCCTCAACATCCTTGTACTTGAAATCAAGCGCAATGGGCCAAAACACAATATCCGCGTGTTCAACCACAGTGAAAAGCTTTTCGTGCACGTCGAGTACCGACACGCAACAACCGCCACATGCGGCCCCCCAGTAGACTGCCATTTTGATTTTTGGTTTGGTCATATCCTTCACCGAACTCACGAACTCACAAACTCACGAACTCACGAAAATTCATCGTGCGCTCGTGAGTTCATGCGCTCGTGCGCTCGTTCTAAGCCGTCTGCTTAATGTCCTTCTTTACACCTGCATTGTCCTGACAATGCGCGTGAGACGATTTTTCGCACGCGTCCAATGTCTTTTTGACCGTGCTTGGGCCCAGGTTGCGCACCGTAGCGGTCATGTTCTGAATCAGCTCGGCAAACTGTTTGCCCTCGGAGGCACTGATCCAATCGAGCCGCAGTCGATCGGGATGGATCCCCATCTGCTCCACGTATTTTTTCAAAAGGTGAAAACGGCGCAAACATTTGTAATTGCCTTCGTGATAATGGCAATCACCGGGGTGACACCCGCAAATGAGCACTCCATCTGCCCCTTCGCGGAACGCCTTGAGCACAAACGACGGATCCACACGGCCAGAACACATCACGCGAATCACGCGAATGTTGGCCGGGTATTTGATGCGAGACGTTCCCGCCAAATCGGCCCCTGTATAGGAGCACCAGTTGCACAAAAAACCCACAATTTTTGGTTCGAATGTCATAAATTGCTCCAAAATCGTGGATCGTAGATCGTTGATCGTTGTTCGAAAATTGTGGTCTGTATCGATCCACAATTCACAATTCACGATTCACGATTCACGATTCACGAATTATGCCACAAATCCCAACAACCCTTCGATCTGCGACATGATCTGCTCATCAGTAAAATGACGGCAACGAATCGCGCCGCTGGGACACCCTGCCCCGCACGTGCCGCAACCCTTGCACAAAACTTCGTTCACCACCGAAACCTTTTTCTCTGCATTGAAACTCACTGCCGAATACGGACACACCGTGACGCAAGTCTGACAACCACAGCAAAGCTCCTCGTTTACACACGCCGTGGTCACTTCGACCGCCACGTTACCCTTACAAATCGTTCCCAACACTCGCGCCGACGCCGCCCGCGCCTGACTCACACTATCGGGAATATCCTTTGGTCCCTGACAAGAACCCACAATGTACACGCCACTGGTAGTGGTGGCCACGGGATCGAGTTTGGGGTGTTTCTCGATAAAAAAATCATGTCCGCAAAGACTGATGCCCACAAAGTGCGACATCTGCTTGGCATCGGCCTGCGCCTCAACACCCACCATCAAAACAACCATGTCTGCCGGGACCTCGAGGGTTTCCTGAGACAGTTTATCATTGATCGTGATTGTCAGACCGGCACCATCACCCTCCTGGGACTGACTGATCAGCGGAAGACCCTCTTGCTGGTCAAACATCATGAACAACACCTTGTTCTCCGAGGCCTGCCGGTAAAGATCTTCGCCACATTTTCCAAAGGCCCGCATATCGGCATAGAGATCGTAAACGCGCGTCTTGGGCAGGGCCTTTTTGAGTTGCACCGAATATTTAAGCGCAGTCATGCAGCAATTGCGTGAACAGTACTCGTGATATTTTTCGTTGCGGCTACCCACACAGTGAATGATCGCCACACTTTTCGGGGTCTGCCCTGCTTTGGTATGCACCTTGCCATTCTTGAGCATGCGTTCAAAATCCACCGAGGTTACCACATTGGCCAATTTTCCATAACCGTACTCGGGAATCACGGTGGGATCGAAGGTTTTAAGACCAGTAGCCATGATGATGTTACCAAATTTGAGGTCAACATCCTTGCCCTGCTGTGTGATTTTGGCTTCAAAGTTGCCAATGTAACCAAAAACATCCTTGAGTTCAGAATTGAGGTACACAGAGATCTGCGGGTGCTTTTGCACCTGTTCGACTTTGACGTTAAGCGATCGACTGATGTCATGAAAATCCTGATAGGCGCCATCCAGATGAGACATGAGGCCACCGAGCTTGTTTGTGCGTTCCACCAGAAAAACCTTTTTTCCCGCGTTGGCAATCTCCAGCGCCGCAGACATGCCAGCAATACCACCACCGACCACCATTGTTGCGGGATTGATCGATACGGTGCGGCTATCGAGCACTTCGTGATACGCCACACGACTGATGGCGGCACTCACAAGATCGAGCGCCTTCTCAGTGGCTTGAGCCCGGTCCTCGTGCACCCAGGAATCGTGTTCGCGAATGTTGGCCATTTCGAACAGGTAAGGATTGAGTCCCGCATTAGCCAGCGCCCTGCGAAAAGTGGGTTCGTGCATGCGGGGAGAACACGCTGCCACCACCACGCGCGTGAGGTTATTCTCTTTGATATCGCGGACGATAAGTTCCTGCCCGGGATCGGAACACATGTACTTGTAATTTTTTGCGATGACCACGTTGGGCAATTTGGCCATGGCCGCGGACACAGCCTCCACATCAACCATCTTGGCGATGTTTGAACCGCACCAACAAATGTAAACACCAATTCTTGGATTTTCCATAATTTATCTCCGCGTACGGGCAGGGTTAGAACCTGCCCCTACAAATAACACTCACCCAGATAATCCGCCATATCCACTAACTGAACATCTTTGTTGGCCGCATGTTTGAGATTGGCGTAACAAATGGGACACATCACCGCAACCTTGTTGCCCTCTTTCGACAACTGTTTCATTCTCTTTGCACCCACCGCAAACGCCTTGCTGGGAAACAGCGATTCCGCAGGCCCCCCACAACAGAAGGTGAGTTTTTTACATTCACGCGGATTTTTGATGGTCACACCGGCGCGTTCCAGCAACTGGCGTGGTTCATCCACCACTCCTTCATGACGCGCATACACGCATGAATCATGCACCACCACGGCATCCTCTTTTTTGGATACCGGTGTCATTCCTTTTTCGGCCAAAACCTCCAGATAACTTTTGACCTCCACCTTGAAGTCCTTGAGCATGTGGGGGAACACCTCACGCAACATGTTGGTGGTGTGCGGGTCAACGGTGATCACACGCTTGACACCATTCTTTTTGAAGAGTTCCTGAATTTTTTTAGCCTGCGGCAAGACGGCCTCATCAATCCCCAGATCATAGGCCAAGGCCCCTGCGTACAAATCATCTTCATACAGATAACCAAACTTCACACCAGACTTTTTAAGCAATTTTGCGATGTTGGCCAAAGTTCTGCCATGGGCTTCGATCTCGGATTTTTTGGGGCTCCCCATGAACTTGGACAGGTTCACATAGCGGTTGAGGATACGGCCAAAGATGGTGAACTGCATGAGGAAAGTGCCTTCAAACAGTTCCAATCTTTTGACCAGAGTGTTGATGAACGGGATGATTTGATACATCATGCCCGTATAAAGCACGGTATCACCACCCTTCGGCAAATCCAAATCCTTAGCCCAGCCATCGGCTGCCTGACGCGATATGGGCAGGACCGAACCGCGAAGTTTAAGATTATCCACCAGTAAATGGGTAACTTCCTTGACGACTGACATAACAATTCCTCATTGAATGTGAAACACCTCGTTATTGAGATAGCGCCTCATCATGCGGATGTTATCCGCGATCTTGACACCACGGGGACAGCTTTGTTCGCACAAACGGCAAAGCAGACAGGAATAGATTTTCTCCTGCTCTTTTTTGATTTTGTCGGTCATGCCCAGCAAGGCATAGCGAAACAATGTGCGTGGGAGCAAACACTCATCCATGGGACACACAGCTGTGCACTTGCTACAATTAAAGCACATCTCCATGTTCTGCTCGCCCAGTTTGTCGACAGTGTCGACGACGTTTGAATTGATTTTTGTTGACATAATACTCTCGTGAATCGTGAATCGTGAATCGTGAATCGTGATCATCCAATAACCTTGTACGATCCACGATCAGCGATCATCGATCCACGATTTATCCCATCATCCCCTGCAATACCCTTGCCGCGGCGGCTGACGCCTGCACGACCGAATCGGGAATGTCCTTTGGCCCCTGACACACACCCGCAATGTTAATGCCGCTGTTGACTGTATTGACAGGATCCAAGAGCGAATGAGCCTCAGTGAACCAACCGTGTTCATCAACCGGGATGTTCAGCATTTTAGCCAAATCCTTGGCGCCCGCCTGCGGCTCAAGACCCACGGCCAACACGACCATATCGACTTCTTGCGTGATGAGGTTGCCCGACATGACATCCTGACTCTTCACCACCAACTTGCCGTTGTTTTCATCGATCTTGACCGTACTGCCACGCAAGACACTCACACCTTCATTTTTGATGCGGTTGTAAAATTCCTCATAGCCTTTGCCGAACGATCGCATGTCGATGTAATACTCGTACACTGGCGCCTCATGCAGTTTTTCTTTGACCAGATGCGCGAGCTTGAGGGAGTACATACAACAAACAGTGGAACAATATTTGTTGTAATTTTCGTCGCGGCTCCCCACGCAATGAATGATCGCCACGCTCTTGGGCGAATCACCTTCTGGTGTGAACACCCAATTGCCAAACTTGTCTTTTTTACGGAATTTGATTTCGCCACCCGTGGGACCACCCGCATTGATGAGTCGTTCCAACTCCAGTGATGTCACGACATTGGGGAAGAGTCCGTAACCAAATTGTTCTGCGCGTTTGGCGTCAAACGGTTTGAAGCCTGTGGCGACAATGATGTTGCCGACAGTCAGTTCGATCTCCTGATCTTTTTCGTCCAGATTGATGCAATCGGGAACAGGACAATTTTTGACACACACGCCGCATTTGCCCTTGAGCACGTAATGACACACAGCGGGGTCAATCAGATACTTATTTGGCACTGCCTGCGCAAACGGGATATATATGGCTTTGCGGGTGGTCGTGCCAGAATCAAATTCGCTCAGTGCCCGTCCCGGACATTTTTCGGCACAGGTGCCACAACCGGTGCAGGTTTTTTCATTGACACGGCGGGCACGTTTAAGAATTTTAACTTTATAGTTACCGGGAACCCCAATGACAGATTTGACTTCGGAGTTGGTTAGGAGTTCGATATTGTCGTGCTGGCCCACATCAACCATCTTCGGCGTGAGGATACAGGCCGCACAATCGAGTGTGGGAAAGGTTTTGTCGAACATGGCCATGTGCCCGCCGATGGTGCCTGATTTTTCGACCAAAAAAACCTTCTTGCCCGCATCAGCAATTTCCAGAGAGGCCTGAATACCAGCAATCCCCCCTCCAATGACCAGCGTATCTTGATGAACAGAGACTTTTTGATTAGTTGACATAAAAACTCCAGAAAGAAAAATATACAATTAAATCGCAGGCATGATACTCAAGTTTGCGTGAATCGCAACCCGATTTAGTTTGATTAAAGTCATTCTGCAAGCTGATAATTGTCAGTTACAACAATTGCCGGTTGCTCATTGCTCGATTGAATTTTCCCTTCATCCCTCGTGTTTTCGTGTTTTCGTGTCCGAGCCTTGCCACCAATTTTTCCCCCAACCCATCAAACGACCCATTGGTCATGATGAGCACCACTGAGGGTTGTGTGTGCTGTTCCAACACTTTGTTGATGATGGCATCACAGCTCAAAGGCCCCTCGGCCCTGATGCCATGTTCGCAGAGCTGCGAAATGATGGCCACCACATCGAGAGCCTGTCCCTCCGGAACTTTCTCCGGTTGATGGACTGGCGCCAGATACACCTGATCGGCCAGCAAAAAGGCCTGAATGTATTCGTGTAAAAAAATATTTCTCCGTGTCGTGTTGGAACGTGGCTCAAAAAGGGCCACCAACTCGCGATGAGGGTACTTTTCCTTGATGGCCTGAATAGTTTCACTCACGGCCGTGGGGTGATGGGCGAAGTCGTCAACCACGATCCATTCTTCATCGGCATACAACTCCTCTTGCCTCCGTTTGACCCCCTCAAAACGCTGCAACGCCTCTACCGCCTGAGGCAAGCCAAATCCCAAATGCTCCAAAACCGAGAAACAAGCGACCACGTTCTGAGCGTTGTACAACCCCGTCATCGGTGATGTTATGGTTAACAACGTCCTGCCGTTGACACACAAATCAAATGCACTGCCACCACCCAATGCTTGATAATTCGCGATTTGCCACGAAACAGCATCTGTTCCGTAGCGCCTGATAAAATACGAAATCTTGCCCATTTTTGACCGAATAAGAGGCTCCAGCCTGGGAAATGCCGAGCAAAAATGCAGGGAACCATCTCGGGGAATGAGATCAAAGAGTTTGGAAAAGGCGTCCTCGATCTGTCCCACATTCTCGTAAATATCGGCGTGATCAAACTCAAGCGATGTGGCGATCACGTGGCACGGCTGGTAATGCAAAAACTTTGGTGTCTTCTCAAAAAAAGCCGTGTCGTACTCATCTCCCTCAATCACAAAATATTTCCCGGAACCCAAACGAAAATTTCGTTTCTGGTTTTTGGCAACCCCTCCCACCAAAAAAGACGGGTCTTGTCCAAGCTCAGTCAGCAAATGCGACATGATCGCTGTGGTGGTCGTTTTGCCGTGCGTACCCGTGACGACGATGACCTCTTTGTCTTCGAAAAAAAACAGCTGCAAAGCCTGCGGCATGCTCACATAGGGAATTTGCGAGGCAAGCAGATAATCTGCTTCGGGGTTGGTTCTGGTAATGGCATTGCCTACCACAACCAGATCGGGCTTTGCCCGTTTGATGTTGTCGGCTGAGAAGGGAGAAAAGATTTCGATCCCCTGATTGCCCAGTTCATCCGACATGGGCGGGTACACGTTCTGATCGGAGCCACAGACCTCAAGGCCCTTGGCCTTGAGCATGCCGGCCAACGACCCCATCCCCATCCCACAGATCGCCATGAGGTAGATTTTTTTGATGTGAGCTGGATTGATATTATGTTTGGTGTTCATGCGACTGTCTTAAACTCATTCCTTCCTCTACTACAAACCATGAGTCGACTGGTAGGAATGATTGAAATGTCGAGGACCGCACCATCATTTCATGCCATTTTGCGATTCAATGCCACAACCTGCTGAAGTGGATTGTCACGATTTACCTCACGGCAAATCTCGCAATGAAGTCTAAAACATAGCAAAATGGCAATATCAAATCATACAAAAGGTGCCTTCGCAGACGTTTCAATCATTCCTACCAGTCGACTCATGCCCCCCCCTATTCATTAATCCCCTTGAAATCAACAGCCATTTACCACTATGGTGTCCCCCTCATGGACGAGAAACACCTTCAACAAATCAAATCGCTCAAAGACAAATTCCGCTCGCTCTCACCAAAAAAACGCGAGGCTGTGAGCGTTTGTTTTCTCAAAACCAAACTGGGCGTGCACACCCCCGGTGAGTTCAAACAGGTTCAGGATTTTTTGGGTGATTGCAACGTGGAAATGGTTCCCGAGAATCTCGATAAAATGATCAACTACCTGCATTCTGAGTCCCACAGCCTTCCCGAATTCATCGCTCTGGAAGATTCCTTGAACAACATCGATCTTGAGAGAAGGGCCACCCAGCAGTTCACCCTGCCCCGCTACAACCCCGACGATGTCGAAACGCTCACCGAAGACGTGCAACCCGGTAAGATCAAAATCAAAAAATAGTTTTCAAATGCCACACACTCTCGAAGACATTTATCAAAAATTGCTTTCCCATTTCGGACCACAACATTGGTGGCCGGGCGACACGCCGTTTGAAATCTGCGTGGGGGCCATCCTCACACAGAACACGGCCTGGAGCAATGTGGAGAAGGCCATCGCCAACCTCAAAAACAACCAACTGCTTTCGTTTGAGAGGCTTCTTGCAACACCCGCACAATCGGTTGCCGAACTCATCAAACCTGCCGGCTATTTCAACATCAAAACCAAACGGCTAAAAAGTTTTCTGGGTGCCATCAAAAGGGAACAGGGTGACTTTGACACCCTCTCGTCATTATCCACGAGTTCCCTCAGGGAGTTTTTGTTGTCGATTTCTGGCATAGGTCCGGAAACGGCCGACAGCATGATGTTGTATGCGTTCGAACGCCCTGTGTTTGTTGTGGACGCCTACACCAATAGAATGTTGACCCGCCATTCACTCGTAGACGAAGAGGCCGATTATTTCAGACTGCAGGAATATTTTGAAGATCATCTGGAAAAAGACGTGGCCCTTTTCAACGAATACCATGCGCTTATTGTGAAACTGGGCAAGGAATTTTGCCGAAAATCAAATCCCAAATGCGAAGAGTGTCCACTGCGTGAAGAACAGTAGAATATCGAACAAGGAACATGGAATAGCGAACTATTTGTCATTCCAGCGAAGGCTGGAATCCATTTTTATCTTACTACTGGATCCCTGCCTTCGCAGGGATGACAAATTCTTCTGGATTGCCACCTACCTGCCAGCAGACGTACGTTCGCGAGTTCGTGCGCTCGTCCCGCCAACGGGATCCCGCTCTGCGGTGATAAGTTCGTTACCCTACTGCCCTCCCGACTTGAAGACCTTGAAGAACTCGGAATCGGTCCCCATGATGATCGTGGAGTTCTTGTCGATGGACTTCTGATAGGCCTCCAGACTGCGCTGGAAATGATAAAAATCAGCCCCCTGACTCATGGAATCAGCGTAGATCTTGGCCGCCTCGGCATCACCCTCGCCGCGAATGTTCTGGGCCATTTTGTAGGCCTCGGACTGGATTTTTTTGATCTCGAGTTCCATCTCGCCCTCGATTTCGGCCTTTTTGCGATCACCTTCAGAACGCAGGTTCTGTGATTTTATCTCGTATTGCGAGATCATGCGGTTGTACACATTGTTCAAAACAGTGCCCGAATAGATCAACCTTTTGATCTGCACGTCTCTTAATTCAATACCGTATTTCTCGATGAACGGTTGCGATTTTTTGAGAATCTCTCGCGTGAGGCCGTTACGCCCTTTTTGGATCTTGATGATGATGGCCTCGGCACCCTGCGCCAAGGCGAAACTCTCTGATTCCTGCTCCGTTTTCATCACGTTCAACACGCGGTCTGAATCGCGTACGATCTCGATCAGATCGTGGTTACTGATCACATCGCGGATGGTCGAATCAATGATGTCATCCAAACGCGACTGGGCTTCCTCTTCCGATCTGACTGTCTGCAAAAATGTGAGGGCATCAGTGATGCGCCAACGCGCGGTCGTATCGACCACAATATTTTTCTTGTCTTTGGTGGGGATGGGTTTACTTTCCTCAACCACACCATCCCACTCCAAAATCGTTTTGGCGAAATAGTTGGCCTTGTCGATCAAAGGGATCTTGAAATACAAGCCTGCCTCTTTGATCGCGCTACGCACGGGTTTGCCAAAACGCGTGATCACGACCTGTTCTGTCTCCTTGACAATGAAATAGCTGGAAAACAGGACCACCAGAATAACGGCAACGCTAAATAATAAACTCCATTTGATCTTCATTGAGCACCTCCACCAGATTGGGCAGTTATTGACAATAAGGGAACAATGCCCTTCACTTCGGGATCCACTACGTAAAACCTATCTGCCTTGTGCATGGCCTCCGTCATGTAATCGAAATAAAGCCTCTTTTTGGTGATCTCCGGGGCCTTCTGATATTCGTGATACAGGGCCAGAAACCTCTGGGCATCGCCCAGCGAGCGATTTACGAGATTGATCTTGTACGCCATGGCATTCTTGACCACCTGTTCGGCACTCCCCCTTTCTTCCTGCAGGCGTTTTTTGCGGATCTTTTCGGCCTGGTTGGCGATCTGGTTGGCATCCTGTACAGCCGCGTTGACAGCATCGAACGAGGGTTTGACCTCGTTGGGTGGAAAGACATCCTGCAATTTTAGGGCCACTAGGCGAATGCCCATTTCGTACTTATCGAGAACCTCCTGCATTTTTTCCAGCGACTGATTGCTGATTTCATCCCGCGCCTCGGTGAGGGTCTCGGCAACGGTGTGGTCTCCGACAACCTCACGCACCACGGCCTGTGAAATATCAAAAAGATTTTTCCTCACGTCCCTCACTTTAAACAGATATTTCTGGGCATCATCGATTTGATACTGAATGATCCATTCTACATCCACTACGTTCAGATCCCCCGTGAGCATGGTTTTTTCGGGGCCATAATCGCCTGCCCGATATGTGGATTGAACTCCAGCCTTCTCTGTGCGAAATCCAAATTCCATCTTTTTGATTTTGCGCACCTCAACCTTGCTCACCGTTTCCAAACCAAAGGGAAGATTGAAGTGCAGACCCGGCTTCACGGTACGATTGAATTTGCCAAATCGCAAAACAACGGCATCTTCATCGGGCGCCACAGTATAAACCATGTTGGGCAAAGCCAACACGAGCAGAAATACAATCACAGGGATCAGAGAAAGTTTCTTTAAAAAACCAAGAAATTTTTCTGGCCCGAAACCTGTTTTAATTTTTATGATGTTATCGTTATTCATAGTCCGGTACGCATAGTCCACGTTGGTGAAAAGTCAACCGCTAATCGTGGATGGGTGTACCCTTTAGGGTATGGATCGCTTGTGTATAACGCATTTTCTCATCCCACTGTTTAACAAATATAAATTTATCTTTATCCACAGACACAATTTATTTCTCTAGTTGATCTGTAGTTACAAAATAATTTCGAGAGGTTAGAAGGTCACTCTACAGAAAATAGTTTATCCACAGCTGTGGATAATTTTTTTATGTTTTTTTTCTTCAATGATTTCAATGTTTAAAAAAAATATTTTTTTTCTTGTTGTTTTATACCCCCCAGATAGGATTTATACTGGGACCTGCCCGTAAAAAGGTAGGCTCTTTGAAAACTCAATCAACTGTTTAAGAGATTACGCTCTCTGAGCGTAAGACCGAACGTCATCCTACTGCCGTCAGGAAGAAAGATTGAATCAGCCTTAACATCTGCATGCGGGCTTATCGCAAGATCAAGCTCCTCGCGGGGGGTCCGGAACCAAGGCCGACAGTCTTTTTGAACAGCAGGATACCAGCGGTCACAAAGATCACGATGGGAGATCGGGTGCTTGCACCCTTTCTAGCAAAACCCTCAACAAACTCTAAAGGCCACACGTAGCTTGGATCATCTTCGGATGGTTTGGGCGCAAGGTTACAAGAGGAGCAGGCCGGGAAGCTGGCTTTAAGAGGGTTCTGCGAAGACCATAAAGATCAAATGGAAATCCTATAAGAGGACAGATAACCAAAGTCATTAATCCATCGTGGCAGAAGTTATCGATTTTCATGGGAAGCACAAATCCCTGAAGCTGAGGCGGCCGCGTTAGCACTTGGGTTCCGCTCAAGCCACGCGGAGCAACCAACAGCACGAGGGAATGGGAACGCGACAAGCGACACCGCTCTCCATGTGGGTTTAAACACTCTAGAAGGACGCCCCTCTTTTAAACAGTTGGTTGAGTTTTTTAAGGAGCAGCTCTTTAAAAACTTAATTAGTTGTTTGAGGAATTCCGCTCTTGTAGCGGAAGACCGAACTGTATCTTAAGTGCCGTCAGGAAAGAAGATTGAATCGGCTTTTTATCTGCGAGCGGGCTTATCGCAAGATCAAGCTCCTCACGGAGGGTCCGGAACCAAAGCAGACTGTCTTTTTGAACACTCAAGAAACAAGCGGTCACAAAGATCACAATGGGGGATCGGGTGCTTGCACCCTTTCTAGCAGACCCCTTAACAAACTCTAAAGGCCACACGTCGCCTTGATCATCTTCGGATGGTTTAGGCACAAGGTTACAAGAGGAGCAAGCCAGGAAGCTGGCTTTAAGAGGGTTTTGTAAAGACCATAAAGATCAAATGGAAATCCTATAAGAGGACAGATAACCAAAGTCATTGATCCATCGTGGCAAAAGTTATCGATTTTCATGGGAAGCACAAATCCCTGAAGCTGAGGCGGCCGCGTTAGCACTTGAGTTCCTCTCAAGCCACGCGGAGCAACCAACAGCACGAGGGAATGGGAACGCGACAAGCGACACCGCTCTCCATGTGGGTTTAAAGACTCTAGAAGGACGCCCCTTCCTCGAACAACTAATTAATTTTTTAATATTGTTATTGTTCTTTCACAATCTATCAATCATTTACGGGGTCTTTGCTCTAAACAAGCAGAGAGTCTGAACTGTATCTTGGTGCCGTCAGGAAAAAAGACTGAACCGGCTTTATATCTGCGAGCGGGCTTACCGCAAGGTCAAGCTCCTCACGGAGGGTCCGGAACCAAAGCAGGCTGTCTTTTTGAACATCAAGGAACAAGCAGACGCAAAGATCAAAATGGGGGTTTGGGTGCTTGCACCCAAATTAGCACTACCCTTAATAAACTCTATAGGCCATGCGTGGTGTGGGGTCATCTCCGGATGGTTTCAACACAAGGTCACAAGAGGAGCAAGCCGGGAAGCTGGCTTTAAGAGGGTTTTGCGAAGACCATAAAGATCAAATGGAAATCCTATAAGAGGACAGATAACCAAAGTCATTGATCCATCGTGGCAAAAGTTATCGATTTTCATGGGAAGTACAAATCCCTGAAGCTGAGGCGGCCGCGTTAGCACTTGAGTTCCGCTCAAGCCACGCGGAGTAACCAACAGCACGAGGGAATGGGAACGCGACAAGCGACACCGCTCTCCATGTGGGTTTAAAGACTCTAGAAGGACGAAAATCTCCGTGAATGATTGACAGAACAAAAAAACCCGGTACCGCAAGGTATCCGGGTTTTTTTGTTTTTCCCCCTACTCCAAACCACCACACCACACACCCATTCTTCATGGTCAGGAAATTCTCTTTCAAACACCCGAGGCCGCTACGGACTCTGAAGTACCTGCTTGACAAGATATGAACGCAGGGCCGAGTAATCGCAGGCCCACACAAAATAAATGAGAGCTACTTACGGCCGAGCGTTTGAAAGAGGATTTCCTGACCATGAAGAATGGGGTAACATTTTCACCTTGATTCCTGTCAAACATCATGGTCGATGATGGTGCAATCGTATATGAGCTTGTGCCTATTACGAATGGCAAAACTCAAGAGAATGAAACCAGACAAATGATCTGGTTTTATGAACCGACATGACTCTCAACTCAAACCAATTATTGTCAGACCTCGTCGATCTCATCAAACGCGCCTCCACACAACTTCCCGATGATGTCATCTCGGCCATTAAGAAAGCCCGAGATAATGAAGATTGTGGCTCGCGCGCACGCAACACATTTGACACCATTTTACTAAACATCGATCTGGCCAAGAAAAAAGAAACCCCTGTCTGCCAGGACACAGGCACCAATATTTACCATGTACACCACCCTGTCGGTGTCTCCACGAAACACTTGGAGGAGTTGATCAAACAAGCCACAATACTGGCCACAGAACAATCGCTTCTGCGCCCCAACACAGTGGACTCTCTAACTGGTAAAAACACAGGCAACAACATCGGTACCATGGCCCCCTTTGTTCACTTTGAGGAGTGGGAGAAAAATGAAATCAAGATAGATCTCTTGCTCAAAGGCGGCGGGTCCGAAAACGTGTCTGGACAATTTAAACTCCCCGATTCCAAACTCAAGGCAGGCCGTGATTTAAATGGGGTCTATAAGATCGTACTCAACGCCATAAACGAGGCACAGGGTCAGGGTTGCGCGCCGGGCATCATCGGGGTCGGCATTGGCGGAGACCGCACCACATCGATGATGATGGCCAAAAAACAGTTATTCAGACCCCTGGACGACACCAACCCCCTTGCCGCGTTGAACGAGTTGGAACAAAAGATATTGCAGGACGCTAACACACTGGGCATTGGTCCCATGGGATACGGCGGGAAAACCACCGTCCTCGGGGTCAAGATCGGTCATCTGCATCGGTTGCCCGCCAGTTTTTTTGTGTCGGTCGCTTACATGTGCTGGGCGGCCCGGAGGGCGACGATGACCTTCGAGGTGAAAGGTGAAGACTCTTCCGCCAACGGCTGACAGCCAACTGCTCACGGCCGAGGATAATGAAATGACCGTGGGCCGTCGACCGTCAGCTGTTAGCCCTTATTGTTCTTCGTAAACACTTGAACACATATTTTATGAAACACATTCAACTTCCCATTTCCGAAGAAACCGTTCGCGAACTCAAGATTGGTGACGAGGTGTTGATCTCGGGCGTGATGGTGACCGCGCGTGACGCGGCTCACAAGTTTTTGATTGATCACAATCCTCCCGAATATCAGAATATTCTCGGAGGCACTCTCATCTATCACTGCGGCCCTGTGGTGAGCAAAATCAGTGATCAGTGGAAGTTCGTGGCCGCCGGACCCACCACCAGCATTCGCGAAGAACCCTACGAAGCCACTGTCATCAGGAATTTTGGTGTTCGAGGCATTGTGGGCAAAGGCGGTATGGGCGAAATGACCTTGAATGCCCTCAAGGAGCATGGGGCCGTATATTTGCACGCCACTGGTGGCGCCGCCACAATGTTGGCGGAATGTGTTGTGCGGGTCAAGAATGTTTTTCTGCTGGATGAATTGGGAGTGCCCGAGGCCTTTTGGCAGATCGAGGTCAAAGATTTCCCCGCTGTGGTCACCATGGACTCGCATGGCGGGTCATTGCATAAAACGGTCAGGGAGGTTTCGGACAAGGTGTTGGCAGAGTTAGTGGGTCACGAGTTGAACACAGCTCAAAGCTGAAAGGGAAAAAAACGAATATCGAATAATGAACAAGGAATGTCGAATGTCGAAATGAGAAACCTTTATTTCGCAATTCCTTGTTCCTAGTTCGCTATTCGATATTCATGACACGTTCACCTTGCCCCGCAGAGCGGGGTCAGTCCTACTGAGCCAGAGGACTCATCCGTCCTTCGGCGGAGGCTGACATTTTGTATTGAGCATATTTCCCGCAAAGACTGCCAACCCCACAAAACAGAGCCCCGCCACAAACAGAGTAGCCGGACCCCCTACCCGATCGGAAACGTATCCCGCCAGCAAACTGCCCAAGGGGGCTGTTCCAAAAAAAGCCATGGTAAAAAAACTCATGACCCGACCCCTCATCTTGTCGTCCACAAGATTTTGAAGCAGTGTGTTTGATGAAGCCATCTGCACCATCAGTCCGATCCCGGCAGCGAACATCGTCACACAGGACCACCACAACTCACGGGACAAAGCAAACAGCATGATGGCTACCCCACACATCACGCCGGTCGTGACAATCACCCGATCCAATCCCTGCAACGATTTCCGGGATGCCAGATACAGGGCACCCGTCATGGCGCCCAAGCCCGTGGCCCCCATGAGCAGACCCAGAGTATGCGGCCCCCCCTGCAAAATATCCTTGGCAAACACCGGCATCAACACAAAGTACGGCATCCCAAAAAAACTCACCAAAGACATGTAAATCAGAATCCGTCTCATCAACACGAATTGTTTAACGTAAGCAAAACCCTCACGCATGGCAACCCACACGGGCTGATGCGCACCATCAAACGGCTTTGCGCCCATTGACATGCGTGTGAGCGAGATCATGACAGCCAAAAAAGTAATGCCGTTGATCAGAAAACACACACCCTCACCCGTCAAGGCAATCAGCAGGCCCGCAATCGGTGGCCCAATAAGCCGGGCACCATTGAAAACCATGGAGTTCAAGGCGATCGCATTGCCCAAAACAGCCTTGGATTCCACCATATCGATCATAAACGATTGGCGTACCGGCGTATCGAGCGCGTTGACCATGCCCATAAATAGACTCAGCCCGATCACGTGCCAAACAGCAATCACATCTGCAAGCACAAGCCCGGCCAACACCAGTGCCTGCATCATCGACAAAACCTGGGTTCCCATGAGCAAAGCCCTGCGGTCGTATCTGTCTGCGAGCACTCCTGCCACAGGCGCAAAAACAAAGGACGGAATCATGTTGGAAAAACCAATCACACCCAGAATGAGGGCGGAATGGGTCATGCGATAGACAAGCCAGCTCATGGCCGTCTGTTGGATCCACGAACCAGTCAGAGAAACCACCTGCCCCCAAAAAAAAAGTCGGTAATTTCTAAAACGCAACGCGTGAAAGATGTCATGAAAGAAGTTATGTGCTGACTTTGCGGGCATAGAGTCTCCGTATCACATTCGATTGAGAATCCAGAAGAATAAAATGGAATACAGTTTATCGGTCTCTGTTTGCGGACTGGGGGGGCCCCCCCGCGGCGGCCCCCCCC
>CAZGMS010000228.1:0-3291 GCA_964526915.1 uncultured Nitrospirales bacterium
AGGCAATTTTCAATTTGGCAATGAACGCAATCACCCGTTGTCTTGATGATGAAAACTTCCGCAAAACTCAAGCCCTGGAATTCTGGACAAGAGTGGACTCTGTGTTGGAATAGCGAGAGCAGTATAAAAAATCACTTTCCCTTGAACTGTGCCGGGCGTTTTTCCAAAAAGGCGGTGACGCCCTCGATGCGGTCTTCGGTGGCAAAGATGATCGGGAACTGGGTTTCTTCGAGCAGAAGACCGCTGTTGATGGGGAGGTCAGTCCCTTCATTGATCACGCGTTTGGCCAGTTTGACGGCGATGGGACCTTTGGACATGATCGTATTGAGGGTCTTGGTGACTTCGGCAAGAAGTTGCTCCGGCTCACACACACGATTGACCACACCAATCTGATACGCCTGATCGGCTGTCATCACTGCCGCGGTGTAGATGAGTTCCTTGGCCTTGGCTTTGCCAATGAGGCGTGCCAATCTCTGCGTGCCGCCAAAGCCGGGAAACAGACCAAGATTCACCTCGGGCAGGCCCATCCGGGCGTTCTTTGAGGCGTAGATAAAATCACACGAAAGCGCCAGTTCCATGCCGCCGCCCAACGCAAAGCCGTTAACGGCCGCCACAACGGGCATTTCGAAATTCTCGATGAGCCGCATGCAACGCTGGCCGAGCCTCACAAAGGCCTCTGCCTCGAGGGCGTTGATTTTGAGCATCGCGGCGATGTCGGCTCCGGCCACAAAGGCCTTTTCGCCCGCACCGGTGATGATGACAGAGCCAACCTCTTTGCGATGGCGTGTGACTTCGGTGAGTCCCTGCATGAGGTCGGCCAGCACCTCAGGGTTGAGCGCGTTCATCACATTGGGACGGTTGACGGTGATGGTCGCGATACGGTTTTCGATGTTCAATAAAATATTTTTAAATTCCATAATGAGTTTACAGGTCGTATGAGTCCTACAGGACTTATCATAGGTCTTCTAAGTCCTATAGATCCAATAGGACCTATATTTTTTCCACAATCATCGCTACAGCCTCCCCGCCGCCGATGCAGAGCGAGGCCAGACCGCGTTTGGAGTTGGGGCGTTTGCACATTTCGTGAATGAGCGTGACCAGAATGCGGGCACCCGAGCCACCAATGGGATGACCAATGGCCGCGGCACCGCCGTTCACGTTGACTTTGTCGGCGGGCACGCCCAGTTTTTTGTTGTTATAAAGACTCACCACCGAAAAAGCCTCGTTGATTTCCCAAAGGTCAATGTCGGCTGATTTGAGGTTGGCCTTGGCCAGCGCCTTTTCCATGGCGACTGCCGGGGCCGTGGTGAACCAGTCGGGTTCCTGGCTGGCCTGCGCTTGGGCAATGATTTTGACCAATGGTTTGATGCCCAACTCCTTGGCCTTGACTTCACTCATGACCACCACGGCGGCCGCACCGTCGTTGATACTGCTGGCGTTACCGGCAGTGACGGTGCCATCCTTTGAAAAGGCGGGTCTCAACGCGGCCAGTTTATTGACGTCCCCGCGTGCGGGTTCTTCATCGGTATCAACGATGAGCGCGTTTCCCTTTTTTTGCGGGATCTCCACGGGGGTGATTTCGTCTTTGAACTTGCCATCTTTTTGAGCGGCAATGGCGCGCAAATAAGATTCCTTGGCAAAGGCATCCTGCTCTTCGCGTGTGATTTTGTATTCCGAGGCGCATTTTTCGGCGATGTTGCCCATGTGACAATTGTTGTACGGGTCCCACAGACCGTCTTTAATCATGAGATCTTCCAACACACCATTGCCCATGCGGTAACCAGCGCGGGCCTTTTCGAGCGAGTAGGGGGCATTCGACATGCTTTCCATGCCGCCCGCGACAATGACGTGGGCGTCACCAGAGCGGATGATCTGGTCAGCCAGCATGACGGCCTTGAGCCCCGACCCACAGACCTTGTTGATGGTCAGCGCGGAGGTTTTTAAAGGGAGACCAGAATAGACGATGGCTTGACGTGCGGGTGATTGACCCTCTCCTGCGGGGAGTACGTTGCCCAAAATCACTTCGTCAACTTCCTGCGGATTGATCTTGGCGGCGTCAACAGCGGCCTTGACGGCGATCGCGCCCAATTTGGTTGTGGGGATAGATGCCAGAGAACCATTAAACGACCCTACGGGGGTGCGTTTGGCCGAAACGATCACGGTATGGGACATAAAAACTCCTAATATAGGTAATGGGTTATGGCTGAATGATTGCAATTGTTGCAATTGTCAACTGCTTCAACAATCAATTGTCAATTTGAGTAGTTGATAATTGAGATAATTGATACAGTTGAATTTATACGTTGATTGAATCACTCACAGGTCATGCTATGCCACGCGTATATAGAGGCTGGGACAAAGAGGCAAATGAAAAACCATTTGAATATCGAATGATGAACAGGGAACAAGGAATGTCGAAGTAAAGAGAGTCTTTCAATATTCAAATCTGCATTGTTGTAGCCATAGGTCCAAAAATCCCATATTAATATTGAATAGTTATAACATATGACCGAAAATCAAAAAAATGTGAAAAGGGCACGCAACTTATTGGTTATGATTACGATAAGATGTGGGTCGATAGAAGGGTGTTTGTTATTTTACCAAGGTTTTTTAATGGCTATTACACTCGCACAAGGTAAGGTTGGTCCAGTCACAGACTGGTTATCCTCGTTTGTTGGGGCCGCGGCGACCGCGAACGCGGGCGGTGTCCCCGTGATCAATGTGGCGCCCGCAAAGATAGGTGAACAGGTTATTGTGCCTCCGCATCCTGATCAGGCAAATGCCTGGCAATTACGGACGAAAAAACAGTGGTTGCCGCAACATATCAACCTGCTCTGGACCCCCGAACAATTGCATGTCGCCCGGATGAGCAAGGGGGACGCGGCTTTGCTACCGGTATTGAAAACGACGAAGACAGGGCGTACCGTTTGGCGCAGAGGCCGTCTGGGTGTGTGGCCGGTTGATGCCAATAGTTGTTTTGTTTTGTCCCCTCCGGAAAGAGGCATAAGTGGCGTGTTGAAAATAAACAGACAGGGAGAGACTCAATTGCTGGTCAGTTTAGTGCACCCCGATGTTTTGGCCACACAGATCAAACAGCAGTCATTGAATAAAGACATCGCAGTTCCACGAAAACCTGTGCAACTGGATCCCTGGTGCCGGACGACACCATTTCTGTTGCAGGATTATTCGGCAACAACCTCAACCGAAGCCTGTTCCGTGCCGCCGACCAAAGACATGATTGTCTTGGCGGCCATGTCCATGGTGGACGAGGGGTTGCTGAGTCAATTGACT
>CAZGMS010000229.1:0-7996 GCA_964526915.1 uncultured Nitrospirales bacterium
CCCAAATTTGGGGTAAAGACAATAGGGGTACGGATATGCAAACGCCAACGTTTCATAACCCTGTGAGTGACGCAGGGTCAGCGGACGCACCACAGGCACTTCGGCTGTCTCGAGTGCCTGCAAAACGCGGTGTTCGTCCAAAAGTGTTTCGTTTGACCATCGCCCTTGCGCGCCTGACCGCTGTGTGCCGTCACCGCAAGACGCATAGCCTTCTCAATAAGATTGTCTGTAATTTTTTGAATCATATAGCAACCTAAACCGGCACCAGACTAGCCAGGCTTTGCCTGACTCGAAGAAAAAAAAGGGGGCTTTCGCCCCCAAAAAAAATTGATGTTATTTGCGAATACGGGAAGTCCCCACCCACTCGTCCCAGCTATCGGACCAGCCATCATAATGAATCTTGTATTTGCCGTCCTTGACCTCTTTGATGGTAGAAGGATACCACGCCCCCTTCCACTTGACCTGAACTTTGTTGCCAACTGAAAAATCATCGCTGGCGCCTGAGGCCTTCATGCGATTGGTCCCCACCCACTCGTCCCAGCTATCGGACCAGCCGTCGTAATGAATCTTGTATTTGCCATCCTTGACCTCTTTGATCGTAGATAGATACCATGACCCCTTCCACTCAACCTGAATCTTCTGCCCTACTGTGTAGGCCTCAGCAGCGAAGCCAAGAGCCTGAACACCCAACATCAAAACAAACAACACAACCATCGATAATATATATTTATTCAATTTCATGTGAACCCCTTTCATCAATAATAAAAATGACCATTGGGGACTAAATGAAAGCTATAAATAATTCAACAAGATTTGCCCCTCAAGCAGGACACCGTAGTCGGGGCTTCTAACTAATTACAATCATTTAAATTCAATTTAGGTCTGACCAAGTATTGGTACAAGGCGTTGACGTTGAAAGAAACGGCAACAGCGTAAAACGCAGCACGCTGATTGCCCGCATGGGGTCAATGGGGCGCTCCACAGGCGACCATGTGCACTACGAGGTTTTCTTTGCGGATGAGCCGGTTGATCCGACGATGTTTGTGGAATCAATTTCTTACAAAATTGCCATAAAATGTTTTTTGTGTGATAAGAGAAATACATTTCCAATGATTAGGGTCCGGATTTTATTCCGGAGGATTTTGATGGTCGGGCCGCCATCCATACGCCATTGCGTCGTGGATGGGGGTCTTTTTTTTGTCCAAAAGCTACCGCGAATCAACGGGGGTTATTATGAAAAGATGGCACAAAATACTCCTGATATTCATCGCAACCTTGATCCTGGGTGTTTTTGTTTATCTTGGCTGGACTTGGTTTTGTAATGAAAAGAACCAGCTGACTGATGATCTCAATAGACGCGCCCGCATAATTGCCAAAAGCCTTAGCAGAACATTTATCAAGACCATAAAAAAAGATGCCAGTGCTCATGACATTGAGGTTTTGGAAAGTATTTCCGACCAAGGGAGAACGCTGGGGTATTTCCTTTGCGATACGAATGGAAAACTTGTGTTACAAACACTTCTGTTTGAGGGAATTCCCTACTGTGATATCGTCAAGGATGAACAGACAGCAACCGACCCCGAAGTCGAAAATATTTTTTACGAAAATCCCGCTGGGACGTTGGTTCACATTTATTCAGCCCCACTTTTTGACAAAAACCAGATCTTTTTGGGCACGGCAGGGATCGTACACGATGCCTCGTACATTCACGAACGCGTGATGGCGGCTCTTTTATGGATGGCCCTTTCCATGGCGATGATTGCCTTGTTGATCTCGGCGGCCACCTACCTGGCATCGCGGCTCATTTTTCAGAGATCAGTGAACGATTTTATTTCGTGGGTCAAGGAGGGGCACGCAACGCCGCGTTCCATTGCGAACACGTTGTCGCTTCTCAAACCCGTGAGCCGCGAATTTACAAAACTCAATGCCAAGTTACGCTCGGCCCAGCAAACGGCTCAAGAAGTCTCTCAATCCAAAACAGACGAAGAAATCTGGACACCCGTGAGGCTCAAGGCACACGCCATGTCACAGATCGGTGATAAAAAACTGATCGTTGTTTCAAACCGTGAACCTTACATTCATATCAAAGAAAAAGGAATTGTACGTGTCATGCATCCAGCCAGTGGTTTGGTCACGGCTCTTGACCCCGTGCTCAAGGCGACTAGCGGACTTTGGGTTGCGCACGGGTCAGGCAATGCTGACCTGGATGTGGTGGATGAGGAAAACAAAGTCTGGGTTCCAGAAGAAACACCCAGTTACCAGCTCAAGCGGGTTTGGCTCACAAAACAGGAAGAAGAAGGCTATTATTACAATTTTTCCAACGAGGCCTTGTGGCCAATCTGTCATCCTACGCATGAGCGTCCCGTTTTTGATGACCAGGCCTGGGAAATGTACAATCAGGTCAATCATAAGTTCTGTGAAAGTGTCGCCGAAGAATTTGCAAAAAAAGAACGTCCTCATGTTTTAATACAAGACTATCATTTTTCCCTTCTGCCTCAGATGATTCGAAATAAGCGTGCGGACGCTGTGACCGGGCTGTTTTGGCATATCCCGTGGCCCATTCTGGAAACTTTTCAGATTTGTCCCTGGAAGAGAGAGCTCCTGAAAGGCATGTTAGGAGCCAACATTCTGGGTTTTCATCTCCCGTCGTACTGCAACAATTTTTTGAATACTGTGAATGCCCTTTTGCCCGTTCGGATTGATTGGGATCGGCAAGCCATTATCCACGAGGGCGGCACAACTTACGTAAAGGCCTTTCCCATCAGTATTCAGCCTTGGACAGAACGAAATCTTCCAGACGAAGCAACGATTCAAGCCGACATGAACAACTGGCGTAAACAATTGGGAATAGAAGGCACACGGTTGGTCGTTAGCGTGGACCGGTTGGACTACACCAAAGGGTTTTCGGAGCGAATGGATGCCATCAAACGTTTTTTTGAAAACAACCCAAATTTTTGTGGTCAGATCACCTTTGTTCATCTGGCGGCTCCGTCGCGAACACACATTCCACGTTACCGGGAGTTTGACGCCCGCATTGAAAAAAAGGTGGACGACGTCAACTGGACGTTTGGAACCGAAGACTGGAAACCAATTCTGTTTCTGAAAGAGAACCATCCCCCCTACAAGGTTTATTTGTTCTTGCGTCTGGCTGAAGTGTGTCTGGTCAGTTCTCTTGCTGACGGCATGAACCTGGTGGCCAAGGAATTTGTGGCGGCGCGAGAAAACAATGACGGCGTGCTGATTCTTTCAGAATTTGCCGGTGCCGTTTTGGAGTTGAATGACGCCTTGGTTGTTAATCCATACGCGTGTCAGGATTTTGCCGAAACCATTCGCATTGCCTTGGAAATGCCTCACGCTCAGCAGGTGGAGCGTATGACGCGCCTTAAAAAACAGGTGCTCACAAACAATGTTTACAAATGGGCCTCCGATTTGCTGACCGAACTGGCTCATCCTGTTCACGTGGCCCAGACTGCAGAAAAGGCCGTGCCACCAAAGGGAGTTTGACCTATGCAAATGGGAATCATTGGAAACTGCAAAACCTGCGCTCTTATTGATGATCGGGCCAACGTTGTTTGGTGTTGCATGCCCAAATTCGACAGTCCTTCCGTGTTTGCCCATCTTTTGGACAATAATATTGGCGGTGAATTTTCTGTCAGCGGAGAGGGCCGTTCCTTTTCAACAACGCAGACGTATCTGCCCCACACAAATATTTTAAAAACAACCTTTGATGATGGAACAAACGCCTTTGAGGTCATTGATTTCATGCCCAGATATCGTGATGGAGAGTCCTATGCGCAACCCATCGAACTCCACCGTTTCATACGGCCCCTGCGCGGCGCTCCTGTGATTCGCATCAATTTTCAACCCCGATTAAATTATGCCCAGGGCCCCACAAAAATTTCCATCAGAGAACAGGCCTCAGTCATTACCGCAGCCAATGGTTTTGAAAGTGTTTTTTTGTATTCGTCACTTCCTGTTAAGGAAATCGGAGAAGGCTTGCCCGTTTTATTGAAAGAAGAGCATTTTCTGGTTTTGTCGTACCATGAAAAATTCACACTTCCCACACCTGATGTTGTGAGAGCTCTGCTTTTCAAAACAACGGAATATTGGGAAGCCTGGTCAGCCAAGTGCCACCTGCCAAAACTCTATGCCGAGCAGGTCTTGAGATCAGCCCTCACGTTAAAACTGCTGACCTATTCAAGTTCCGGCGCCCTGTTGGCCGCGGCCACAACATCTTTGCCAGAAATCGTGGGCCAGGACCGCAATTGGGATTATCGCTACTGTTGGCTCCGCGATTCCTCCATGATCGTTGAGGCCCTTAAAAGTCTGGGTCACTTTGAAGAGGCACAAGCCTTCATCAAATTTCTTTTGAATATCCTGGAAAGCAAACAGACGAAGATTCAAATCCTTTATGGCATTGGCGGCCGAATGCAGCTTGAAGAAATCGAACTCGCTCACCTTTCAGGTTACCAGGGGTCAAAACCCGTGCGCGTGGGCAACAATGCTTGGAAGCAAAAACAAAACGACATCTTTGGTGAAATCATTCAGGCCATTTATTTGTATTACTTTCATTACAAGATTGACCCCATAACACCTGAGGTCTGGTCGCTCATCAAGTTTCTGGCCAACACCATTTCAAAGGAATGGAACACACCCGATGCCGGCATTTGGGAATTTCGGCACGAGGGTCAGCACTTCACCTTTTCAAAGGTTCTTTCGTGGGTGGCGCTGGATCGAGCAGCCACCGTCGCCAACCTGATTGGAAAAACTTATGCGGCCGAAAGATGGTCAGCCGCTGCCCGGTTGGTCAAAGAAGACATTGAAAACAATGGGTGGTCAAACAACGCAGGTGCCTACACGCAGGTTTATGGATCAAAGGCGCTCGACGCGAGCCTTTTGCTCATGAATCGTTACGGGTATTTGGCTGCCGACGACCCCAGATGGATTCAAACTGTTTTGGCTTGCCGAAAGGGTTTGATGAACCACGGTTGGGTCATGCGTTACACGAACATGGATGATTTTGGAAAACCCAAGAACGCCTTTTTTGTGGCCTGCCTCTGGTTGGCACAAGCCCTGATCAGCATTGGCCATATCGATGAAGGGAAAATTCTTTTTGAAAATGTCCTGGCCAAATCAAATCATCTGGGGCTTCTGTCCGAAGACATTGATGTGAAGACAGACGTACAGACCGGGAATTTTCCGCAGGCGTATTCGCATATTGAGGTCATTCGAACGGCCGCCTTGTTGAGTGATATTCTGAAAGAAAAATAAAAATAAGAAAGCCATGAACTTATTTTCTATTAAAAACTTGTCAAAAATTGGAGGTACAAAAGGTCTTTTTCTTTTTCTCGATTTTGACGGTACGCTATCCCCTCTTGTTTCTGATCCTACGCAAGCCGTTTTGCTCCCCGGACTCAAACGAACACTAACAAAACTGGCAACATATTCCACCGTGCGGATTATGATCATCTCTGGACGTTCACTGGCAGACCTTCGCAAACGTGTTGGAATTCCAGGTCTCATTTATGCGGGCAACCATGGATGTGAAATCTTTTTTAAGAAGCGTTACCTTTTGCGCAAAGGAGAAAAATACAAGCCGATCATTCGCCAGGCCACAGCCCTTCTTAAAAAACAGCTAGCCCAAATACCCGGTGTCATCATTGAGCCCAAGGGGTTTTCGGTAGCGGTGCACTTTCGTAAAACCCCCAAGGAATATCTTTCGGAAATCAAAATGATATTGTGTTCAATCGCTCAACAAGAAAGCATCAATAAAGTGATGCTTACAGCAGGTAAAAAAATCTTTGAGCTTCGACCTCATCAGGACTGGAACAAGGGAAAGGCTGTATTGTGGGCCTGGAAAAAACTCGCCCCGGAATATCTTCCTGTTTATCTGGGCGATGATGTGACAGACGAAGATGCTTTTCGTGCTCTAAAAAAATCGGGCGTCACCATTCGGGTGGGGAAAAAGAAAAACAGCGCGGCTCAATATTATGTTCTCAAGCCAAAAAATGTGGCCGAGTTTTTTAAGAGGTTAAATCAGAGAAAGGGCCCATGAGCATGAGTCTTTATCCAGCACTTCCTTTTGCCCTTTTGTTGCTCTGCACCGCCCTCCCGCCCCTGATGGCGCATCACTTTTGGGAGAAGGCCAGAAACAAGGCGTTGGTGGCTCTTGGACTTTCTAGAAATGGGGTCAGATGGGGCAAGAATGAAGAAATGGGTGACCCCATGCATAGAACAAACACCCTATTATCACCTGAACCTCTTCTGGTGCGAGCCGCACAACATTTGATCACCAACGCAGGCGATACCGCACCAGAACTATCAGACCCTTGGTATAAAGGGCTTCTGCATTTTTTGGCCAATCTCGCCGGAGCCAGAACATTGACCTATCGCGATGAACACCTCCTTCCAGATAATCTTGAAGGTGTGTCCTTTCAAGGTGTGCGTGTAGATAAAAAAATCGCAGAGGCCATCGTCAGAAAAAATGGTTCATTGAATGGCGCCATACTTGTTGGTGGTTTTTTTGGCACAATGCTCAACAAAGAACAACTGTGTAAAACTTTCCGCTTCAACACAAAAGGTGAAAAGATACGAGTAACCACTGATTGGCTGGAAGAACAGCGTGCCATGACAACATAAAAACATCATTCGATACCAATGCTGTTATCCCCACGTACAAATAAAAACAACAACGCAACACCGGAGAAAACCGCTCCGGCATAAAATGTGGCGGGCGCACCCAGTTGATCCCACAACACACCAGCCAAGGTGCTGGCAATCAGCATGGCCAACCCGCTGATCAGATTAAAAAAACCAAAAGCAGTTCCTCTCAAATCCTCTGGCGCGGTATCCGCGACCATTGCGGCCAACAAGCCCTGCGTAGCCGCCAGATGAGTGCCCCAGAACACCAAACCCACACAAAGCCAGATGGGTTGCGCGCTGTGTGCCAAAACCAAATCAGCGACAATCAACGGCAAAATGCCGACAATCAACAGGATCCGGTGTTGTATTTTATCCGCCAACTTTCCAAACGGATAAGCACCAAGCGCGTAAACCAGATTCATGACCAGCAACACGAGGGGGATCAAGCCCAGAGACAAGCCTCCCTGTAGGGCTCGCAAAACCAGAAAGGCCTCAGAAAATCGAGCCAAAGTCAGCACAGCTCCTATCAGCACAACCCACCAATAAGTCCGGGATAGTTTAAGCAGAGTGGCTCGCGAAACAGGAAAGGCGCGTTTTTTTTCTGGTGTTGTCAAGGTCGGTTCGCGCACACCGAACACAAGCAACGCGATGGCCAAAAAGGCGGGGATCACAGCCACCCAAAACACAGAACGGATGTTGTTCCCCCACAACAGCATGAGTCCCATCGCCAGCAAAGGCCCAAGGAAGGCACCAACGGTGTCGAGTGATTGTCGCAGTCCAAACGCGGCACCGCGGATTGTTGGTGGCGTCACGTCAGCCACCAAGGCATCACGCGGAGCACCGCGAATGCCTTTGCCAATACGGTCGATGAAGCGTGCGCCAAAAATCCAACTTGCACTACTCGCCAACGCAAAAAACGGCTTGGTCACCGCCGCCAAACCATAACCCATCACGGCAAGCCACTTGCGTTTGCCCACATAGTCGCTGACAACTCCAGAAAAAACCTTGGTGATGAGAGCTGTGGCCTCAGCGACTCCCTCAATGGCACCGATCGTGGTGGCACCCACGCCTAGAACGGTCACCATGAACACTGGCAGCAGGCTGTGGATTATTTCTGACGAGGTATCCATGAGCAGACTCACAAAACCAAGAAACCAAACAGTGATGGGAATACGATGCGAATGTTCAGGTGTTCTATTTGACATACAACAGGGGCAGCAGGGGTCACCCATCTTTATCATGGCTGAGCGCCGCCCATTGTTCTTTCATGGAAAGCAGGAATTCTTCCCAGTATTTGCGATCTGTGTAATAAGGGAAGGTTCTCCTAAAAATTTCTTCGTCAAATCGCTCGCCA
>CAZGMS010000230.1:0-4343 GCA_964526915.1 uncultured Nitrospirales bacterium
CCGCCGCCGGGGGGGGGGGGGGGCTTTTTTACTTGTCCTGAGCCCCTCACTGCTGCTCGGTGCAGACAACGTTAAAGGATGCGGTATTGGACGACTGATAGCCAGAACATTCCGTCGAGGCATTTTGCATGACAAACCCTTCCTTCAAACCAACTGAGATTTACGTTGAATCCCACGTCGCAAATTTCCCTGTCACCAAAAAAGTTTTGAGGTATTTTACGGGCGTCCCCACCACCATCATCGACGATCACGCGCAAATCAAGATCCCCGAAGATCATACGGAAGCAAAAAACAAACTGTTCTTGAACAGGCTCAAGGGAGAACTCATCAAAACTTGCCAGGGCCAGGGTGCGGTTTGTTGCCACTACCACACCATCGATCTCATCACCAATTGTCCCCTCGAATGCACCTATTGTATCTTGCAGGACTATTTAAAAAACAACCCTATCCTCACTATTCATACCAATCTCGATGAAATATTTGATGCCATCAGGACAAAACTCAAAGCCGAACCCAAAAAAATATTCCGTGTGGGTGCGGGGGAACTCAGTGATTCTCTGGCACTCGATCACATCACCTCTTTTTCGAAAGATTGTGTGGCCCTGGCCAACGAAATCGATAACCTGGTCTTTGAATTTAAAACCAAGACCAATAACATTGATAATCTTCTCAACCTCAAGCACCGTGGAAACGTGGTCATCGCCTGGTCGCTCAACCCTCAAAAATACATTGAGACCGAAGAACTCAAATCAGCCAGCCTTGCCTCACGTCTCAAATCAGCAAGGCTTTGCGCCAATAAAGGCTACCCCATCGCCTTTCACTTTGATCCCCTGCTCTGTTTTCCCGATTGGAAAGAGCAGTACTCCCACATCATCGATGAGCTGGCCAACCAATTCACCGCAAAAGAAATTGCCTGGATTTCCCTGGGGGCCTTGCGCTTCACACCCGGGCTAAAAAAAATCACAGAGGACAGATTTCCCAAATCCAGAATCATGTCGGGAGAATTGTTCCCCATGCCCGATGGCAAGATACGCTACTTTCGACCCATCCGCCAAGCCATGTTTCAGACACTCATCCCCGAAATCATGCGCAAACTGGGCAAAGTGCCCCATTACCTCTGCATGGAGACAAGTCAGATTTGGACGGATGTTTTTGGTCACGTGCCCAGCATTCAGGATGTCGAGTCAAGAGTTGCCGAGCGTTTTCTAGATTTCGCAACTGCGGAATCCAAGTCTTGCGCGATGCATAAAATTATTCAATGATTTCAGTTGGGTTTATCTGTTTCATCAACTCCCCCAAATCAAAATATCAGTTGACATCACACCCAAAAACACTTTATTTGCACGGCCCCGTTACAAAAAAGGTTACTGGCTAATAAAAATACCCAAATTTTAGTAGCTTGTTATGTTTCATACGCTGACACTGGAGTGATCATGAAAAGTTTTTACGCTAAAAAAGAAGAAGCCCATCGTGGTTGGGTCATCGTCGATCTCAAGGGCAAAACCCTGGGACGCGCGGCAACCAGAATCGCCGATATTTTGAGAGGCAAAAACAAACCAACGTACACACCGTCAACAGACACTGGCGACTTTGTGGTTGCGATCAATGCCCAGCAGGTTAAACTCACTGGCAAGAAACTCGAAGACAAAATGTACTACCATCACACGGGGTTCATGGGAGGACTGAGAGAGATCAATGCCAAAAAACTGCTCGACAAAGATCCCGGCCACATCATCACAGCCGCCGTCAAAGGCATGTTGCCCAGGGGGCCGTTGGGACGCAAACAACTCAAAAAACTTAAGGTCTACGCCGGTTCCGAGCACCCACACAGTGCTCAAAAGCCGCTGGTGATCGAATTATAATTCAGCACGTCGTGCGTGAGGGGTCTTGGGTTTATCAAACTCATCGCCCGTCGCCCATAACTCATTAATCATGACCATGATACGAAAAAGATTTTACGGAACCGGCAGAAGAAAAAATTCCATCGCTCGCCTCTGGCTCACACCTGGCACAGGTGGTTTTGAGGCCAACGGCCGCAACATGGAAACCTACTTCCCTCGCGAAACACTGCGCATGATGATTTTACAGCCCATGGAAGCCACGGGCAACATCGGCAAGTTCGACGTGATCGCCAATATTCACGGCGGCGGCATCGCCGGACAAGCAGGTGCCGTGCGTCACGCCTTGGCTAGGGCCTTGTTGCAACTCAATCAGGATTACCGCAAGCCTCTTAACCGTGGTGGTTTTCTCACCCGCGATTCCCGCGAAGTGGAACGCAAGAAATACGGCCACCGCAAAGCCCGCAAGAGATGCCAGTTTTCCAAACGTTAAGCTGGTTTCAGCCGCCACCTTGTTGGCGCGAACATTATTCAAAAAAGCCGAACTGGCCCCCTGTTCGGCTTTTTTTTGGCATTATTGCAAGATTCAATATTCAAAAACCTCCAAAAAAGGTCCAGATGCTAGGCGTCCACAAAATTGCAAACTGAGCGTATACGTAAATACGTGAGGATTGCAATTTTGTGGACAACACCGCAGATGGGCTGTTTTTGGAGGTTTTTTTATTTCATCCGTTTCCCCTGATCCTCGTGGGTAAACACCCAACTCGCCAACTTGGCGAGTGACAAGGGGATGTCACCCCCCTGTACTTCCCAGTACTGTTCCCCTTTGGCAAAGCAAGAGCTACTGTCGTCTTCGGGAATAGAGTCGATCATGTCTTTTATGTAGTGCAATCTCTTCTGCCAGACAGCCATGTTATCAGGTCTCAAGTCAACCCAGCCATCATGCGCCCAGTGCTGAAGGCGTGCATCGGTGATCTCGAACTGAGCCATCACATTGCCCGGCACATCAGCGGGAATAGCCATGTGCTGTCCACGTAACAGTTTCTTGCCGCAAGACAACAAAATGGGAATACCAATGGAGACAATACGTGACCGCAAATTCAAATCTTCGCAAACCAACTCCTGCAAGGCCTGCGACATGCGCTCGGGGGCAACACTCAACACGCCATTGAACGTGGCAAAACATTTTTTAAGCAGATAACCCTCATACAACAATTTCGAAAGACGCGGTGGACCAAGAATTTCGAACGCCACACTGTCCACATCGGTCTGTTCCACCAAAGTCTTGAGCCGATTGATGGCATTATTGCGCATGTAACCGGCACGATACGTGGGTCCCAAAATGGAATTGTCAAAGGCGGCCACGATATCGGAACCTGTGTTGCCCCCCTTGATTTCCCACACAGCGCACTCGGCAATTTCTTCCGGAGTGATGAACTCCATTTGTCCTTCGTCGGTGAGCGTTTCGAACTCACCCAAGGAAAACAAACCGTTCTCTCCCGTATCAATGTAGGGGGCCTCCAGCGGCATGGGCTGACCATTTTGGCATAAATATTTTGCAGAGTTCTGGTTTTTTTTGCTGAGTTGCCCTGTGAGATCAACAGCCTCTCCCACAGCCACATCTTCGAGCAAAATGGGTTTGCCCCGTTTTTTGATGGGCCCAAAACCGACCCCCTTCCAGGCTATGGCCGCCGCGGGCTTGAGTTCCTTGATGATCGGGCCACCGGGTGTACGCGCCATGAGGAACATGAGCAAACTGTGAGCCCCCGCGATGGCTGATTTGGCAAGCAACATCTGGGAAGGCCTGTCTTCGCTGTGTGTGTAAGGAATGTTCAACCCCATGCCACCGGTCCCACAGGTCCCAATCTTGAGATACACCCTGGTTTTGTTTTCCACCATGGCCTGTAAAAATATTTGCACGTGTCGGATCAACTGCGGGATGTACTGTGTACACAATAAACGTTCCGTGACTTCGCGCGTGTGCTCATCCATTTGCTTGAGCGAAGCGTATGTCTCTTTGGCCACACCAAAAATGTTCTGATACGCCAACACGCTGGCCGTATTCATGGAATCGATCACAATATCGGGTTTGTGTTTATTCAAAAAATGAAAGAACGTGGATTGTGTGAGAATGTTGCGATTGAGAGGGGTGAGCACATCGTGCAAAAACACCTCACGGTTGGTGGCCTCGGAGAGCACCTCGGCCCGGCTCACATCCTTGAGCGACCACCGCAGAAAAACATCGCCCCACTCTATTTCGACCTTGAGTTGAGGGGACTCAACACGCAACAGATCCTTAAAGGCCAACGCCTCGTGTTCATACAGAGAACAAACAACGAGGGTATCAATCCCCTCCCTGATGAGTTGTCTGCAGATCGCGCGACCCACGAGTCCGGCCCCACCCAAAACCAACGCCTTTTTTTTATTGATTTCCACAAGCACCCCTTTTGTAACTCCCCCAGTGGCCCCCCCCCCCCCCACTTTTCCTTTTCTTTCCCCCCCGCC
>CAZGMS010000231.1:0-29039 GCA_964526915.1 uncultured Nitrospirales bacterium
GGATCGTGGATCGAAAAAAATTTGTTCGATTCACGATCCACGATTCACGATCCACGCAGTTTCTCCGTATCTACAGAGAGGGCTTTAAGCAACAATAAATTCAATAAATGACTTTTTTCAGATACAATCCCCTCGCGGGAGCGCATAAACCTGCCACCTTCCTGTCTTTGGCGGCCAGGATATTCTTCAGGTCACCTGGTGTGATTTTGTTTTGCCCGACAGCGACCAGTGTGCCGACAATCGTGCGAACCATTTGTTTTAAAAAACCGTTGCCGGTAAATTCGATACTGATGCAACGGTCTCCCTTTAGTTTGAACAGGGGAAAGGGACAGCGTGTCTTGAATTGAATGTTGATGAGGTCGCGGACCTTGCTGACGGCGCAACTGTCCGAGGCGCAAAACGAGGTGAAATCGTGTTTTCCCACCAGATGCTTGGCCGCCGCGCGCATGGCTTCCAGATCGAGCGGGTGGGGGATGCGCCAGATCAAATCGTTGAGGAACGGGTTTTTTTGTTTGGAGATGAGGATAAGGTATGTGTAAGTTTTTTTACGCACGCTTTTGCGGACATCGAAACGGTTCGTGGTCTTTTTGACCGAGATGACAGCAATGTCGTGAGGGAGAATGCCGTTGAGTTGGCGTGTGATTTTTTCGTTCAGGGCCCGGTTGATTGCCTTTTCGGTTTTCACATCGAATTGTACCAGTTGCGCCAGGGCATGGACACCGGTGTCGGTGCGCCCGCTCA
Organism: uncultured Nitrospirales bacterium; assembly: GCA_964526915.1. Taxonomy (GTDB): domain Bacteria; phylum UBA10199; class UBA10199; order UBA10199; family JADGCS01; genus JAHJDR01. Next base: position 742 of record CAZGMS010000231.1, read on the forward strand.
AAATGACTTTAACCGCTTCACACAGAACTTGTGAGAGGGCCTTTTCGATGAGCTCTTGCACGGTCGTCTGTCGTGGTTGGAATTGGAGTCCGGAATAGTGGGCACCATTGTATGCGAAAGTGAGGAGGAAGCGGGACATGGGGCGACGATATTAGCTCAAAGGTTAAAGGTCAAAGGGGGAAACGAATATGTTTTCATTTTCTGCATTTCAAAATATAAGGTGTTTCCAAACCATGTGCGAGCATGAGTTTTTCGTCAGAAAGGATCGCCGTTGTTGGGCCTTCGGCAACGAGTTCTCCTTGGTCCAAAACAATGACCCGGGAACAGGTGTGTACGATGAACTCCAAATCATGAGACGCAATGATCTGCGTGTCTTTGAGCCCTTTGAGGAGGTGGGTGAGTTCTCTGCGTGCGCGCGGATCGAGATTGCTGGTGGGCTCATCCAGCACCAATAGTTTCGAATGACACGCCAGAATGCCAGCCAGACACACGCGTCGTTTTTCGCCCACGCTCAAACGGTGTGGTTCTCGTTGCTCAAAATCCGTAAGCCCAGCGTTCATGAGCGCCTCGCTTACCCGTGTGTTGACCTCTTCCGCGGTTAACCCCAACTGACTGGGACCGAAGGCCACATCCTCCCACACGGTTGGGCAGAACAACTGGTCGTCGGGATCTTGAAACAGCAGACCAACATTGGTTCTGATCGTTGGTAATTCTGCTGTGACCACAGGTGTCCCAAAGACGTGGATGCGGGGTGTCGTGATTTTTTTTTCTGGCAAAATGCCGTTGAGATGCAAAAACAGTGTTGATTTGCCCGCTCCATTGGGGCCGATCACACCCACTTTTTCTCCCGGGGAGACCGAAAGGGTGATGTGCTTGAGCACGTCACAGCCCTGTGCGTAGTGATAGCTGAGATCATTGATTTCGAGGGCCTTCATGTTTTCCACCCCCGAGCACACATGGCATTGAAGACACGATCGGCGCGATCAGCTGTTCTCACAAACAGGAGCGCAATAATGTTTCCCAAGGCCTTCCAGGACAACAAACCCTGGGGGACAAAGGTACGGCATTGTCTGGCGCGCTTGAATCGTTGCAACTCATCCACCAGCACAAAGAGATACCGATAGGTCAGTGTCAGGGTTGTGATGAACAACCCGGGGACATGCAGGCGGCGCAAAGACGCCAGGATATCAGAAAAACGGGTTGTGACACCAAGCAGGATAACAGCCCAAACACAGAGATTGCTTCTGATGAACAAATCCAAAAAAACGCGTCTGCCGCCTGGTTGACACAGAGTTAGTCCCGCCAGGCCAAGCGCAAAGGGAACAAACAACAACAGCCGTTTTAGAAAAAAAATCCCGTTGACGCGCGCCAGGAGCAACAACAACGTCAAACTTGTCGCCACCACGGCAAAACCCTGCCAGAAAAATCTGGGGAGCAGAGCTGTCGTGAGGACACAGAGCAGGCAGAGCAACAACTTCAGCAAGGGATGTGTTTTGAGCCGGACATGATTTGTGTTTTGATGAAGATGAAAAAAGAGTTGTGTCACGAATCAGCCCTTTTCTTAATGGCAAGCAGGCAGAGATACGAGAAACCAAAAACCGTGATCACGCCCACTGTCCCCGCGAGGACTGTGGAGAGAAAGGCTGTGGAGAGCCACGGTGTAGTGTAGTCCGCAAAAAGGGTTGTGGGCATGGTCACGGCCTTTGCGAAATGTTCAAACCCGAGTGTGCCAGCAACTTTTTCGAGACCATCAGGCCAGCCGCAGGCAAAGGGCGCCACAAAGAGCACGAGTCCTGCACTGATCAGAAGGCCGTAGGGGGCGAGAGCCCTGCTGTTAAGCGCAGGGCAGGGCCTGTCGTGGGAGGTCACAAGCTCGGGTCTTATGCGTAATAGGGCGGTGATAATCAGAGAGGTGATGAGGGCCTCCCCCATCCCGATGAGGGCGTGGACACCTGCCATGGCCGGAAAGGCGATGCCCCAGTCCACAGTATTTGATAGGGCCAGAAGTCCGGCACACACGATGGCAGCCGAGACCGTTGAAACCCAGCCAGCCGCGGCGGTGGCAACAAAATGAGCATGAGCCCTGGGTTGACACAATAACAGGCAGACCCGATACACTGTGTGTCCGACTAGTGGGGCGACGATGCCCAGCACAAATACGTTGGCCCCCAGCGCCGTGATGCCTCCATCAGCAAAAAGAAGACATTGCAGGATCAAGACCGTGCTCATGGCCAAGATGGCGGCACTTGGTCCCAACAGGATACTGGCCAAGACTGCGCCGATCAGGTGTCCCGACGTCCCTCCTGCCACGGGAAAATTGAGCATTTGTGCCGCGAAGATAAATGCTGCGGTCAGTCCAATGAGCGGGATTTTCTGCGGAGGGTATGTTTTGCGGACCTGTCTCAGAGACAAGGTCAGACCAATGGCCGAGAGAGAAAAGGTCGTGATCGCTGTTTTGGCATCGATGAAGCCATCGGGGATGTGCATAGAATTTACCTCAAAAACTCTGGCCTGTTGTGGTGACCGTGAGTTGGCCGTGTTTGATTCCTTTGGTGGCGATGAGCCTGTTGGCCAACGCTTGTATTTGTTTTGATTTTCCCCGGACCGATAACACCTCCATGCAGTTGTGGTGATCCAGATGCACATGCACCGTGGCGATGATGAGGGTTCCCCAATCGTGTTGTATGTCCGTCAGGTCAGTCTGAATGTTGCGTTTGTGATGGTCATAGACCAGCGTGATGGTGCCGGCAATGTCCTGATTGCCCTCTTTGGCCTGGTGTGCCACCAACTGTTGGCGTACCATGTCGGCGATAGCGAGGGAACGATTTTGACAACCTTTCTCGGCCATCAAGCGATCAAGCTGATGCACCAGAGATTGTGGCATGGACAGGCTGAAGCGGCTTAAGGGGTCTTTTGACATAGTGTTACCTTTTTATAATATAGTAACACGTTGTCAAGCATTACCCTTCGTCCTTTCGTCCCTCGCCTGCCCCACGAAGCTTGAAAAGCGTAGTGGGGTCCCTTCGCCCGCACTGAGCGAAGTCGAAGTGTCCGTCGTTCTTTTCGTTCCCCTGCCCTCTCCATCCATCATAGGCGCTGGCAGAGCGGACGCAACCGATCGTGCAGGTGTATTGACAGGATTTAAATGAATAGAATTGTTCCTTGAGATCGGCAGGAGTGTATTCCCGTAGCGGTTTGCTGAATTTGTCGCGTTTCTGAGAGCACCAACTCACCAAGCCGGCTTCATCCACATACAGGTAGCGGCTTCCTGAACGACACTTGAATGGGGCCTCGCCTGTTTTGATCATCTGATGGCGCCAGTCAGACACTTCGTAAAAATGCCGGGGGATGAGTTTTTTGAGTTGGTGATAAGCCAGGAGTTCTTCTTCTGTCAGCTTGACCTGACCGTCAGCGCCGTGCACCAGCAGGATGCGGGGGCGAAACCCCATTTGCTTGGCAAAGGCGATGACTTCGAAGGTCTCAGAAGGGGGGCTGGCACCCACCACACCAGATACGACGACGTTAAACTTCGCGTGTTCCTTGAGATCATACAGACGTTTTTTGAGAACAGCCAACACCTTGACGGTGTGATCATTGGGTGTGACGCCATCAATCGAAATCTGCATGTCTTGCAGACCAGCCTCATTGAGTTGCTTTATGGAATCGGGCGTGAGGAAATACCCGTTGGTGATCATGCTGGTTCTGAAAAACTTCTGCTCGTGTCGGCAAAAGCTGAGGAGTCCACATAGATCGGGGTGTAAAAAAGGTTCACCGCCCGTGAGGCAAATCGAAAAAGAACCCAGATCTTTGATCTGGCAAATCCTTTGTTTGAGAGTCTCTGTGGGTACAGGGGTGGAGGTTCGGTCGAATTCATTGCAGTAGGAACAACTCAGGTTACAACGGCGTGTGATGACCAGCTGGGTGAAAAGGGGTGAGAAGGCTAAGCGTTGCAATACATTCATGGAGTCAAGTGGCCCCGTTGTCAGGCCCATCACTGGACCAGATTCAATTCCCTATTTTGTTGTCTGTTCAGCTCAGAGACGTTTTCGATTCTTCTGAGTTGTGAACTCGCCTGAATAGCCTCCAGGCTAGCAGGGTACGTGCGGATCACGTTGGCAAAAAAGGCCTTGGCGTCTTCGTAGGATTTGAGTTGAGCAAAGGAGAGCCCTTGTTTGTACAGGGCCGTGGGGGCCTTGGCAGATTGTGGATTGAGCTCGAATAATTTTTGAAATTCTTTGATGGCCATCTGATAATCGGCTTGTTGGTAATAGGCCTCTCCAATCCAGAATTGGGCAAAGCTTTTGTATATGCTCTTGGGATTTTTGCTTTGAAAACTTTGCATGGCCTGAACGGCTTTGTCGTATTGGGCCGCGTTGACAAATTCCAGCCCCGTTGCGTATTCTTTGTATTCGCTCAGGCGTTTGGAGGCCTGGGGCTTCAGGAACCCTTCGGTCTGCAGTTCGGCCAATTGAGTGGTCAGGATGGTCATTTTGTCTTCGAGGGATTGCATGCGGTTATGTGCGTCTGCGATGGTTTTTTCTTGGTCCCTGTTTTCTTTGTAAGTACGATTCACATCACCTGTGAGGGTTTGGAGACTGCCTGTGATCTGGCTGATCTGACTTTGCATGTTGGCCATACTGGTGCCTTGATTGGCAATGGCAGTGCGCATGGTGTCGTAATCCTGAGGGGCGTAGGCTGAATCATCATTTTTCCTGGCATAAACCAACGAGGTGGAAAATAAAACGACCAACAAAAAAGCGGGAATAATTTTGTTCTTCATAAAGGCACCTCATAACACTAAGGGCGGTGAGAGCCGCCCTTAGTTGAAATGGTAAATTGTGTCGCGTACAACGCAACCAAAGTTGACGTCGGATCGCAACCTATTGCTTTCGGAAATCGGCGCGTCGGTTTCTCTGCCAGCAATCTTCGTTGTCGTACTGGCAAACGGGCCTTTCTTCGCCAAAACTGACGATGCGCAAGCGGCCACCGTCAACCCCCAGATTCATGAGGTAGTTGGCGGCAGACTGGGCGCGGCGATGTCCTAGGGCCAGGTTGTATTCGTTTGAACCACGGTTGTCGCAATGACCCTCAATGGTGACCTGGAGGTCGCCATGCTGGTTGATGTAACCGGCATTTCCCTGCATGACGGGGACAGCGTCGGAACGGATGATGTCCATATCGTAGTCGAAATACACCGACTGCAAGGCGCTGGTCTGTACGGGCACATCGATTTTTTTATTTTGGCAACCAGTGAATAAGGACAACGCAATGAGCGTCATGACCAAACTTGAAAATATCTTCATAATCAGTTCCCCCAAATTGTTTTAATTTGTGTTGCCAAAACAACCAACAAGAAACGCAACACAGGTTAATCGGACCCGCAACACGAGTCGGCCCAAGTGCGAAACTTCATAACATGATTCATTGTTTTGTGAAAGAAAAAATATTCAAAAAAAAGATGCCTTGCCAGGTCTTTTTTGTTGTGACAGTTATTCTCCCCATACTGAATCAGGAGAGCGTGTATGTCAACAAAAAGGGTTGTCTTTGTCAGCGGTTCCCGGCTGGCTCAGAATTTGTTCGAAATGATCATCAGGGGAATCCCCCGAAAAATCGAATTCACAGCCTATGATAATTTGGACGCTGTCGCCCAGGCGTATTTTCCCAACAAGGTGAACCTGATCATCTTGGATCAAAACTGTTTATCTGGTGATGCTGGTGCAAACTTGTTGACCAAAGCCTTTGTCCGCGGCGCGTTTAAAACAAGCAAAAGGATGTTTGTTTATTCGCGCAACAAGGTTTTTGATCACGAAGACCTCAAACAGAATGGTTTTAAATATCAGTACGCGAAACCATTTTTACCAGAAGAGTTGATTGTGATGCTTTCAGAGCATTTGGGGATCACCGTATGAATAAACGCATTTCACCCAGAAAGATGTTGCAAACGAGAGTGATTTTTGAGGACGAATTTCACGATGAGATTTTTTATTTTATTTCCAAAAACATTTCTGCGTCAGGCATCTTCATCCAGAGCAAATTGCCCTTGAGCGCGGGAACCAGAGTTTTTTTGAAATTCTGTCTCAATCTGGAAGACAAACCCATCCATGTGGCCGCCGAGGTCATGCGACAGATCAACAAGAAAAGAGGACCAGGCAGGCGACGCCCTGTGACGCCAGGGATTGGGCTCAAGTTCATGGGGCTCTCACAAAGCGATTTCAAAAGGATCGAGGCGTTCTTGAGAGGGGAGTAGGGGACGATCAAACACCCAATATGTGGCCAATGCGTTGGTGGACCATGTCTTCGCTTCGCGGGTCCGTCGAGCGGGCGTGACGTGCCAGACGACCGGCTAAGAAGAGGAGCTTTGCTTCAACTCCAGACAAACTCAGATTGCCATCACTGATGAGCTGTTGACTATTGGTCAGCGTCTGGCAGTTGATGTCCAAGCGTGCCAGGGCATCGATGATCAGCTGTCGTGTGGCTGTATCATCGTAACGCAACAGCATCAGACAGCCTATTCTCAGCACTGTCGCCAGATCAGCCAGATCAATTTGCTTTCTGTCGCCCAGAAATTCAGCGAGGGCCCCTCTTTCTGCCGCAAGCGCCTGAGTCTGCGCAAGGCGTTGTTGTTGTCGTTGAAAGGAGGAGTCAGGAAGATATGTTTGTGGTCTTTTGGCCGCTTTCCATTCAGCCATGAGGTCCAACAAAGTGTTTGCTGTCGTGGTTGGCCCGGCGATCAACCATAACCCCCCTTGGAATAGCAATAACTGTGTGTGTTCGGGATCGAGCCTTGCTATGGCAACCAATCTTTGCGCCACGACGACTTCATCGGCACAGTCTTGTGGTGGTAGCCATTCCGTGCTGTGATGGGGAAAGAGCGATGCTCGCGTTTCTGGGTTCATGTCTTGATACGATCGCATCACACGCTCATCCAACCGCACAGGCAGGTAATGCCGATAATATGCCTGTTTGAAAGTCATTCGGTACGGGACCAGGGGGACCTGTCTGGCCAGTGGCGTGTACAAATCACCAAATCGTTCAACGTCAGTTGTTGTTTGGGACAAATCAATGAGAGGTGTCAAATTCGTTGTGGGCGTGATGGTACTGGTGAGGGGAATCGTTGTTGCCATGCCTGGGAGCCGAGTCATATGTTTCTGCTAAGCGCCTTTCAATGATCTGTCAAATTTATCCTAGGGACAAGCGCTTTGGTCTTGACGAGCGGGCCATCCATATGAGGCTCTTATGGTGCCGAATATAGCTGGATTCATGCTTTTCTTGCCAATCGGCCAGAAACAAAATTGTGCAAAATACTCGCAATCAACGTTTGATACGGAATCCCCTCTTGAATGGCCAGTTTTTGGAGCCCCTCGATATCCTTGGATGACACCCTGATGTTGACGCGACTGTCTTTTGCAATGGTATGACGCGCATAGACTGCATAAATCTTGGTTTGCACAGGCAGCTTATTTTTCGGATGGGCTTTCTTCCATTCGCCACGTTCGTACGAATCAAGCAAATCCTTTTCTTCTGCGGTGAGTTTGTTTTTCATTCGTCCTCCGAAAGATAATTCTTAGTCGCCTTACGGCTCGGAATAATGGTTTTTAACAATATTTCGTTTTCTGTCTCTACAAACGGCACAAGGTACGCGTAATCGTTGATGCGCACCACCATTAATTGCTGGTGTTTGTGCTTTTTGCCGGGATGACCAAGCAAATCCAAAATATCACCACGCATGATGTGAAAAAGAACATCTTCAAAAGAAACACCACGTTCAGCTTTCAATTTGAGATTTTTTTCGTTGTCCCAAACAATCGTTTTCATCTGATGCCAATAATAGCACAATGTGTGCCTTTTGGCAACAATTCAATACCCCTACACGTTGTTTCCACCTGCGCCAAGGCTTCCACCTACGCTAAAGCTTCGGTGGACAGGTCGGTGGACAGGTCGGTGGACAGGTCGGGGCACAAGTTGACTTGGTTTAGGCGCACAGATTCAGACATGAAATCATTCATGTCTTCCGCAATGCACTTCACCGTGGTTTGTGCCCGTAAGGAAATGCCCTTGGGGTACCACGGAATCTTGTGTCCAGGGCTTGCCTTGGGGGTACATACCGGCGATTCGTGCCAGTCCCCTAAATTCGCAAAGGATTGGTGGTAAAAACTAAAAATCGGTAAATTATTGCATGAATTGTCTTGATTTACGGTAAATTATTGCTATGATTTGCAATATGTTTAACAGAACGATTAAAGAAGAAATAATATCTTTTATATCAGATGGTTACAACAACAAACCAGTTCTGGTTCTTTCTGGGGCGCGTCAAACGGGCAAAACCACAATCTTAAAAAACATTCTTCAAGAAAAACCACATCTGTTTTTGGACCTGGAAACCGATAGGTCCTATGCTGATCGCATAAATCAATTCAAAGATTTTAAGGAATTTGACGCGTGGCTCAGAGATGAATTTTCATTTGATCCATCACGGCAAATTCTCTGTATCGATGAGGCTCAATGCAGTCAAGGTTTGGGCTGTTTTGTTGGCGCCATGAAAGAGAAATGGCCAAACAGCAATGTCATCATTACAGGCTCCTTGATCAGCGAGCTTTATGACTCCGCGACGCGTCGTCCTGTGGGACGCGAAACATTTTTAAATATCTGGCCTCTCACATTCAGGGAATTTCTGCTGGCTTTGGGTTACGATAATCTTGTTAAAGTCATGGATGAATTTATTCCGGGTGATGAAATTTCACAAGCCAATCACAACCGCTTTTTGGATGCCTACGATGTCTATCTAAAAGTTGGGGGTCTTCCAGAGGTTGTGAATTATTATCTACAGAAAAGGGATTATAAAAAACGTCGTAATGACATTTTTCAATCGTATCAGGATGATTTTGCACGTTACTTCAATCACGAAGACATCTCTCTTTTTATGCGTTGCCTCACAGCCGTAGCCCAAAACGCTGGATCACCGAGCAAGGACTCGCAGGCTGTGCGTCCCAATGTTTATGGTTATCGCAAGGTGCCTAGTATATACGGAAGATTGGAAAAATGGAAACTCATTATCAAATGTGATCAAATTGGAATACGACCTGAACAGAATAAATATCATCCCAAGCGGTATTTGTACGATGTTGGTGTTCTTTGTGACCTGCGTCTGCGGGGAATCGAAACTGTGGGTGTTCGCGATCTTGAAAACGAACACCTCCGCGCTCCGCTGGGTGGTGTTATCGAAAATGCCTTGGCGCTGAGTTTAAGATCCCAATTCGACGAAGAAATATTTGGAATCCAGCTTGCGGGTGATTCAGAAATTGATTTTGCTGTGAAGGTGCAGGACAAAATCTATCCGGTGGAATGCAAAATGTCCCTAAGATTTAAAAATAATTTTTTATTTGGAATTCAGGAATATCTTTTGAAAAGGACTCGTGAGGGGACGGGGTTTTTATTTTATGGGGGGGTGCCGCTTAAGGAAAAACAGGGGATGTGCTATGTCTTGCCTTACTATCTTGTCGACAGTTTCTCCCGGTGGATAAATAAATGACCCCTTTTTTACTAGTCCTGCCCCTCACTCATCAAATATTCCCTGATCAGATCATCCAAATCGCCATCCAGCACCTTGGCGGTCTGGCTGGTTTCAAAATTCGTGCGGTGATCCTTGATCATCTGGTACGGATGCAAGACATATGAGCGGATCTGAGAACCCCAGGCGATGTCCATCTTGCTGTCTTCCACTTTTTTCTTCTCAGCGTTCTTTTTTTCCAGTTCCATTTCGTACAATCGGCCCTTCAACATGTTCATGGCTGTGGCCCGGTTCTGGTGCTGGGAACGCTCGGTCTGGCAACGGACAACAATCCCCGTTGGTTTGTGCGTGAGGCGCACAGCGGACGAGGTTTTGTTGACCTTCTGGCCGCCGGCACCACTGGCGCGGATGGCCTCGAATTCCAGGTCTTCTTCTTTGATCTGAATGTCGATATCATCATTGACCTGCGCGTAGACAAACACGGAACAAAATGAGGTGTGACGGCGATTGTTGGCATCGAAGGGAGAACACCTGACCAGACGATGGACGCCGTTCTCGGCCTTGAGATAGCCGTAGGCGCAAGTCCCGTCAATCTTGAGCGTGACGTTGCGGTAGCCCGCGCCGTCTCCTTCGGTGAAATCCACAACCGTGCTCTGGTATTTTTTGGCCTCAGCCCACCGCAGGTACATCCGGCAGAGCATGTTTGCCCAATCACAAGATTCCGTACCACCCGCACCGGCATTGATCAGGAGGTAGGCGCTATAGTGATCGAGCGGTCCCGATAACATCTTGGTGATCTGTAGTGCTTCAAGATATTTTTTTGCCCTGATGAGGGACGCCTCGAGCTCTCTTTTGTTGTCTTCGGAGGGATCTTCTGTGTGAAATTCGATCAAAACCTGAATGTCGTCAACGGACGATTTGAGTTGATCAAATTCAGCGATCTGGGCCTTGAGGGTTTCGATTTCCTTCATGACCTCGCGTGCGTGGTCGGCCTGATCCCAAAACCCTTCCTTTAGCGAATCCTGTTCCAGTCCTGCTTTGCGGTCGATTTTTTTGTCGACGTCAAAGTGACCTCCGCAATTTCAGGGTTTCGTCGAGAAGAGCTTGGTGTTCTTGTTGGTATGTGGCCATGATGTTCTCCGAAAATACAAATGATTGTAATGAGCCGTTGGTTGGGATACGTTTTTTCGCCACCACTCAAAAATTTGCCGCATGCAAATTTTTTCGCCCGCAAAATTCATGGCTGCAGATCATCACGGGACATGAATTTCGCGAAGTGTCTCCAAAACAGATCCCAACCAACGGCGATCAACTATCCCCTTTCAAAATTCAATCTTCACCGGGCCTGAGAGTCTTTTGAAGATGGTGTAAACGAACAAGAGGCCACTCAGGATGACGATGGTGAATACCCACGTGTCGCCGTGTTGTGTGTAGTAGGAGTTTGCGACATCGAGTTTGATGTTTTGAAAAAGAAAACTTTCCTTGAACGGATCGAGCTTGTCCAGAACTTCTCCGCGTGGGGTAATGATCGCTGTCATGCCCGAATTGGTGGCCCGGGCCAGAAAACGCCGGTTTTCCAACGCACGAAATTGTGAAAAGACCAGGTGTTGGTGTTGTGCCGAAGAGTTTCCATACCAGGCATCGTTTGTGTAATTGATCAGCAGTTGTGCTCCCGCGCGCGTGAATTGTCGCGCGTAACGGGGGAACGTGTCTTCAAAACAGATGAGGGAACCGATGCTGAGGTCATCGAAGGTGAACATGTCGAACTGGTGTCCGGCAGTGAGCTCACCAACTGCCCGCGTGATGGTGGGAACAAAGGAGAGGAGTCGCCTGAGGGGCAGGTATTCGCCAAAGGGGACCAAATGCATCTTTCGATAAATCCTGGGCATGCTGGCGTCTGTGTTGACCTGCACCACGGAATTGTACCAGTGCAGAGCGTCATCGCCACGTTCTGTGACAAAGGCACCGATCAACAGGGGCGTCATCAGTTTTTCTTTGTTTAAAAATTGTTCCTGAAACAAATTGGGGTATTGCAGATTGAAGGGATAGGCTGTCTCAGGCCAGATGACCAGCTGAGCACCGTCTTTAATGGCTTTATGGGTGAGAGCAAAGTAATTGTTGAGGATGTCCTGCGCGAAGTAGGGGTCCCACTTTTTGTCCTGCGGGATGTTGCCTTGCACCAATCCCAAATTGATGTGTTTGACTGTTGTTTTGTTTTTTTCGTACTGTTGGCTTGCCAGCGAACTGGCGAACAGGGACAACACAACCAACACGACCATCACTACGAAGCGGGCTATGGCTTTGTCGAGTTGACGTCGGTGAATGAAAAGTAGAAAACTTCCCGCAATCAAGCCATTGATGAGGTAAATGAACAGAGACAGACCAAACAGACCTGTGTGATCCACCCATTGAAAAAATGCCAGCCACTCGCCCAAAGCGTAGGGAGGCAGGCCCCAGGGGAATCCGTTGAAAGGAAAATAATGCAACAGCACATCGTGTGAGGTCATGAACAGAGGGACGATGAACAACAGGGGGATTTTGGTCATGTGATTTGTCCACGAGGACAGAGCCAGAAAAAAACCGAAGAGCAGACCCAAAAAAAGGCACATGAAGGTGAGGGCGCCGAACGACTCAAAAAAATTCAAACCTCCAAATTTTTGCATGGCCGTGATGAGCCAGTAGAATTTGCCGTAACCCATGATCGTTCCCGCAGCGAAACACAGCACGAATTTATGCCAGAATTTGTGACGGTGAATCCCCAGAAACAGGGGGACCAGAAAAAACCAGGTGATGAATCCCAAATCGGGAAAGCGGTACCCGAAAACCACAAAGGGGTGCATGAGAAAACCCAACACACCCGTGAGGAGGGCACCATAGAGGGCTGTTCGCGACACCAGAAAGGGTTTGTATTGTTGTGATACGTTTTTCTTCATGTGCGAGACAGCGCGACCATCCTCCAAATTCTGCTCTCCACAGCCTGCATGGTCCGTAATTTTTTTTGGGTGTCGTGATCATAACCCAGCAGGTGCAACAGGGAGTGGATGATCAGGAAGGTGACTTCCTTTGATAGCGAGATATGTTGTGCCAGAGCCTGCTTTTGGGCCACATCCAAAGAGATGATGACGTCCCCCAAAAAAATTCCCGAAAAAACCCGGGGCACACCAACCTGGTCCGGACCGGGTTGTATCGAGGGAAAACTCAACACATCGGTGGTGGTGGAAACGTTTCGTTGCTCAAAGTTGAGGCGACGCATCGCGAGATCGTTGACCAGCGCAATGTCGAGGGCGGTGTTCTTTAATTTGAGAGCCTCAAGAGCCCTTCTGACGTTTTTCCTTAAACAGGGGAGAGACGTTTTCAGGTGGTTGTGCTGATTCTGGATACAGAGGCTCATCCGCCTTTGTTTGAAGGCCGGGAATGATTGTGAGGGATGCGGTTTGGCTCTTTTTGTTTTCTTCTGGGTATTCAACACGCTGGTGATAAATGCCTCCAATGAGAGTTTCAATAAAAGCCTCGGTAATGAGGTACAGGTCGCGCAATGTTAAATCACAATTGCTCAATTGTCCATCCACAAAATGGTTGTTCACCAGTTTTTCAACCTGTGTTCTGATTTTTTGTGGAGACTTGTCTGGCAGGGAACGCACGGCGGCCTCGATGGTGTCGGCCATCATGACGACCCCGGATTCGCGGCTTTGCGGTTTGGGGCCCTGATAACGATAATCCTTTTCATCAATTTTACCTGATTCTTCTCCTGCTACCATTTTGGCTTTGTGAAAAAAGTAACTGATGAGCTTAGTGCCTTGGTGTTCCGGGATGAAAGCGGCGATGGATTGGGGAAGTTTGTGCTCCTGAGCCAGATCCATGCCTTCTTTGATGTGGGATTCCACGATGAGCGCGCTCATGGAGGGTGTAAGGTTGTCGTGCGGATTTTCGTTGGTTTGATTTTCCACGTAATAGTGGGGCTTTTTCATTTTGCCGATATCATGGTAATAACTGGCCACTCTGGCCAGCAGGGCATTGCCTCCAATGACCCTGGTGCCGGCTTCCGCCAGTACGCCTACCAGTTGGCTATGGTGGTACGTCCCCGGAGCCCGAACGATCATTTCTCTGAGCAAGGGGTGGTTCATGTCGGCCAATTCCAATAAACGGATGTTCGTGGTGTAGTTGAAGATCGTTTCCATGACCGGTGAAATGGCCAGCAAGGTGAGACCTGTGATCAAACCACCGAAAAAAGCGAACGAAGTGTTGTTTGCCAGCGCGACATAATCAACCGTGGTCGCCGAGGCAATATTCGTGATGAGACTTAACCCCAGCACTATGAGAGCGTTGCCGCAACCCAGTAGCAGACCCCTGTTGAGAACGGACGACCGCTTTTCAACCTGACCAATCAGGTGGGCCGCTGTGATGGAGCTCAAGAAATAATACGTGGTGATGCTGTAGTTGTGTTCCAGGAACATGCCCGCGAAAAAACTGAGCACGATCGAAAAAATCAAGGCGATTTCGGCGTTGAGGATGTATCGGACGATCATGGCCCCGGCGGCCACGGGGATGATGTAGTAGAAGGTGGTGATGTCTACCGGAAAGGGCGTGTTGTCTTGCAGGGAACCGCCCAGAAAGCTCCCGAAACGCAGAATGGCCAGAAACAGAATGAGCGTGAGGCCAATGAAATTAAGGTCCTTACGCGTGAGGTGAAAGTGCACGATGTGTTTATGCGCGTAATAGTAAACAGTGAACAGCAGGATGAAAACCAGGCAGAAGACGCCGAGGAATTTCAGGAGGATGTTGGTTTGCAGGCGTGTTTCGTTGATGCCGTTGAGGATCGTGATGTGTCGGTGCGTGTATTGTTGTCCGCGCAGAATGATGTTTTGCCCCTTCAACAGCTTGTGCACGATGTTTTCCACATTTTCGATGGCCCGTTCTTTTCGTTTTTCGGTCTCACTTTTATCGATGGTGAGATCAACCTTGATGAGACTGGGAATGATCCTGATGGCGGTCAACATGACGTCCCTGTCGGTAAAATCGAGGTTTAACTCTTTCAACCACAGGCTGGCATCATCGGGTGTGAAAAATTTTTTCGCGGTCTCCAGACTCATGATGTGAGAGAAATTTGTGACCAATTCTTCTTTGACCGCATCCTCTGTGCCGAGCACACGCAGGACGATGCCGGTTTCGGGTATTTGAGGCAGTTCCGCAGTGTCGTGGATGATGAGGCGTTTTTGCAGGTGATTGGACAGGGTGATGAGCGTGTTTTGCAGTTCTGGTGAAAAAATGTTTTTGCGGAGTAATGTGTAAATTTCCTCGTCAAGCGTTGTGTTCAGTGTTGTTTCGAATCCCTGACGGAGTTGCGTTTCTTCGTCGGTTGTCAGTGGGATGTTGTCTTCAAGTTTGTCGCGGGCGGAAGTTCGCTGTTTGAGCAGTGGTTCCAGTACGTCTCTGGCACCCTGAAAACCCAGTTGTATTTTTTCGGCGCGCGCGTCGGCCAGGTTCACATCGAAATCGTATACAGGTGGTGAGCTGGCGGCGATTTGTTGTTTGAGTTTGTCTGTGGCTTCGTGATCGATGATCTCGTAGTTCTGATCGGCGCGGATGTTTTGCGTGGCGATCCCGCCCTCGTGATAATTTGAGGGCACGCGATCGATGTACAACACCATGAGCGCTGTGACAGACAGGGAGATGGTGGTGAGGAAGATCAGGTTCGTGACCACACCCGGCTTTTTTCCTTTGAGGTGATGGGAGTGGGAGTTTTTGTTTTGATCAAACATGTTTGCCCTTTTTGGCACGTTCGTAGGCCTTGATGATGGCGACCACGAGGGGGTGCCTGACCACATCGTTTTCGTCAAACTCATGAATGACGATGCCGTTGATATTTTTTAAAATGCTCAAAGCTTGTACCAGTCCCGATCGTGTGTGACAGGGCAAATCGATTTGAGTGATATCGCCCGTGACCACGGCCTGGCTGTTTTCACCCAGACGCGTGAGGAACATTTTCATTTGCTCAGGCGTGCAATTCTGAGCCTCATCCAGAATGACGTAGCTGTCGTTGAGTGTGCGACCACGCATGAAGGCGATGGGGGCGATTTCGATCTGGCCGCTGGCCATCATGCGTGCCGCCCGTTCGTGATCAATCATGTCGTGCAGGGCGTCGTACAGGGGTCGCAAATAGGGGTTCACCTTCTCGGCCAGGTCACCGGGTAAAAATCCGAGCCGTTCACCAGCCTCAACGGCAGGTCTGGTGAGAATGATTCTTTCGACTTCTCCGCGCAGCAATTTTGACATGCCCACAGCCATAGCCAGGTAGGTTTTGCCCGTTCCTGCAGGACCGATGCCGAGGGTGATGTCGTTTGACATGATCGTGCGGACGTAATCCAATTGTCCGGGTGTTCTGGGAAAAATTTTTTTCTTGGGAAAAATGATGACATGTTTTTGCATGTCGATTCTGAGTTCGGGGGTGTGGTCGTGTTGACAACAGCGCAGGGCATCAATCACGTGTGCCCTCGTGATGGGGTCACCCAGAGCGACCTTGTCTTTGAGAAACAGAAGACTTTTTTCGACAACAGCAATGTTTTTTTCGTCCCCTTCTATGCAGACCCGGTTGCCTAGCGCCTTCAGGGTGACCGGAACACATTTTTGAATGAACTTGAGGTGTTTTTCTGAGGGGCCAAAAATCTGCAAGGCGACGTCATTTTCGAAACCAAGTTCACAAAAGGGTTTTGATCGGGGGATCGTATGGGTTTTGTGTTGACTCATTGAACGTCTTACATTCTGGGCATGGGCTGACCTCTGCCAGCGCCTGCCGGGGCATCATCGGCGGCAATGGTGATGATGAACTCCCTGCGGCCAGCCTTGGGTTCAAAGTCCAGGGCCACCACTTCGTGAAATGGGCTTGAAAGCAGTCTCCCATTTTCGAAGGGCAGGGTGAGGGTGAGTCCACACGACACCGCCATGTGATGGTATTTGTCTGGCCCCGTTCCTGATCTTCGTGTGACGATATTGTCGGGCTGATCCAAAAATGTTTTTTCGATACGGGTCAGATAGCCCTTTTGCAGGTGTGAATCATTTTCGATCAGTTTGATCCCTGTTGTTCCGGAGGTTGAAGTGATGTGGACATGCCCCTTGCTGGCCTTCGAGTCAGACAGGGCCCTCTTGACATCATGCGTCAAGACCAGAACGGCAGACCCCTCCGGCGCATTCAGGTAAGCTTTGTGTGAATAAAACACTATGCTCTTCTATTAATATTGTCGTCAACGTGCAAATGAAATCTGGGTCATAGGGAGACGTGTTCACCCCCGCAGGGGGCAGGCGTGTTCATGTGTTCACGATTAGGCTTTGAAAAAATCTAACATCATGATATCATTGATGAGTGGATGAAAAAGGCGGGAATTTTGAAAATATTTGGCTTTTTTCGCAACGCTCAGGGTGACAAGGGACGATAATAGTTATGAAGGGACTGCCCCTATTGCGTTCTGGGATTAAAAAATGAAGATTGTTTTCAGACCACTGGATCAGATCGAAAAATTATCGAACAAGCCCTCCTCAAAGGCAAGGGGGCAGTTCGATCAAATGCTGGGCAAACACCTCGATAGTGCGCGTCATGCCCAGGCATTACCCCAAAGCAACCTCCCACCGGATCAGCAGAGGGGGGTTGGCGAGAGAGATTGGGATTTTTCGGAAAACATCGAACAATTAAAAGACGTTGATTCCGAATATTATCAAAAAGGTGTTAAAAAGAAAACGCTGGCCGAATCCTTTTCGGCCCGTAACGATTCCAAGCTCGAAGAGCGCATTAAAAAATTTCAACCCATCATCGAAGCCAAGGCAAAGAAGTACGATTTGGATCCCAAGCTGTTGGCCGGACTGATCAGGCAAGAATCCAACTTTAACCCCTATGCGGTCAGTCATTGTGGGGCCATGGGTTTGGGCCAACTCATGCCGGAGACGGCGAGGTATTTGGGTGTTACCGATCCTTTCAATGCCGCACAGAATCTGGATGGTGCGGCAAAGTACCTCAAAGAACAACTCAACACATTTGGTGGTAGTGTCGACAAGGCCTTGGCGGCTTATAACGCGGGACCCGGGGCAGTGCAGAAATACAACGGCATCCCTCCCTACGCCGAAACTCAAAATTATGTCCGTTCCATTCGCTCTCACACCAAACAGATTGCCATGATGGACATTTTCCCCTCTGAAGAACCTAAAAAGAAAGCCTGATCATTCTTGAAAGAACTATTCTCTGACGGAGGACACGCAGTGATTGGATTATTTTGACTTGGCCTGCAGGCTACTGTAATGCCTTGCGGGTATTGATTGTAAAGAGCCTCATATGCTGACACGACTTGCCTCTATCATTCTCTTTTGTGTGTTTTTTGTTGTTGTTCCCACAGGCGTGGCTATTCTGTATGATTATTTTCACCGCTACAAAAAGGCCAAAAGAAAATATCAACGTCAATTCAGTCACTGCATTGGCAGACATTTTATTGTAGTAGATCAGGATGCTCTACGGGGTAGTGTTTTAGACAACAATCTTTCTCTGGGTGATGTGTACCAGGAAAGAGGCGTGATTGAATACGGCTTTGCAGTGGGCGATGAAATTAAAATTTTACCCTACCCCAAGTTTCAAATGTTTTCTTCCAAAAAGGTTTTTTTTGAGAGGGTAACAAGGAGAGAACAGCCCAACTACGAATTTGACCCCGAAGGGCAGAAACTGAGTTTTGGTGTGGGTAAGGAGTGATGGGTTTCCGGTTCTGATCCTGATTCGTTTCGAACGAAAATAATTTGGTTGTTTGATGGCTAGGGCTGTTTTATTTTTTCGGTCACAAATTTTTTGATGGCGGCATTGGCCTCGACATAGCGCTGGTGCTCGGATTTGTTCGCGAAATCAGGCGCCACAAAACTGATGCCGGTGAGAAAATTGTTGTGAGATTTTTCTGGTTCGGAATACACCACAATGCCATCCGTTTCGAAGCAAACGTTCTTGCCTTGGATGGGGAGGGTGATTTTAAAGTGGCAGAACACGTTCCTGTGGAGGCAGGTGTTGACCCTTAAACGCAGCCCGCCGGCACTTATGTTGATGAGCTGTGCTGTCATCATGTCGCCGTAGACCTGAAAACTCACTGGCAAAAATTCCTTGAATTCGTAACGGGCGCTGAGACGCCGGTTCGTGATGGAATAGTCAGTGTTGTCAAAATTGATGACATAGAGGAAAGCACCGTATTCCTCTTTGGTCACGTCTTTGAGAGGGATGACCACGGGGTTTGTAAACAAAACGATGCCCTCATCCCCTTGAGCCAGAAAATGGCCGCTCTGATAGTCTTCTGTGATTTCTTTTTCGTTGGAAAAAAAAATGAGATTGTCCTTCACGTGCACGACGGGGAAGGCATGGTTTATTTCGTTCGTGGTGAGAAAAATGTACCGGGTGTTGGGGTCGAGGATTTTTTTGAGATCCATGAATGGCTTCTATGCACGAAGATGGGGAAAATATCAATACGTGTTTACGTGTTCATGTGTTCACGTGTTCGCGAAGGGGTGTAAGGCATAATGCAAAAACAACTGCTTCAACGATCAATTATCAATACCCAATTGCCAATTGAAGTAGTTGATAATTGGAGCCATTGATAGTTTTCTCCCTTTGAACTCTTAGCTTCTTGCCCTGAGCTTGTCGAAGGGTTTAGCTTTGAGCCGTTTTCGTGTCTTCGTGCCCACCCTCCCCTCCAGCCATTCCAACGCCTGCGCGAGCGCGATGTTGTTGATGTCGACGTCTTTGGGGACAGAGGCATTGGTCTTTTTGTGCTTCACGTAATGTCCATAAGGACCGTGATAGAGATTGACGGGTTCGTTGTCGTCCGGGTGTGAGCCAATGGTTTTAAGAGGTTCTGCTTTGGAGCGGCCCCGCGTCTTTTTTTCCTGAGCGAAGAGTTCCAGCGCGCGGGACAGGGTGACGGTGGTGGGGTCATCACCCTCGGAAATTTTGAGAGACCTATAGTCTTTGCCATCCTTGCCTCGGTCGAGACAAATAAACGGGCCGAAACGACCAATGTTGGCAAAAATACGGGCCCCACTATCGGGGTGTAGGCCCACTGTGCGGGGAAGAGCCAAAAGGCCAACAGCGATGGCGAGCGTGACCTGGTCGGGTTTGAGGTTTTTGGGCAATGACACCCGTTTGATTTTTGTTTTTTCCTCACTGGCATCGCCCAGTTGCACATACGGACCGTACCGGCCATCCAAAACAAAAATGGGCTGACTGGTTTGTGGGTGGTGACCCAAAACGGCCGGCCCCGTCTGTTTGAGCAAAATCAGTTCTTCAATGGTCTGATCGGTCACTTCTGCGGGCGGGAGGCTGTCGGGAATCGAGGCCTTGATGAGCTCACCATCCTTGGTGAGCTCGAGATACGCGCCAAATTTGCCAATTTTGATCACGGCGGTCAGATCAGGCAGGGTGATCGTGCGGGCCTGCTCGGGCTTGATCATTTTTTCGTGATGAGCCACCTGAGTCTTGAGACCCTCTTTGCCCAGATAAAACTTTTTCAGATAGGGCAACCACTGTGCGGTGCCTTCTGCGATGTCGTCGAGGACATTTTCCATGTTGGCAGTAAAGCCCACATCGACCAGATCAGGAAAATGTTCTTCCAACAGCTGAATCACGGCAAAGGCCATGAATGTGGGAATCAGGGCTGTCCCTTTAAGCAGAACGTACCCGCGATCCATGATAGTCGACATGATGGAAGCGTAAGTCGAAGGACGGCCAACTCCCTCCTGCTCCAGTTTTTTAATCAGTGAGGCCTCGGTGTAGCGGGCAGGGGGCTGGGTGTCGTGTGACAAACAATCAATGTCCTCACAAGAGAGTGCGTCATTGAGGGCAAGAGGCGGCAAGGATTCTTCCTGAGAGTCGAGCGCCGCCAGCGGATCGTCGGAGCCTTCAACATAGGCCCTGAAAAAACCCGCAAAGTCAATCCGTTTGCCGGTTGCCCGGAACAGGGCGGAATCTGCCTTGATGTCGGCGGTCAAAAACGTGAGTCGGGCATCGGCCATTTGCGTGGCCACAGTGCGCTTCCAGATGAGGTCATAAAGGGCGAACTCTTTGCCCGACAGGCCGGTTTCCTTGGGTGTTTTAAAAACAGAACCCGCTGGTCTAATGGCCTCATGGGCTTCCTGAGCGTTTTTGGATTTTGATTTGAATTGCCGGACTTCAGGACTCAAATATTGTTTGCCGTACAGAGAGTCTACTGCGTGACGGGCGGCATCGATGGCCTGGTTTGACAGATGTACCGAATCGGTACGCATGTACGTGATGAACCCTTCTTCATATAGTCTTTGCGCAATTTGCATGGTGTTGCGCGCGCTGAGATGGAGCTTGCGGTTGGCCTCCTGTTGCAGTGTGGAGGTGATGAACGGTGGGTACGGTCGTCTGAGGGAGGGCTTTTCGTCAACACCCACCACTTGCCACGAGGCCTTGAGGAGACGGGCCTTGAACTCTTCGGCCTTTTTCTGGTCGAGCAGGAGGACGTCCTTGCCTTGAGCGAGTTTGCCGGTTGTTTCATCAAAATCTTTTCCGGTGGCGAGCCTTTGATTCGCCCAGGAAATCATCATGGCGTCAAAAACATCGTGATGATGTTTGAGCTTTGCCTTGAGGTCCCAATACGTGCCTTGGCGAAAATGACGGCGTTCCATCTCGCGCTGCACAATGAGCCTCACGGCCACGGATTGCACGCGTCCCGCAGACAACCCGTAGGTGATTTTTTTCCACAATAGGGGTGAGATGGTGTACCCCACCAGCCGGTCTAATATACGTCGCGTTTCCTGCGCACGAACCAGGCTCAAGTCGATATCGCGAAATTGGTGCAGAGCCTCCTCAATGGCCTCCTTGGTGATTTCGTGAAAAACCATGCGCTTGATGGGGATCTTGGGGTTGAGCACTTCTTTAAGATGCCAGCTGATGCTCTCTCCCTCGCGGTCTTCGTCGGTTGCGAGAATGATTTCTTTAGCGTCTTTGAGTCTATCTTTGAGTTCCTTGATGACCTTTTTTTTATTATTGGGAATCAGGTACAACGGTTGAAAGTCATTGTCCACGTCCACACCGAGCTTGGTCCATTCTTGTGATCGGTATTGGGCAGGGATGTCTTTGGCCGATTTGGGCAGATCGCGAACATGCCCCACACAAGAGGTCACATCATACCCCTTGGGGAGAAATTTTTTGATGGTCTTGGCCTTGGTTGGTGATTCGACTATGACTAATATACTCATGAGGGCGCTCGTTTGGCAGAAAATGATGCCTAAGATCAAGCTGTTTTTTGGAAAGGGAAGTTGGGATATGATAAATTCTGAAATGATTTCATTGATATGTTGACCGGTGTGCAGGGCTTTCTTATGAGGAGACTTCATGGCAAATGAAAAAACAGTTTGTGTGGTGGGGGCGGGTTTGGCTGGATCCGAATGTGCCTATCAATTGGCAAAGGGGGGCATCAAAGTTGTTCTGGTAGAAATGCGTCCCCAAAAAAACACGCCGGCACACCACACCGACAAACCAGCAGAATTGGTTTGTTCCAATTCGTTTCGTGGCGTCGATGTGAAAAATGCGGTGGGGCTTCTGAAGGAAGAAATGGCCAAGACGGATTCACTGATCATGCAGTCTGCGCAAAAAGCACAAGTTCCCGCCGGTGGGGCTCTGGCCGTGGATCGTGACGTGTTTTCGGATGAGGTGAAGGCGCGCCTGCTTTCTTTTGAAAACCTGACGTACCGTGTGGACGTTGTTCAGGGATTTGAACGACAACCCCAGGGATTTTTAGTGATTTGTGAATCGGGCCAACACATTGTCTGTGACAGGGTTGTGGTGGCGACTGGGCCACTGACTGATGCAACATTGGCCAATTGGATCCGGGGACAAACGGGTCGGGAACATTTGTATTTTTACGACGCCATTGCGCCGATTGTAGAGGTCGATAGCATCGATATGAATGTGGCGTTCCGGGCGAATCGGTGGGGGAAATCGTGCATCGTGGATCGTCGATCGTCGATCGAAAAAGGGGAGCGATGTCCCGAAGGGGATTATATTAATTGCCCCCTGAATCGTGAGGAGTACGAGGCGTTCATCTCTGCCATCAAAAATGCCGAACTCATTCCGGTCAAGGAATTCGACGACCCCAAATTTTTTGACGGGTGTTTGCCCATTGAAGAAATGGTGCGGCGGGGTGACGATGTGCTTCGCTTTGGGCCCATGAAGCCGGTGGGGCTGTTCATACAAGGATCGCGGGATCGCAGGGTCGCAGGGTCGCAGGGTCACTCTTTTTGTGTCTGCGATCCCGCGCTTCCGCGTCCCCGCGAACCATTTCCCCACGCTGTCGTCCAACTCCGTCAAGACAATCTGCACGACACGCTGTACAACATGGTGGGGTTTCAAACGCGGATGAAATATCATGAACAAGAAAGAATTTTTCGCATGATCCCGGGGTTAGAAAAGGCGCAGTTCGTTCGTTTGGGATCTTTGCACCGCAACACGTTTATGTGCTCACCAGTTTTGCTAGACGAAACCTGTGGGCTGAAAACATGTCCCGGCATTCATTTTGCGGGACAGATCACGGGTTGCGAAGGTTATGTGGAATCATCCGCGATGGGTTTGTTGGTGGGGGCAGGGTTGAGGCATTTGTTGTCCGGTGGTAAGACACGTTCTTTGCCACCACAGACGACAGCCCTGGGAGCCTTGGCCCATCACGTTTTGCATGCTGATCCGGAACAGTATCAACCCATGAATGTGAATTTTGGTTTGTTTGCACCGTTGACAGACCGGTGTCGTAAAAAGGCAAAAAAGGAAATGCTGGTGGCACGCGCGCGCCAGGATTTTGATGAGTGGCTTACGGGCTGAGACCCAATATGTTTTTTTCTAAATGGCCAAATGCCAAACGCTTTGCATTGCTCTCTGCGATTTTTTTCGCGCTCTTCTCTCTTATTCTTTGGCATGACCTGCACACATATGGCAGTGCAGGATTTTCGGTGGCGCAGAGGGTGTCTGCGTTCGTGTTTTACCCGTCTTATTTGCTTGGGGTGATGTTGCATTTTTATTTCAAAAAAAACACGCACCTCAGCGACGCGCCTAGCCGTATGATTCTCATGACGACACGTGTGATTTGTGTTTGTCTTTACGTATTCACATCTTGAGGTTCGTGTGTTTGCCTTTCCCCATTTTCATTAATTGTTTGAAAAAAAACTTGATCTATTTTTTTCGCTGGATTACGGATTTCAAAGTGGAAACGTTTGGGACAGGAACCATTTTATTGAAGGAGTGAATTTATGCAAGAAAACACGAATTCTATTAAAATAACCATGGAAGATCTTGAAACGATCTTTGATTTAGATTCTGAGAGTGATGAGGAAACATGTTGCTACGGTGATTATGGCTGGAACACACCATAAAGTCTAAGTTAATTTCATGGTTATTTCGATAAACCACCGTGGAAGAATGGGTTATTTTACGGTTGATTGGTTTGTGAATCTGTGTGTGGCGGTTTGTTGGTGTGTTTGTCTGTCTTGAGAAGGATATTTGTAGTCTTCAGTTTTTCGGAAAGTACTGTATCGTCTAGACAGGGTGAGCGAATGGTGCAGACAAATTTCAGCGTGTCGGCTTCTCAGTCTGATTTTAAATCCACTCTAATTTGTTAGCGTCGTCTGCTGGCGTTCTCACGCCATCTTAGGCAGAGGTTGTGTTGTTTCAAAATACTTTGTTTGGAGCGTTATTTACAAGAGAGAGTAGGTGCATGTATTCACATGTAGTCTGTGTTATTTTGTAACTTGTGTTGTGGTTGACGTGCCTCAGATAACAAGATAATATAACCGCCGTATTTATTTAGTGTTTGAGTCAAGAGCAGTAGTCATGTTTTATTATTATCTATGCGCTATGTTGGCGTGGAGATTGTTGTTTTAAATTGCATGAAGTTACTGAGATACACCGAGTTGAAAAAGAAGATAAAATACATGGGTCGTGATACAATTTTTGCGTGGCATATTCACGTTACTCAGCTGAGTCGCATTTTTCAGACGAAGAGGAAACAACATGGAATTTCAGGTGTGACAGATTCTACAAAAATTTGTCTGCCACACATAGCGATTAAGGGTCTAGATGAGTGATTCTAAGTTGGCACTTTTTATACCCCGCGGTAATTTCGCTTTAACAAATGAAAACTGGTTACCCGCTCTTGGCGCATGTTATATTTCTTCATATCTTAAAAGTAAGAAAGTAGATCATTTTTATATTGATAATTACCTAGAACAACTTTCAAACGAAACAATCGCAGATTTATTCGAGTCAAAGAACATTAATGCGATTGCCTGTTATATTCCATCACGAAAGTTTTTGCTCACTTTTCTTGAATTGGTTGTTTTGCTCGACAAAAAAAACAAAAGAAATAGGATCGCAGTGGCATTATCTGGACCTTTTGTACGGTTGGCCTACGCAGAGGTTCTCTCAAGCATACGAAGAATTGACTGTGTTATTCTTGATGGTGATGAACAAGTTATCTTTGATCTCGTCAAAATTGGATTTGCGAAAGAATTGTTACGTAGAATATCGTCGGTGGCATACTTTGATGCATCAGAGAATGCGGTTGTTTTAACTCCATCAGGAGGGCGTACAAACAAGTTATCACCAAGTCCCGACTACTCATATTATTTGAAGAAGTTCGGCAGCAAAATCCATTACACACTATGTTTGGCAAGTGGTTGTTTTCGGAAATGTTCATTTTGTAATGTCCCTTTAGTTACCACAATAAAAAAAAGGGACATAGATCATTTGGAAACCATACTGAATTTTTTTAGAGTGAATGGGATTGATTGTTTTACAATAGTTGATGACAATTTTTTTAATCTGGTTGGTCGGTGTGCTGTGAAAGTTGAAGCGCTTTGTAAAGCACTGAGGTATTTCAAGGCAAATTACAAGACGAATTGGAAATTTGGCATTTCAATTCGCATAGACGATATTGTTGATAACAGGCGACGTTTGTTGGAACTTAAGAAAGTGGGATTGGTTTCTGTTTTTGTGGGAGTTGAAACATTTGACGACAAAACATTGAAGCTTTTTAATAAGGGATTAAAGTGCGACGAGATTCTGAAAGCAATTGATATTTTGGAAAGTATTGAGCTGGGCTATTCGGTAGGTTTTATTTTTTTTCATCCATGGACCACCGTCAATGAAATAGTAAAAAATATGACAATATTAAAGAGCTTTGTCTCAGAACGAAAGTTTCTAAAACGGATAGCACCAATACAGAGCATTGATCTGTTGTACGGAACAAAACTATACAAAAAAGCAATCGCAGAGGGATTGGCTGAAGGTTCTCCCTTAAAAGGAGTGGCCTATTCCTTTTCTGATAAAGATGTTGAATCTATTTTTTTGAGCTGGAACAAAAAAAACAAGTTTATTCTTCGTCAATGGAGCAAAACGAAGGAAAGGGATACTAAGCAACTTGTGTTGGATCAACTACATGAAATCGAAACATGTTTGGAGAAATACACATGATGAAGAATGGATTAAATTGTGTTTTAAATAAATTCAGGTTGGGGTTTGTTGCATATGGTTTAACAATTCTGTTTAAAGCAGTTTTCGATATTATTACGCCGTTGATTTTCAAACACATAATTGATGTTGTTGTGCCCCATAAAGAGAAAAATGAATTGTTCATTTACGCATTTATTGGGGGTTGTGTGATTTTGGCTGGTGGTATTGTTACATGGTTATACAAGCAGTATTTTTGTAAGTTAACAGAACAGGTTTCGACAGAATATAAAAAGATTGTTCTCGATCATTTGATAAAAGTAGACATAAAGATGATACGCAGAAATTCTGTTGCCAATATTCAAAATGCACTATTAAGAGACACACATACAGTAGCGGTTTTCATTGTGAAAAATCTTCTACCGCTTATTGCTTCTTTTCTGACAGTTTGTTTTATCGTTATTATCCTGTTTTACCTTGATATTCATTTGGCATGCATTGCAATTTCGGTAACACCGTTATATTTTTTGTTTTATCACTATATTTCAAGACGGATTACGAAGGTTGTTCCCTGTTATATGAATACACACGACAATTTACACAAAAACATCCTGAGAATACTTAATTCGGTCGAGGTAATTCAAGTTTACAACTCAAGAGCATATGAGACATGTCGCTTAGAAGATTCTGCACAGGATTATGTGTATTCCAAGAGGCGCCTTGATTCTTTAATAAATTTGTCTGAAGTTGGCACTTCCAGTGCGTCTACAATTTTGTCATTTCTTTTGTTTGTGTATGCCATTTTATTGGTTTTTCAAGGAGGGGTTTCCCTTGGAATTGCATTTGCTTTTTATGCATATTCTTTACGGTTGTTTGAACCAGTTAAACAGCTGTCTGAGGTCATCAGTGAGTCTAAAAGGTATTTTCTTTCAAAGCGAAACATAGAGAATTATCTTAAATATAAAACGCAACACCATTATGATGAAACAAACCATGGTATTATCCCGGTATTTAAATCCGCACTTGAATTTAACAACGTGTCATTTTGTTATGGTAACAACCGCTTTTCTTTGAGAAATGTATCCCTAGATATCAGGTCTAAAGAGGCTGTTGCATTTGTAGGTGAATCTGGACAAGGCAAGTCAACACTGCTTCAACTTCTTTTACGTATTCATGAACCGACATCAGGCATGATCAAGATGGATAACATTGATATAAGCAAGATAGACATAGGTTCATATAGAAACATGATAGGGTATGTACCACAGAATTGTTACTTGTTTAATGATTCTTTGAGGAACAACATTGCATATGGCAGTAAGGTTATTTCCGATGAGAAGATCAACAGTGTGTGCAAGCTAGTTAACCTTGACTCTTTGTTGGCACGAATGGAAAGGGGTTTTAGTACTGACGTGGAAGAATGGGGAAAAAATTTGTCTGGCGGAGAGGTGCAACGTATATGTATAGCACGGGCTTTGGTCCGTGATCCAAAGATATTAATATTGGATGAAGCAACTAGCAACTTAGATGTAAAAAATGAGTTGTATATAAAAGAAATGATAGAAAAACTAATGGGGAAAGTTACCATCATTGTTGTTGCTCATAAAACAACAACTATTCAGGGGGTGAATAGGGTCTTTAGAATTGAAAATGGCAGTGTTGTTTTACTGGATAACACACAGTAGCGGGAGATGTTGTGAATGAATGGACTTAATTTACAGAAGGAATTTGATATTTTGTTTTATGAAGTCAAAGGGAGTACATTTGGCTTAGATAGATATTCAGGATATTGGACTTTTGGGCACACTGTTGAAGAAATAGTAAACCATATATATTGCAGAAGAATGGAAGATCAAGGCTTACCCCCCAAAAAACACCTTATTCCAAAATCAAAGTCTATTACGATTATTATCCATGCGACCAACAATTGTAGCCTGAGATGTAAATATTGTTATGCTGACTCTGGCAGAAAGCATAATGGCGACTTTAGCATGTTTATTTTTAGTAGATTGTTAGAATTAGTAAAACACAGTAGCCAATCGGACTATTCTTTCATCTTTCATGGAGGTGAACCATTGCTTCGGTTTGACATGTTAAAGGAGATGGTTGCTGAATCGTTGAAACTCAAAAATAAGAATATAAGACACTTCACGCCTGTCCGGTTTAATTCACATAGGTAGTAGGAGCTGCAAATCAGGTGGATAGCGAGTTGTACGAGGAAGATCCCCGAGAAGTCTTATAAGAGGCTCTTTTAAAAGAAGCATGGTCGCCAAAACAGCCATGGTTTCTGGAATGCTGATTCTGATCTTCATCGAATAA
>CAZGMS010000232.1:0-5224 GCA_964526915.1 uncultured Nitrospirales bacterium
CAATGATTTACAATTTACCCACAAATATGTCGTACGCCCATTCATTCTCGTACATATCTAAAAACACCGGCTCCCTGCGTGGCCACATAAAGGGCTGCATCCGTAATGACAATATCCTTGACAGCGTGATAATCCAGACCAGACATGTCATCGTCAGGAAAAGGAGACCACGTCAACCCCTGGTCAGTCGATTGATACACCCCGGAATAAGTTTCGGCGGCGTAGATGATATCTATGTCTTCCGGATCAAAGACCAGGGCTGCCACATAGGGATTCCCGCTGTTCATTCCCGTGTTGTTTGGTCCTGTCCAGGTGACACCGGCATCATCGCTCACATACACGCCACCAAACATTTCGCTCACTACAAAGTAGTCGTTATCAAAATCAATGATGACATCGGCCAGAAATTTATCGCCCAATCCGGCAAAACGGGTCCAGTGTGTGCCGCCATCTGTGGTCTTGTAGAGCCCCGATGATGTGGCGGCGTAAGCGGTATCGGCATCATCCGGATCCACAACAATGCGGCGCCAATTCACATCGGTCAGATTGGTGTCGATCAGTGAAAAATATTGTCCTCCATCGGTGGATTTATACAAGCCTTTGCCATGAGCAATGTTCTGATAGCTCTCTGACGGATACAAATCCGCCTTGGCCACACAGCCATAAATGACTTCGGGATCTGAGGGGGCAAAGGCAAAAGATTTGATCCCGCTTTCTGGCTCATCGTCCGCAATGATTTGTTCAAATGAAGTCCCTCCATCATCACTGCGATAAACAATGCTTTCCCCTTCAATGCTGATGAACACCAAGTCGGGGTTGTCCGGGTGTGTGGCGACCGTCATCCATTCATTGGCGATGTGATCGTAATTGGCAATCCCCGTCCAGGTTTCGCCGTAATCGGTGCTCTTAAAAGGCCCACTGCGTCCAATGGCATAGACCGTGGACGAGTCATATGAGGGGACTTCGACATCATACAGAATGGCCCCCGAAAATCCGTTGGACCATAATTCCCAGGTCTGTGTGCCGTCTGTGGATCGCAACACGCCGCCCCCGTAGGCATTGACGTAAACCAGATCGGGATCATCCGGGTGTACGGTCACATCAATGGGAAACCCCCCATTGACGCCCTCTGGCCCCCAGGTCTTAAGACTGCCCCGGGTGTATTCGGTCCAGGTGGTGCCGCCATCTGTGCTTTTAAAAAAACCGCCATAGCCCCCGGCATACATGGTGGAAGGGTTTGAGAGGCTGAAGTTGACTGTGGTCAAAATGGCATCATCAATGACCTGTGTCCAGGAGGTCCCTCCGTTTGTGGTTTTATACAGCCCCATGTGTCCCGCGCCAGAACAACTGATGCTTCCTGTGGCCGCAAACAGAATGTTGTGATTGGTGGGGTGCATGCGCAGACTGCCCACGAAGAGGTCATTCAGGCCATTATTGCTCTGTGCCCAGGTTTGTCCGCCGTCCGTGCTTTTGAGCACCCCCACACCGCCTTGAATATCGTTGGCACAATCAGAATCGTAGGCCTCGCGATCAAAAATTCCCGTGGAGACGTAAAGGGTATCCGTATTTTCTGGATCAATGATGAGATAACGTGTCAGCGCGTTGCCGTCCCACACAAGCGACCAATTTTCTCCCCCGTCGATTGTTTTAAAAATGCGACCCCTGACTTCTTCGAACGAGGCGCCCCCCTGTTCCGTATGCACCTCTGTTTGCGCATAGACCACATCTGAATTTCCCGGCTCAATGGTGAAGCCACGAAACGTCAAATACATCCACTCTCCCTTTGAAATGCCATTGTCCTTAAGCGTCCAGGTGGCGCCGCCATCCGTGCTGTTGTAAACACCCAAACCCTCCGCAATATTCGCATCGGTGCCCGCCCAAATGATGTCGGGATCGTTGGGGTCAATCGTGAGCGAAAAAATGGGGACTGAATCCTCTGTGGGGCCTGATTTGGCATCGATACCCGAGTTGGTTCTAAACCAGGTGGCGCCGCCATCAAGACTTTTGCCAACCCCGGCATAATTATCTGTGACATACATGATGTCGTGATCGTTGGGATCGATGCGTACGTCGTACCCCAGGCCGCCAATGGGTCCGCCCAAGTTGTCCCACTCGCCCGTGTAGGTGGGGAGGTCGAGGGGCGGTGTGACATTTGAACTGTCTCCTCCACCGCAGAGAGTAAAGGACACAGAGACAAGAATCAAAAAAACGATTCTGTTGATTTTTTTCATATTGATCCTTTCAAATGTAGTCGGAGGCTTAGCAAACAACAATTTACGGCTGTTGGCTGTTAACCGTTAGCCGTTGGCTATTGGTTGCGAGCACGAGATCCGGTAAATCGATGTCCAGCTTGTTTTGCCAGTTCTTAAACGTCCTGCGATAAATCAATTTGGTTATCACTGTGACCTGTGTTTTTGAGACAGAATGAGGCAGATCAAAAACGTAGTCCGTTACATCGGTCATGTTGGCGGCTATTCTTGTGTCTTCGTGGATATAAGCGGGTCGCCAATGGGGAGACGGTGTGATGGGACTAAAATCAAATCGGCTGGCTCTGCCGGGATAGGGCGACGCATTGATGAGGATCTTGGCAAAACCTTTTCCGGGAAGACCCGCGTAATTGCCTTGTTCACGGACCCCCTGACCAGCCCAGGGGGGGAGTGTTTTTCCACTGTCAAGCGGCAATACGTTTCCCCTGTCGTCTTTGGTCTCAACCAGCAAGAGCATGTTTCTCATGGGGTTGCCGGTGGGATAATGGTGTCCGGCCTTGGTATTGGTGATCGCCACAGACACGTGGAGTTTGTTGTCGACAACTTGCGCCGTTGTTTTCAGGGCGATGCTGTCTTTCATAAAGGTCACATCATTGATGCCCAGATTTTTATGAGAGATGAGGGTACTGGGAACTCGCTTTAAGCCCCCTTTTTCGGCCAGGGCAAAGTGGGTCATGTTTTTTTGCTCTGGCATGTGGCATTTCTGGCAGGTGATGTTTTGCCGCGCGTAGTCACTGTTTTCCCATTCCTGGTATTCTGAATAAACCAGGGTGTTCCAAAAACTTCCGTTGTGGCAGGGCGCGCAATAGCGGCTCTCGGCATACAGGGGATGAAAGCTGTCTTCACCGGGATGCACGTCATCCAGCGGCCCATAAAAAGTTTGGTGCCCGGTTTGTGGTCTGCTGAACTGATAGGACAACACTCCCGGGTGTCCCCCTGTCCTGTCCACAGAGGCATTCTTGATTTTGTGACAAAAATCACAGTTCACACCTTCCTTGGCCACACCGGAAACCGTGTTGGGATCCGTGTGGTAGGGCTGATTGATGGCGGCTACAGGCTGGTGACAGGAGGCGCAGTTTCCGTTGGAATTGGGGAAATCTGTTTTATAACCAAAGCCTGTTTGCCGATCACCCGTGCCATTAAACATTTTGAGAAACAACTCATTTTGGGCTGATTGGGAATGGCGGTCAGCCTTGAACTCCGTGACAATTTCTGGATGACATTGATCGCAGGAGTTGTTTTCGCCCTCGTGTGAGGGCTTGGCACTCTGGTGCGGTCTGAAGGCCGACAAAAACTGATAATTATTCTGATCTTCTTCGGGAACAGGTTTGAGCGTGATGGTTGTTTGGGTCGTGGTCTGTTCGATCTTCTGCCCTGTTATGTAATAGCCCTCTTTGCCGGCAGTGATGTTTTTGCTGTTGGTGATGAGAGCGTCTGTTTTTGGCAGACAAAATCTGCCGCTTTGATCTGTCAGGGTTTTGATGTCGGCGGCTTGCCAGCGAACAGAGGCGCTTTCGACAGGATTGTTGTTGAGGTCGGTGACCAGACCGCAAATCACTGGGGCTTCCGTGGCCTGCGAGACTCCAGAAAACAGCAGACAGCACAACAAAAGAAATTTGTTCATCCCCCCCCCTTTTTTAGAGGTCCTCTTTACTCATTCCCCCCTGATCATCGTCAGCACCATCTTGAATTTTTGGTGGGCCTTCACGGCGTGCGGGATGTTGGCAGGCATGAGGATCATCTCGTTTGTTTGCACTGTGTGTGGTTTGCCAGCAATGATGATTTCGGCTTGGCCGTCGACCACGGTGATGAGCGCATCAAACGGTGCCGTGTGTTCGCTCAGGCCCTGACCTGCGTCGAACGCGAACACGGTGACCGTGCCCACTTTTCTTGAAATGATCTCGCGACTGACGACAGAGCCCTCCTGATAAGAGACGTAATTGGCAACATTTTGAGGCGTGGCCTCCTTGAGGGTGTTTTTGGTCATGCTGTTAATTGTCACAGTTCTTGGTGATAATCAATCATGCGAAAATAGGTTGTAAAAAAACAGGATAGTCAATAGCGGGCAGGGTGTGAAAACAAGTGGTGACTATTTAAAAAAAAAGGGGGCGAGCCATGCCCAACATTGAAATCAAAGCCGCTTACCCGGATCATGATCGGGCCAAAAAAATTCTGATGAGCCTCAATGCAAAGCACGTGGGGACTGATCATCAAATCGACACCTACTTTTTTTCTCCTCAAGGGCGCTTGAAACTGCGCGAATCATCACTCAGTGGTGCCCAGTTGATTCCCTACATGCGCCCGGATCAACAAGGTCCCAAAAAAAGTGATTATCTGGTGATCCCTATCGTTGACCCTGAGGCGTGCAAGAGATTGTTCACGCAAATTTTGGGGCAAGATGTTGTGGTGGACAAGATACGCGATATTTATTTGATCGATAACGTGCGCGTTCATTTGGATCAGGTCAAGGGACTGGGTTTGTTTTTTGAATTTGAGGCCGTGTATCAAAATGCGCATGATGAACCGACCGAATACCACAAAGTTCGTGAACTGATCGCCATCTTTGGGATTCGGGAACAGAACCTCATCAACGGGTCGTACAGGGAATTGGTGAAGGGCAATAAATCATGAACGTGTTCAACGACCTGCTTCCCGATTTTATCTGCGATGTGATTGCCTCACAGGGCTACCGTCCCACCGGGCAGATTTTTCAACTCAACAGCTATGAGAATCGGGTGTACGAGGTCGCACTCGAAACTGACCGCCCCATTGTGGTCAAATTTTACCGGCCTGGACGATGGTCAACCGAAACACTTTTGGACGAACACCGCGTTTTGCAGGTGCTCGAAACAGCCGAGGTGCCTGTGGTGCGTCCGCTGACCCTGCGTCACTCACAGGGTTATGAAACGTTGGCGTTTGCATATCCGTACCCCTATTGTCTTTACCCCAAATTTGGG
>CAZGMS010000233.1:0-11529 GCA_964526915.1 uncultured Nitrospirales bacterium
GGGGCAGGCCCTCTCTCTGGGGTTGGGATCAAATATAGGTCTGCATCTGGCCAACAGCACCAATATCTTTTTTGCCTTTTGCGCCATTGTGTGTTGGTCTTATTATGGTGATCGCGCCGTGTCCTATTTGTTTGGCAAACAGGGTGTGTTCACATTCCGCTACGTTTACTTGTTCTTCATCATTTTTGGTGCTGTGATGATTGTCGAAAGCACGCTGACCATGTGTCATGTCTTTTATGGACTCATGGCCCTGCCTTATTTGGTGTCTGTCCTTGCCCTCTCTCCAGTCGTCGTCCGCTTGACCAAACAGCATTTTAGAAAAACAGGGTTCTAGATAAGGGTTAATGAGTTATGACCCACAGAACCCATCACCCATCACTCATTACCCATTCTTCAGCCAAACCTGTGCCTCTTGTTTGTTCGTAAAAATCTTCGTGGGGAATTTGGGTTTACTGAGATTGACAAACAAACTGGCCGTAATTTCACTCACAGGGGAACCCACAACGATGGCCATGGCCTTCACCACACCCTGACACTGTCTCCCTGCAAAAAACTCACGGGCGTCCTTGCCCATGGATTTGAGTTTTGAGTAATCCACCAGCGTGGGGACAGAATCTCCTTTTGACGATTTGATGTAGGCCGAAATGACCTCCTGCGCGTGCTCGAGGGTGAGCATGGCATTTTCTTTGATCTCATCGTGACGAATTCCCGCATCCATCCAAATGAGATTTGTTCTTGTTTCTATGGGCGCCTGTTTCATGCCGTGATATATTATTCCTTTGCATGAAAAATCACAAAGTTTTTTTGCTGTGTTTTTTTGATGTGCTCATAAAACCAAATCACGACTGATTCGTATAGGACTACATGAACAAAAAGAACTTCCTCCTCACGTTCTTCATTGCGTTATTCTTGGGTAGTCTCGTTGGCAGTGCCCTTTCGTTCTATGGATTTACCCATTGGGGCTCTCTATTTGACAGTCTGACGAACAAAAAAGAATTTGCCTCCCTGCATGCCGTGACCAAAACCAATACCATCGTCAAGGAAGAATCGTCCATCATCGACGTGGTCAAAAAGGCCTCGCCGGCCGTGGTCAGCATCATTGTCACCAAAGATCTGCCAACGATTGAGAGACGCCTCTACAGCCCCTTCGGCGATTATTTTCCCTGGTATCAGGTCCCGGTATACAAACAGCGAGGGTACGAGAAAAAAACGATTGGTGGTGGCACCGGCTTCATTGTGACCAAAGACGGTTACGTGGTGACCAACAGGCACGTGGTGTCTGACCCACAGGCTGAATACACTGTCCTCATGAACGACAAGCAGAAATTCCCCGCCAAAGTCCTGGTCCGTTATGAACTCAACGATGTGGCGATCCTCAAAATCACAGGCAATGATTTTCCGACCATCGAGTTGGGAAACAGTGATGCTCTGCAAGTCGGGCAAACAGTTGTGGCAATCGGTAACGCGCTTGGGGAATATCAAAATACGGTTTCACAAGGCGTCATCTCCGGCCTGTCTCGTTCGATTGCGGCCACCGGTCAAGACCCGTACGCGCAATATCTTTTTGATCTCATCCAAACCGATGCCGCCATCAACCTGGGCAACTCGGGAGGACCGCTCATCAGCTTGGGCGGTCAGGTCATAGGCATCAACACAGCCATAGCCTATGGCTCACAAAATATTGGTTTTGCGATCCCCATCAATTCGGTCAAGAACATCATCGACAGTGTTTACAAGCACGGCAAGGTGATCCAAACCTTTCTGGGTGTGCGCTACGTAATGCTCACCGAAGAAATTGTCAAACAGCTGGGGATCAAGACTACACAGGGGGCGCTGGTCGTTGGCGGACGTTACCCAACGCAAGGCGCCGTGGTGGCAGGGTCACCCGCCGAAAAAATCGGCATCAAGGAAAACGACATCATCACCAAAGTCAACGATCAGGACGTCAACAACAACTCACCGTTGTTCTATCTGTTGAACAAGTATAAGCCGGGCGACACCGTGATCTTCACGGTTACCCGAGACAACAAGGAAATACAGTTATCCTGCACACTTGAGGCCATGAAATAATCTCACACAAACACAATAACTTATTGACTTAATGTGAAAATAGGTTAACATAGATGCACTTTTGTTTCTCATTAACAATTATTTTCGGTCAACCTTAAGGAGGGTCATTATGGCGAAAAACGACGACATCATCAGTAAGATGGACGAACTGATGAACGAGCATTTAGCTCAAAAGAAAGTGGCGCGCAGAAACGCGCTCATTTATTCTGGGGTTCTTGTGGTTATGTTGTTCACGTTTGCCTTCATCATCAAGGGCAATATTATCGACAACTTCTCACAGGCATCAATCGAAAAATCATTCAACGAAAGATTCGCGACCATTGAACCACTGCTCCCGGCCTATCTGGAAGCTTTGGTAGATGGTGTTCCAGAGGCCTATGCCAAGGCTTTGTCTACCGAACTTCAGACAAAGCTTCCTTTGATCCAGGCGAATTTTATCAAATCGACTACCACGCTGACAGCCGATCTCAAAAAGCATCTCGAACAAAAACTCAACAAAGAACTGGGAAATAACTTCGTAAAAGAACAGATCGCCATCATCTCCGGCTCCAGCAACAATGTCAAAAAAGCGCAGGAAGCCTCTGACCTCATCGAAAAACAGGTGGGTGAATTGATCGTGAGCGTCACTTCGAACTTTCAAAAAATGTTCGAACACGATGTGAACGCACTCCTCGATGTGGCCAAAACGTTTCCCCGAGACGACAAGTCGCTTTTGAGTGAACAGGATGCCACCAAGATGCTCATGCACTACCTCATTACCCTGGTCGACACTGAGCTTT
The DNA here is from genome assembly GCA_964526915.1 of uncultured Nitrospirales bacterium. Lineage (GTDB taxonomy): Bacteria > UBA10199 > UBA10199 > UBA10199 > JADGCS01 > JAHJDR01. Next base: position 2,850 of record CAZGMS010000233.1, read on the forward strand.
TGGCTATGAAATAACGATGGACAAACTTCATCAAATAAGGAGTTTTTATGGACGAAATGATAAAATCAAATGACATAAACGAGGTTGCCAGCAACTTCGAACGATTCCTCAAAAAGGAAAAAGAAGGCTTGAAAAAGCGGAACATTGTCTACATCGTATCAGCCGCCTTGGTGTTCTGTTTTTTTACTTACATTGCCATCTTCACAAATCACTACGTCGGCCCAAATCTGGCGTTTGATTATGTCCAAGTCAAGGGCATTAAACAGATCGCCCAGATCAATATGAGCGTCAAGACCGCGGCGCCCAGAGTGGTCTCTCAGTGGTCTAACACCTTGGTCACCACGATGCCAAACGTGTTCCGTCAAAAAATGTTTGGGCTCATGACACCAATCATCGACACCTTTGCCGATAAATTTGCGACCGACCTCAGGTTGGAATTGGCCAACCTCTACAAGCAAGAAGGGATGAAGGCCGTTTTGGCGGGTAAGGTGGACGTGGAAGAAGGCTACAAGAGGTTGTTCGATCAGGTCAATTTGTCTTACACCACTCAGATTGCCAACTTTTACGTTAACAACGTAAAGGCCGTGAACAATCTGACCAACGACCTGCTCCGTCTGGAAAACAGCGTCAACCTGACTGAGAGAGAAAAATATGCCAAGAAGGTCATTGGCGCTTGGTTATCTCTGCTCGATCACAAGGGTGCCATTTGGGACGTAGACAAAGCCGTTGCCGAGATCAAATCCAGCAAAAAGGTCAAGAAATAACACATCCCAATATCTAATAACAGTTTTCAATCCCTCACCAACAGATGTTCATCAGTTGGTGAGGGATTTTTTTTCATTCAATCCATTTCGTGATTTTTTTCCACCCCACTCTTTCGGCCTGGCAGGGTTCTTCGTTGGCGCATCCCACGGGGATGATGGCGACTGGTCGTTCGTCTTGGGCCAAATGCAGACAGTCCGCGATCTCTTTTTCCTTGATCACACCAATCCACACGGCACCGTAATCCATCGAAGCAGCGGCCAGCAATAAATTTTGCACCGCCGCCGCTGTGTCCTGAAGACAAAACAAGTTTCGGCCTGCCTCACCGTATTGCGTTGCAGATATTTCCGGTTTGGCACACACAACAAACACCACGGGGGCCTGTTTGACCACTTCCTGGTTGAAGGACAACTGGCACAACTCGTCCTTAACAGCCTGATTGGTCACCACGTAAAAAGACCAGGGTTGCAGATTACCCGCATTGGGGGCCGCCTCCAGGCAGGCCAGCATGAGTTCCACGTCCTCTTTGGGAAGAGTATCCGCTTTGAGTTTGCGGACACTGCGTCGGTTAAAAATACACTGCAACACTGGTGAGGTTTTCATTTTATTTTCCCTGGTTTGCCGAGGCCCACAGGCGGCGTGAGGGTTCGCATAAAGGGGACCCATTGCGTTTGATCGTCGAATACGAAATCTGGTTTGGCTTTGATGAGTCTGGCTTTGTGCTGGTATCCATTCAACACACAACCACTCCACGCCCCATCTTGATTGGCCGCCTCGATATCGTGATCGGTATCACCCAGAAACAGAACATGTTCTGGTATTTTTTTTATGCGCGAGAAATGCTTTTTGAGCTCAATGGTTTTGTCGCACACCGAACCGTGGATCACAGTAAAATATTTATGGATTCTGAGCCTCACGCACAACAGCTTCAGGAGTTTCTGGTCCATTGTCGAAAACAGACTCATGGAGATTTTTTGTTTCTTAAAATACGCCAGGGCCTCCAAAACGCCATCGAACAACCTGCCCTTAAAACAGTTTTCCTGATAACGTGCAAAGAAATATTCGTTGATTTTATCAAGCGACAATTCCACACCATAGCGCCGATAAAACGGCAGAACCGGCAAGGTAAAATGTTTGCGATATTGTTCAAAACTCAGGCTACGCCCACTGAGCTCTTTGATGACTTGCCTGGACGTCAGGTAGCTGGGGTGTTGATCATCGTACAGCGTCCCGGCCCAGTCAAAGATGATGTGGTGAATTTTCATAATACGTGGATCGACAATCGTGGATCGTGGATCGCTTGTGCCCTTTAGGGTATGGATCGTCATCAACTGTAGCAATGACTGCAATTGTTGCAATCATTGCAATTGCCGCAATTGCTACGATTGCCCATTGCAAATTGCTCCATTGTTTCGCCCCTCGTTCCCTCACTCCCCATACTCCACCGCCAGTTCCGGGGTTTCGTAGACACGAACTTTTTTTAGAGTCACCCCTTTGGGAAATTTGGCTCTGAGGCCATGAAACAGCCACACAGCGATCCATTCGGCAGTGGGCGGGTGTTTTTTAAAGAAGAGCACATCATCATTGAGAAACTTGTGATCACACTCGTCCTGCAGATATTTTTTGACAATAGCATCCACATCGTAACCATTAATGAGCATGCCCGTGTCTTTGTTGATATTACCGCTCAGCAACACTTCGATTTTGTATTGGTGGCCATGGACGTGCGCGCAACTGCCAAAAAACTGATCGTTTTTTTTCTTCGTCCAGTGCTCGTTCCACAACCGATGAGCCGCACAGAAGGAGTAGGAACAGATGAGGTCCACATGTTTTTGATGTTCAGACATCACTTCGCATCTGAATATCGAATAACGAGCAAGGAATATCGAATGTCGAAGTACAGATTTCGACATTCCTTGTTCGACATTCATTATTCAATTAATCCACCCATCATAGACTGCTTTTAATAAAATCCATAAACTCAGCCCTCGTGGCCGGGTTCTTTTTGAACGCCCCCATCATCGATGAGGTAACCATCACGGATTCGCGTTTTTCCACACCACGCATCTGCATGCACATGTGTTCTGCCTTGATGACCACGGCTACACCCAGAGGGTTGAGACAGGCCTTGAGCGTTTCGGCGATCTGTTTGGTCATGCGCTCCTGCACTTGCAGTCTGCGCGCAAACACATCGACCAAACGTGCGATCTTGGAAAGTCCCACGATCTTGCCATGGGGAAGATACGCCACATGTGCCGAACCAAAAAAAGGCAAAAGATGATGCTCACACAGAGAATAAAACTCAATGTCTTTCACCACAACCATCTCGTCAATGCTCTCTGTAAAGATGGCATTTTGAATGATGGCAGAAGGATCTTCGCGATAACCTTGAGTCAAAAAAGCGTATGACTTGGCCACACGGTCAGGCGTCTTGACCAATCCTTCGCGATCGGGATCCTCCCCGATCCCCAACAAAATATCACGGACGGCTGATTGAATGTTATTCCGTTCTTCTCTCATATGCCTTACGCCTTGAACCTTACGCCTTGAGCCTTGAGCCTTGAACCTTATGCCTTGCGCCTTCTACACACATACGTCGCCGATCCCATATTGGGAATGTCCGCAGGAAACTTGGTCACCGCCACCTGCACATCCAGAATGGGAAACCCGTTCAACAATGAATCAGCGACCTCAACAGCCAGGGTCTCAATCAGATTAAACCTTTTGGCTTTGAGCAGGTTGGTGATAGCTTCGTTGGCCTTGAAGTAATTGACCTGCACGGCAGAGACATCGTCGGCATGGTTTTCTATCGGCCTGACAGTGGCCTTGAAATCGATTGAAATCTCTTGTTTGTGACCCTGCTCATGGTCATGAAAACCAAGCTCACACTCATACTTGAGCCCACGGCAAATCAGTTTATCGGCTGTTTCTTGCATAGACGCCATTTTTAACGACTTGAACTCATAACGTCAACAGATAACATAGCTACCCCACCTTATGCCTTCTGCCATGTCCCCCCCTCGTGAACACGTGAACACGTGAACACGCCCTTGGCCTTACGCCTTACGCCCTATGCCTTGCGCCTTGTGTTCACACATCATCATCAATGAGTTTGGAATGGTAGTTGTTGCGATACCCGCCCGAGCTGGGAAAAAGCTCATTGGCAAATCTGATCTTGCGCTTTTCGTCCTCATACCCCTGCAGAACAATCTGGGCACGGGTGTCTGAGTCGTGATATTTGAGATTATGGGTCCCACCAGTTTTGCGTTTGAGGAACTCAATGAATTTTGTGGGGTTGTAATCCATCATGGCCAACATGCGCCCGCTGATTTCGTCTGCCAATGTCTCATGTTCACGCCTGAGCGCAAAAATCTGATCCCAATTGAGCACATCGAGTTGCTGTTGGACCGGCTTGTGGGCGCAGGAGTGTCCCCATTCATGTGACATCACCCCCGCAAGCACTTCCTCGTTGTCCTGAAATTCTTCCAAAAATTTCACCCCCAAATACACCAGGTCATTGCTGTCCACACAGGCAATGGTGCCATCAGCGGGCGTCACACGACACTTTTTTCCCTTGAGTTTGTTCAGCCGTCTTTTCAGCCGCGACACCACACCCCCCTTGGCAAACAAGGCGGCCAATGCACCCAACTCGGCCATCGACACCACCCGGGGAGGGGTTTCGCCTATGCTCTTGGACGGCGCGGCCGTCGCAGACGTGCCCTGCCCACCCGATATCTTGGGCGCATCACGCAGATTGGTCAACAGGGATCCTGTAGTTTCGATTTTCATTGGTAGTCTCTAGAACTATTTTACACCGAATAGGAGCCTTTGCGCAAGGATCAGAAAAAGGCTCACGGCTTACAGCTAACAGTCAACTGCCAAGCTTTTTTTCTCCCCTTGATCAATTCTCAACCAACCCCCTATACACAGCACCATGAACATCTTCATTACCGGTTCCACTGGATTCATTGGCCAACACCTGTGCCGCTCCCTCACAGAACAAAACCACCACGTTTTTGCGCTGGTGCGCAATCCCATCAAGATTGCCAAATTGCCCAAAAACAACATCACGGTCGTAGAAGGAAGTTTGGAATCGTTCGCAGACCCAAAGTTTGCGCTCCCCGAATGCGATGTTGTGATCCATCTGGCCGGTACCATTACAGCAAATCGATCGGTGGCCTATCATAAAGAAAATTTTGAGGCGACCAGAAACCTTTTTGAATGCCTGCTCAAACAATCCTTCAAACCAAAGAGACTGATTTATGCCAGTTCACAGGCCGCCGCCGGCCCGTCCCGGGATGATAGACCCTTGACCGAAAACGATCTGCCTCGCCCTGTGGATGATTACGGCATCGCCAAACTCAAAGCCGAGCAATATCTGCTGAATCAGTGCGTCATTCCCGTTACCATCATGCGCCCCCCCACCGTCATCGGTCCCCTCGACACGAATGTTTTGAACTTGTTTAAAATCGTCAAAAAAGGCGTTGGTTTTGTGGCCGGCCGCAAAAAACAACCAATGAGTTTTGTGGGTCTTGCCGATTTGATCAGCGCCATTCATTGTTTTGTGGGCGATTCATCGCGGGACAATAAAATATTTTTTGTCGCAAACGATTCACCCACAGCAACACATGAGCTCTGGCAGGAGGTCGCCACAGCGCTCGGTAAAAAAATCAAGATCATCTCTGTGCCCAAACCTCTGCTGTACGCGATCATGCAGGTCATGACCGGCGCGGCACGGGTTTTTAAAACAAAAAATGTTTTCGACAGAAAATATTACACGCAAATCTGTGAATCATCGTGGTTGTGTTCCAGCGAGAAACTCAAAAAAGAATTCCCCTGGCGAGCCAAGCAATCACTCGCTCAGGCCATTGCGGAAACAGCCAAAAGTTATCAAAATGCCGGCTGGATCTGATCAACACGAATATCCCCCTATTCCCAAAGAACATGATATTCATCCCCTTCATCCATTTTCTTGCATTCCCCCTGGTTTTATGACAGAAAATCCTCTCTTTAGAATTTGAAACGTAACATCCTGCCAGCTGTTTTTTATAGAAAGGTCTTTCATGTCAAATCCGATCAAACCTTATATTCCTGCTGACCAGAACATTCCGGAATTCACCATACAGGCCGTGATCCTGGGCTTTATTCTGGCCCTGGTCATGTGCGCCGCCAATGTTTATGTTGGCCTTTACGCCGGCATGACCATCAGCGCCGCCATCCCCGCATCAGTCATCTCGATGGGCCTTCTACGCGGGGTCCTGCGTCGCGGCACCATTCTGGAAAACAACGTGGTGCATACGTTTGCCGGTGCCGGTGAGAGCCTGGCCGCGGGCATCATTTTCACAGTCCCTGCCATCGTGCTATTGGGTTTGTGGGACACTTTTCACTTTTGGGAAACAACATTGATTGCCATGGCTGGCGGCGTGATGGGCATTGTGATGATGATCCCCTTGCGCAAACCGATGATCATCGAACAGACCGAACTCAAATACCCCGAAGGGGTGGCCTGCGCCGAAGTGCTTAAAGCTGGCGACCGTGGCGGTGCCGAAATGGCGGGCATTTTTGCCGCGCTCGGCATGGGGGCCTTGTTCAAAATCGCTGTTTCCGTATTGGGGGTGTTCAAGGGCACCATGGAATGGGGAATTCGCATTGGCAAGGGGGCCTTCGCTTTTGGCTCCGATGTCTCCCCCATGTTATTGGCTGTCGGGTTCATTGTAGGATTCGAAGCGTCAACCGTATTGATGGTGGGCAATGTCATTTCAAATATCTTCGCCATACCCGCTCTCTCTTGGGGAACTGATTTCACCCAGACCCCAGCCCTCGATGTGGTGGGCGATGTCTGGAACACGCAAATTCGCTATCTTGGCATTGGCGCGATGGTGGTGGCGGGCGTTTATTCGATCATCAAAATTTCTGGCAGTATGTCTTCGGCAATCAAAACATCGTGGCGCGGTATCCGCGGCCTCGAAGACACAGCCAGCCTGCCGCGCAATGAACAAGGAATCTCCGGCAAACTGTTGTTCTCGCTTTTGTTGGGTTCGATGATTCTCAGTGGTATCGTGTACTACATGATGACCAAAAGCATGCTCACCACAGGCGTGATCACTGTGTTGCTTTTTATTTTGGCTTTTTTCTTTGTCGCCGTGGCAAGCTATATCGTGGGTCTGGTGGGATCTTCTAACAGTCCTGTGTCGGGCATGACCATCTGCACTGTGTTGATCACTGCCGGTCTGTTCCTGATCATGGGTTACACCGGTCCGGCGGGAATGCTGGCCACTCTTGGCGTTGCGGGTGTGGTCTGTTGCGCCGCCTGCACGTCTGGTGACATCTGTCAGGATTTAAAGATCGGTCAAATCGTGGGGGCCACTCCCAAAAAATTCCAGATTGCCGAAATTCTGGGTGCCGTGTCCGCCGCTTTCATCATCGCCCCAACCATGACGCTACTGCACAAGGCGTACGGGATCGGCACAGCCGCCCGTGCGGGAGTTCCTCCGTTGAAAGCCCCTCAAGGTGTGATGTTTCAAAAACTGGTGGGTGGTTTGTTTGGGGCCGAAGCGCAAATCCCGTGGAATCTGGTTTTGGTCGGTGCCCTGATCTGTGTGATCGCCATCATCATCGACCGTTATGTCTTGGCCCCCCGTAACGGCAAATTCCGCCTGTACCCCATGCCATTGGCGGTTGGGATGTACTTGCCCATGTCCGTCATCCTCCCCATGTTTATCGGTGGGGTTGTGTACGAAGTCGTTGCCCATCGCCTCAAGAAGAAGGGCCTGTCGGAAGAAGAACAGCAGGCTGGCGTGCACCGCGGGCTCCTGTTTTCATCAGGACTGGTGGCTGGTGAGGCGATCATGGGCATCTTCATTGCCGTGCTCATGGTCATGAATTGCGAAATCCCGTGGCTCAAAAATCCCTACGCCAACAGCTTTGGTGATGAATGGCTGGGCAATATTGTCTCCGTCATTGGTTTCGCATTGATGACCCTCATTTTAATGAGAAAGTGCTTTGACAAGGATCGTGCCGTCAAATGAAGTCCGTCAAGCACAAACAGCTTGTGAGTTTTGATAAAACTCTGATCGGTTACGACATCATTGGTCGCGGACCTGAGGCCATCGTGCTGTGTCATGGTCTGGGGGGATCATTAATCGCCTGGTCCCCCTTTTACGAGGCCTTCAAAGACAAGTACCGTTTCATCACCTGGGACTATAGGGGTCTGTATTCTTCGCAAAAACCAAAAGATACCACCAAACTCACCATTGACGATCATTGCAGAGATCTGGCTCTCATTTTAAAAAAAGAAAAAGTGACTCGGGCTGTTTTTGCCGGCTGGTCTATGGGGGTGCAGGTGTGCCTGGAATTTTTCCGCAAACACGCGCGTCTGTATAAGGGAATGATCCTCATCAACGGCACCAGCGGGTATCCCTACCACGCAGCCTTTAATTCCCCCCTGACCCGTTACATCATCCCCAAAACAAATCAGTTATTGAGAAAACTGGGGCCAAAGCTGCAACCCAAACTCAAACCCATTGCCAAATTCGTCATCGACAGCGATGATTTCATCAAGATCGTGGCCAAACTGGGCATGATCCACCACAATCTGGATTCAAAAATTTTCCGGCAGGTTGCCAAAGACGTGGTGAACACGGATTTGTCTTTATATACGCAACTACTCGACAGACTCGCTGAGCACGATGCCTCGGATGTATTGGCCAAGATCAATGTCCCCACGCTCATCATCGCCGGCACCAAGGATGTCATGACGCCCAGCCACATCGCGAGAGGCATGGCCGAGCAGATCAAGGATTCTGAATTGTTCATCTTGAATAACGCGTCCCATTATTCTCTCATGGAATTTCCCGACCTGATCAATGAAAGGATATCTCAATTTTTGAGCAACTTAAAATAAATCAAAAACTCGGGA
>CAZGMS010000234.1:0-3489 GCA_964526915.1 uncultured Nitrospirales bacterium
GGGGGTGGAGAAGAGAGTGCAGGGTGTTTTTTGTGGCGGGCCGCCCCCGGGGGGGGGGGGGGGGGGGGGGGGGGCCCGAAGGGCGGGGGTGGTAGAGAAGATGGGCATTTCCTGTCTCTCAGCTTTTCACGATACTACCTCCCCACCCTTCGCAAAAGCTCAGGGAGCCCCTCCTGTCAACAGGTGGGGCGGTGCTATCACTATTCCAAATTTCACCCACTTTTATGTCGTACACCCGTCTCTTATTCCTGCTGGTCTCAACAAAAACAATATGGTATGACTTGGCACGAAAAGGATTTATTATGAATAACACAAAAAACATTGATTATTGCGCGATTCCCGCCCAAGCTCTGATGGGTAGCATGTTTGATTTTGCCAGACCGACAGGGGCTGATCTTTTAAAACGCACCCAGCCCTTCGATGACTGGCGCCAGTTTCGTTCAGAACAGGGCGTGTGGCCGTTCTCACGCGTTTTGCGTTCTGCCCCCGGTCCGCAAATGGAGATTGCCGATGAGCGCGGTTGCGGACGCGCTGGCATTAGCCTCGCTTGTCAGGATTATCTTGGTTTGACCGCACACCCAGCCATTAAAGAGGCCGCCATCAAGGCCTTGAACGATCTTGGGCCGCATAGTGCCGGATCACCTGCTTTGGCCGGCAACACTACCGTATCTCTCGCGCTCGAAAAAGCCCTTCAGGAGACTCTTTGTAGTGACCACATCGTCCTGTTCCCAACAGGTTGGGCCGCGGGTTACGCCAGCATTGCCGGGCTCGTCCGTCCTACCGATCACATCGTCATGGATCAACTGTCTCACGCGTGTCTGCAACAGGGTGCCAACGCGGCCACCCGCAATGTGTATCGTCACGCCCACCTCGACGTCGCGGCGGTCCGGGCAATACTCAAGGCCATCCGCGCTGAAGATACCAACAACGCGATTCTGCTCATCACCGAGGGATTGTTTTCCATGGACTCCGACATGCCAGACATCAAGGCTCTGCAAGACGTGGCGCGAGAGCATAAGGCCACACTGCTGGTTGATGTGGCCCACGATTTTGGTTCCCTGGGCACTCATGGCGGAGGGGCCTTGGAAATACAGAATATGCTGGGCAAGGTCGATCTGGTCATGGGCAGTTTTTCCAAAACCTTTTCCTCCAATGGGGGTTTTCTGGCCACTGCCTCCCTGGCAGTGCGTCAATACATGAAGTTCTATGGCAGTCCCCAGACGTTTTCCAACGCCCTCTCTCCCGTACAAACAGCGGTTATCATGCAGGCCCTAAAGATTGTGCGTTCGCCGGAAGGGACCAAACTCCGTGAACAACTCAATAACAACTCCGTAACCCTCAGAACAGGACTGGAGAAAAACGGAATCCGTTGCATAGGCGAACCCTCCGCCATCGTCCCCGCCTACATTGGTAACGAGGCCGTGGCGCGCATTGCCTGGGCGCGGGCCCAGAATGAGGGCATCCACGCCAATCTGGTGGAATTCCCCGCCGTCGCGGTGGGTTCCGCCCGGTTCCGCATGCAACTCATGCCACAACACACACAGGAACAGCTGGACAAAACTGTTTCCGTCATTACTGACGTGATCGCCGCGGCCACAAAGGACGCGGCCAAGATCTCTTTTCCCAAAGTGGAACGCGCCAAATTCGGGACCGACCCAAACACCCTGACCATTGCCTCACACGCCCTGCCCGCCCTCAAGGAGGGTGACATGAAAAAACTGTTCGCGCACGCACGCACCGCCACCTTTGATCCGGGGGCCCTCCTCATCAGGGAAGGCTCTCTGCCAAAGGGTCTGTTCGTGATCAAAAAGGGCACTGTGACCATCGAGGTCGACTATCTGGGACAACCTCTTGTGTTGGCAGAATGCGGACCGGGAGAAATTTTGGGAGAGATGTCCCTGCTGGGTTCGCAGGGAGCCAGTGCCTCTGTGGTGGCCAGCACCAGTGTCGAGACCGCCTGCCTCGACAAAAAAGAGCTGGCAGAATTGGCCAAAACGGACCCCGAGCTTGGCACCCGATTTTATCAGTCCCTGGCCATGGTGTTGGCAGGGCGTTTGAGACATCAGAATGCGACCGTTCTGCCCACACTGTCACACGGATAAAGCCCTCATGGACGCGACCAACAAACGTTCCTTTTTTATTTTCATCACTGGTCTCGTTCTGGTAACAAGTCTTTTATTTGGTGTCTGGTTTTTCTTGGGCCGTGCACACACTCTCAACGAACCCGGGTTTCCCGCAGATCATAAATTGGAATGTGTTTCATACACCCCCCTGATAGATGACGAGACCCCTTACGATTTGGGAGACAATTACCAGATCCCGTTGTCCCGCTTCGATCAGGATTTCGCGCTCCTCTCGCAGAGATTCAGTTGTGTCCGTCTCTACATCATGAAGGGCTACGAAGCGGTTCCACTTCTGGCCAAAAAATACAATCTCAAAATGATCCTGAGCGCCTGGATTGGCACGGATGAAGAAAAAAACCAGGCAGAAATCAGCGCTCTCATACAAACCGCGCGCGAATATCAGGATCAGGTATTGTTCGTTTTGGTCGGCAATGAAGTTCTCCTGCGTCGAGAACAAACCGAGGGGCAGATGATCAACTGGGTCAAACAGGTAAAACAAGCCCTGCCTCAGATCCCCGTATCATACGCCGAAGTTTTGGGATTCTGGCGATTCTACAAAAAATTGGCAGATGAAGTGGATTTCTTGACCATTCATATTCTGCCTTATTGGGATGACAACGCCCGATCTGTTGATGAGGCACGCGAGCACTTGCGGTTTTCGATAGCGTATGCACACGAACAATTTCCCGACAAAAAATTTTACGTGGGTGAGATTGGCTGGCCCAGTCAGGGCCGCATGCGCTGGAAGGCCGAGCCCAGCCCTGTCAATGAAGCCAGATACCTGCGAGCCGTGATCCCTTATTTGGAAAAAGCAGGTCTGCATTACAACATCATCGAGGCCTTCGACCAGCCCTGGAAGCGCAATAACGAGGGTTGCGTGGGAGGCTACTGGGGTGTTTATGATGAAGGACGGCGCGATAAAAATATTTTTTCTGGTCCCCTCTCCAACGAATCAAAATGGCTGTTCCTTTTTTTCTGCTCGGTATTATTATCCATCACATTGCTGACTCCGGTGCGCTGGTCAGCCGTGCAAAACAGTTTTGTAAAATCCCTTCTGCTGTTTTTTCTAGCCGCACTCGCCTCATTTGTTCTGGTGGCACAGGGCCGGGCTTTTTACTTGAGTGCCTTTAATTTGTTGGCCATGAGCAAGGCCGTTTTCTTTCTTGTCTTTGGATTGTTGGGAACCCTTTTGATGATGCACAACGTTGTTCACGGTCAGCCCAAGCCGTCATTGCGAATCCCTCATCAGAGGGATGAAGCAATCCAGAATAAAGTGTCAGAGCAATGGCCCTTCCACAGCGTCGCCCTTCGATGGGCTCACGGCAAGTTTGCTCAGGGCACACGCAATGGCTTCATTATTTTTGAA
>CAZGMS010000235.1:0-16983 GCA_964526915.1 uncultured Nitrospirales bacterium
TCCAGTGTTTGCTGGTAGGCGGGTCCAATACAACCTCACCAAACCGACGCGGGGGGCCCGTCCCTGCTTGTGTGAAATTGTCCCAGACATAATGTCGTCCCGTCCCTTCTTCGATCTCAGGAAACCGCGCGTCTCTCGCAGCTTCATCACGAACATCTATCTGCGGATTAAATGTGTATTCGTTGGATTTGCTGTAGAAATAAATCGTTTCGTGGATGTTTCCAAAACCATCAGACTGGGCTTTTCGTGACAGTGTCTTTTGTCGAATAATCTCACTTGAGAAATTACCCGTGGAAAAAACTTCTCCCAAAACTAATCGGATGTGAGCATTCACACGCCAATCGCAATGCACATAAATACTTCCGTCTTTCGCCAACAAATCTCTCATTAAAATCAATCGCTCATAAATCATGGCAATGAAGGAATCCGCGCCGCGCCCCCAGGTATCACGGTAGGCAATTTGTTCGAGGAGGTTCGGCTCTTTGTGGAAAGTCTCGCCGCCAATCTCGATGTCCATACTGAAATCCGCGCCCACGTCGAAGGGTGGGTCAATGTAGATGAGCTTTAGGCCACCCGCATCTTCAATCTGGCGGCGAAGTGCGCCACTTTTGAGAGATGATAGAATGAGCTTGTTGTCACCCCAGATGAGTTTGTTGGTCCACCCTTTGATCTGCCGTCCGCCAATATCGAGATCAAGCATCTGATCGTTCTGCTTTTCTTTTCTTGGTTCATCTATGTGTTCGAGCGTCTGAAAGGGGAGAATGGCTGTGCAGACTTCACGAGACTTGCCATTCCAAACAAGTTCGACTTCGTGTTTATCGGCAAAGAGGAGGAAACGGTATTTTTCTGGAAGCGGTTTGTCCTCATTGATAAGTTTGATGAGGTCACGCTTTTCGGTGTCGGATAGTTCATAGGCTTCTGGATGTGCACGAGCCATATTATGATTGGTACTCCGTAAAACTGGTTGCGAGCGCATCAAAAGTTTTGGGTAGGTGTTGTTCAAAACCCTGCTGATCAACGTAAATGAAACGATAGGCAACGCCATCTTCATCAACACTGGCGGAAGTGGCGTCGGCGCACCATTGTTTCAGTCGCAGCATTTTCTGTGGGAGATCGAGTTCCTCGCGGCCTTTGGTTTCAATGATCCAAACTATGCCGTCGGTGGTACGAACAATGAAATCCGGCGTGTAGTTGGACAAGTCGCCATCGGCCTTCACGTAGTCCAGCTTAAATCCAATCGCGAGGTAGTTCTTGGTAAACGCCGCCACATCGCTTGCTGCTTCAAGGAAAGCGGCAAAAGAAAGTTCGAAGCCGCCAGAGTTGGCCTCACCGACGATTTTTGTGAAAATGGATTTTTTTGCTGCAAGAAAAGGCCGATTCTCTGTGCGAAATGGGCGCGTATTACTAAGACGGATTCGATCTTCAATGCGAGTGTTGCCTGTGTCGGCAATGGTCAACGCGTTGATGGCTGTTTTGAACGAATCGTAGAGGATTTTGCCCGCGTCCGGTTCGGAAAGATTGCGCAGGACGACTGGATCTTCGAGGTCCACTGGCGACGGAGTGAACAGGTGCTCGCGCATGAAGGTTTTTACCTTGCCATAGAGGACGTCGTAACCACCGACAAGTCGAAGGTCTTTGAGCAACTGGCGGGCAAAGAACGCGACAACTGACCGGTAGTCGGCCGGTCCAGAACCATCGAGCTGAATGGTGTGATCAATTTCGGCATTGAGCATTGTTTTGAACACAATTTCGCGCGTCTCTTCCGGAGTGAAGGGTTTCAGGGGCAGTCGTTTGTTGTTCAAGGTAGCCGGATTAAGCGTGTCGAGATTCTTGAACTCTCGGTGAAAGCGACGGGCAAGTTTTGGGAGTGGAATATCGAGTTCATCTATTTTTTTGTCTATGTTCTCGGTATCCACTTCAACGATGAGCGAATCTTTCCGCGTTGAGCCGCCACCCATTGGAACATGTTCAAAGCTGACTCCCTCGGTCTGGATGGATTCTACAAACTCCATAAATGCAGGCGTACCCATAACAGACACAGTTTCACGTTGGTCGGTACCAAAATACATTCGGCGCAGGCCGCGACCTAGCGTTTGTTCGGGAAGGATATTGCTTTGCGCGACATAGGCACGGAGCCCGACAATAGTAGTGACATTGCGTACGTCCCAGCCTTCCTTGAGCATGAGTACGGACACGATGGCCTTGTGTGGGGAGGCCCAAGTATCGATGTGGTTGGCTTCTTTGCGGAGTTCTTCCAATTCTTCCTTGTTTTTACCGGATGCGGCTTCGGAAATTTCTCCATTGTTTTTGGTGTGAATAACGAGTACCGAATCTTGCAGTTCGGGGCAAATTTTTTCGAGGTACGCGCCCACGTCGTCACAGTTGCGCGTGTCGTCCACCATGACGAAGAGGACGGCTTTTTTCCCAAGCAGTTCGTGTTCAGCGTAGCTTTTCTTCCATTCCTCTATGCCGAGCTTGATGTAGTCATCGTATTTTTCGGTGAAGATGGCACTTCTCTTCTCCTCAAGCTTTGCACGGCTCACCGCATCGGGCAGGACGGGATGTTTAACGACGTTCTGATGAATAGCCTCGACCAGCGGATAGTCGGAAACCGTTTGGACAAAAATAGCTCCATTGTCGTGGCGCGGTGTGGCGGTTACGTCTATTTGCAAGGCTAGGCGACGATCCTTTTGCAGCATCTTATGGTGAATGTCTTGAATGGATTTAAACCACGCCATTTTTGGGTTGTGAATGTGGTGTGCTTCATCATTGAAAATTGCCAGTTCTTCGATTTCGCGGACAATTTCGCCCAGGTCTGTTTTGCTGTCGGTGGTTTTCCCTACTGGTTTGGGACCAAATGGATCGAGAAAGTAGTTACGTAAATCATCATCTTCAATTGATGGGTCGGTAATATCGCCAAGAAAAACACGGTGAATGTTTGTCAAAAATATATTTCCGGTATCGCGAACAATTCGCACATCGTCTTGGATGTGAAGAGTGAGCTGAAAATCGTCACGCCAATTGCGTCCCTCATGGCCGTTGGGTGGCAAAATGGGGTCGTTGAAAAAAATACGTAATCCATCAAAATCAGATCGTAATCTGTCGAGTACAATGATGTTGGGAGTAATGACGAGAAAGTTGCGCGACAAGGCTGAGTCAACTTCATAGAGTTTATGAAAAAAACTCCAGACGATGAGCAGAGAAAGCACCTTTGTTTTGCCAGCACCGGTCGCCATTTTAAGAACGTAGCGTGGCCAATCTTCGGCAAACATGCCACTTGAGACAGCTCCCGAAGCATCAAAGCGCAGCAGATCGTATTTGTCGCGGGCGCCTCGCACTTCGTAAAGCCAGATGACAGTCTCAATGGCTTCGCGCTGGGCGAAATAATAGCGAAAGGTTGAAAGTGAGCCATCTGCGTTTTCGATCAAGTGTTCTGTTTCGAACCAATGACGAAGCAAGGCAACGGAGGTCGCGCTTGCACCGGCATAATTATTAGTACGCCATGTAAATACCTCTTTCCGCACCTTTGACACAAGTGGCGGGAGGAGTTTTTCGTAGGCCGTGCTACGCAACGATTCATCGGCGGGAAACCACCGCTGTTCAGGAATGAGCGGAGCATAAGGCGACGTTGGAAAGTTAGGATGAAGAGACATTGTTATTAGTTGGTCTGCTGGACATTGTCCTAGCCTTATACAAATAATACCATTGCGACCGGACGGTTACCGATAACAACCATTGCATACCTTTGGGGTATGTTCAACAAAAACATACCCCTGCCTGAGTGTTAATTTAAGGTATGTAAAAATATAGTGCATACATGGTTGATGGTGCATTATTGAGGATCAAGAGTGTTCTGGTTAAGAATATGAAAAAGTATCGTGGCAAGTTACTCCTCACTCAGGAAGCCGCCGCCGAAAAAGCCAATATGACCGTCAAGTATTGGCAGAGGCTGGAAATGATTTCTCAGAGCGATCTGCCATCGCTTCAAATGATTTCAAAAATAGCCAAAGCGTTAGAAGTGCCTATCTGGAAACTATTGCAATAAACAGTGCCCCCCCCGATAAACCCAGCGGTTGTTTCAGAAATACTTATAGAGGCTATTGATTAAGGTGAATTTCTGAAATTTTGTCATCCCTGTGGGAACAGGGATCCAGTAATATTAATACTTTCTGGATTCCTGCTTTCGCAGGAATGACAGTTCAGCATATAAATCGACAGCCTCTATAGGAGGGGGGGGGAAAGCGATTTACAAACGGGGACTGTTCTAGTAAGGGAAAAAGCATGGAACAGGGATTGTCATACCAACTGCCCAATGCCACGAATCCGGAAAGGCAGAACCGCGTGAGTCAGGAAAGAGTTTTGACCCACAGGCTCACAGCCGAATTCGCCAAGCTGGCCACTTTTTTATCGACCAAGCAACTCAAGCAGTCAACTGTCTATCAGGCCTTGCAACCGCAGATTGACGATGTGGTGAACGGTTACGAGTACGGCTGTTTTTCGGATGAGGCTGTCGACAAGGACAAATCTTTTTATCGCGCCATTTTGTGGCATCTGGAACACGGGGCCAATTTCGAGGGCATTTTAGAAACACTCAGAAACAGGGCCTTGGTGAGTCGCGCTGATATTTATTTTTTCCCGGGGGTTGATATCGGGACCCATCGCTCTCAGAACGTCAACGTGATTCGCGATCTGGCGATTGAATTGGGGTATAACTATTATTTCGCCACCTCCTTTTTGCATCTGGACTGGGCACATGCCAAAGACAATCAGAACTTGGCCCTGGAGGGTAACGCCATCATGACCCGGTTGCCCTTGTCGAATCTGCGCGTGGTGAAATTGCCCAATGACCGTGACCCCATGCGGGGCACGTACAAGAGGATCGGGTGCGACAAGGCCATTTTGGCGGACGTTGGGGTGGGGAGCGGTCAGATGACCTTGGTGTGTGTGAATTTGCCGGGTCTCTCATCGCAGAGGCAACGTTCTCGGCATATGCAGAAGGTCATGCAGTACATTCACAATCACTGTCCCGCCAAACCAGTGTTGCTTGGTGGTGATATCAAAACCTCAACGTACAACTGCCGTTCTGCGGCCCACTTCTTTTTGAGTGTGTTCAACAAGGTGTTCAGAGGATTTGATTACATCGTCGAAGAACATCACATCTTTCCAGAACGCCATTTTGAGCGCCGACTCTTCCAGTCTTTGCGAAAATATGATTTTATCTTCGAGCCTTTCAATGAGTTAGGCGTGGGGTCTTATCACTGCAAGACGCAGGAACTGATGGGCCCGGCCTTGTCCGATGGATTGATGCAAAAGGTCATCAAAAAAATGCTGTCCTTGCGTGATGAGTCAGTGCCCTTCAAATACGATTGGTTTCTGGCCAACTCCAAGGTGCGCGTGAGTCGTCGCCATGAGGCCGAACGCCCCAAGGTGATCCGACACCTCTTTAAGGATGGCGTGCCCATATCCAGCCATGATCCGGTCATGCTCGATTTTGAAGTGGCGGCCGAAATGACCGGTGATGTGGCCGCGCACGAATTGCAACCAACGGCCTTGAATGACAATCAGACAGCCAAAGCCCCGTGATCGCTATGTCAAAAAAGAAAAAAGAGACTCAAGAAGCCACCACAGGATTCAAAATCGTGTGTCAAAACCGCAAAGCACGTTTTAATTACGAGTTGCACGATCGTCTTGAAGCGGGACTGGTGCTCACGGGCTCCGAGGTCAAGTCGTTGCGCTTGGGCAGGGCGAGTCTGGTGGACGCGTATGGTGATATTCGGCACAACGAGGTTTATCTGGTGCAGGCCAACATTGAACCTTATGACAAGGGCGGTTACGCCAACCACGTGCCCAAGCGACCCCGCAAATTGCTTTTGCACCACAAGGAAATCAAGTGGCTCATTGGGAAGATTCAGGTCAAAGGAATGACGTTGGTGCCACTTAAAATCTATTTCAAACACGGGCGGGCTAAAGTCGAAATGGCTCTGGCTTCTGGTAAAAAAATTCACGACAAACGACAAACCATCAAGGCGAGAGACATTGACCGCGAAATGAATCGAGCGATGAAAAATTAAGTTTGCTGTTCTGCAAACACGGAGTCATTGGCCCCGACGACGTAATCAGCGCCTTCGGCAGTGACCATGATTGCAGGCTTGAATTCCATTCCCCTTTCTTGTCCCCAGTCATATGACAAGTGATCCATGCGCGGATCGAACAAATAAGCGCGTGCTCCGTGCATCAGCAGGGAACTGCCACCGAGGGTGCCGGGTCTCGTCACAACTGGCAGATGCAGGGAGATTGGCACAACGGGAATGTGGGTGCGGTGCTGTGTATTCATTTGCACGGATAATATCCGGCGACCAGCTTCATCATAAACAGTGCCGACGAGCTGGTGCGCTGTCGGTTTTTGCAGGCGAACTGTTCCAGGCACCTTAGGCATTTTTGCAATCACCACGCCACCGAGTTGTGCAAAATGGTCGAGGTGTGCGTCGTCAACAAAAAGTTTTATGGGGCACATGTGCCACATTCTCGAAAGGCTCTTAGCGGGAGGATAGACAAAGGTGAATAGGGTAGCTTCCAGGTACCCCGTTGAATGGGGATCAAAGGGTGCTGTGGGGTTATCGGGATCTTGAGCGAGAGAGTTTGCGGAAAAGTCGGTGATGGCCACTCCCATTGCTGTTTGACCAAACCCCAAGCTCACAGGGGTCAAAGACACGCTCTGTTCATCCAGTACTTTTTGGACAGCACATCTCCGGGCAAGCCCCGTCATGAAGATAAGGTCTTTTCCATGAATTTGGAAAGGGTTCAAAAATCTGCGGCCATCAGGCAATGCGACCGCTCTGCGTGTGTACCTTGCGGACTCTGTTTTGAAAAAAGGTTGTTGAAAAACAGCGCTGGTACAGGGGATCCCGGGGAGATGCCGTGTGGGTGAAGCCAGTCCAAATCTATTCATTAATGTCGCTATAGGGTGCGTCAACATAGGCTGTCTCCTAAAAGGGCTGTGTCTACTTGATTTCCCCTGTTTCCCTGAACCAGTCGACCGATGCGTGAATGGCGCGTATGAGATCCTCTTCTGTGGGAAGTTGGTAGCCCAGTTGGTCTTGGGCTTTTCGAGAATGACGTAATCCCATCATCATGCTGAGTGCGGGGGTCATGGGTCTGCAGATTGCCGGGGGTGTGAGTCCTTGACTGGTCAGAAAGAGCTCAAAACCTCTCAACATAACGACCTCACCGAGCAGGGTTGGCCCCCATAGCGCTCTTGGAAGGTTTATGCTCACGGGAAGCTGATTCATTCCAGCGTATTTTAATCCCTCCAGAATGACATCCGCCATATTTGTGTGAACGCCACTTAATTGAAATATTTCTCCGATCGCACCTTTCTCAATGGCCAGAACAACCCCTTTGGCAAGATGATCCACGGGGATGGTGTCGACTGGAATGGCGGGTATTATGGGAGGAAAACGCCGGTTGAAATAATTTGTAATGGGTTCCCATGCACCATGATCTGCTCCCCAACCCACAACGGCCGTGGGGGCTACGGTGATGCCCCTGAGCTGACCACAGGCCACCGCGTGATCGAAGAGCTGTTTGATCTGGAGCTTTGTTTGAAAATAGGGATTGGAGAAAGCGGGGTGGAAACGTTTTCGCAAAATTCCCCATGACATGTTTTCGGGGTAAAGTCTGTCGCCGTTGTCGCTCTCTGATAGCGTGGGATTGGGTATTTCTGCGGGCGGGGAGCCAATGCGGATCCATTTTTTTGGCGCTTGACCAAATCCGGCATTGTGAGCCGCCGAAAGTAGGCGAGCAACACCTGAGACGGATGCTGCGATTTCATGGGGGTTGACAGGGTAAGGCTCAGCCGCGTTAATCACCAAATCATACTGTTCGAGGAGACGTAAGAGAGGGCGTTCATTTTCTGCCCCATAAACATCAATCGAATGATGTTGTATTCCGTGTTGTTCAAAGGCGTTTCTGATCGGGGACTTGATGCAATCAACGGGACGCCTGCTTACGGTGGTTGTGGGATAACCTTGTCTCGCCAACTGCAGGGCAATGTTGGCGCCGATGTGGCCCGTGCCTCCCAGAACAAGAGCCGTTGGTGTTGATCGCCAAATTACCATGGCTGTTTTATCGTGCCATGAGATGAAAAGTTGCGTTCTATTTTTACTAAATTGCAGCTGTGGAATCTAGAAAACCGTTCAAATCGTTGAAGATCAAGGCGCTCAGGGAAAATTAAACCGCAACATACTTATGATGGTATGTGAGGATTTAATTTTTCATGAGCAACGCGGAGATCCGGCGATTTCAACGGTTTTCCCTGTACACAAATGTGCGCTCAGGAAATCCGACTGAGCAGGGAGGAAGCGGATGGAAGGTAACGTCAAGCGATGATTTTGATTTTTTGATTCGTCTTGACTGTCTGGGTGTTGAGCGCATTCCACTTCATGATGTCGCTGATCTTCACGTCGTACTTGCGCGACAGGGACCACAGGGTTTCACCTGCCTGCACTTTGTGATAGATTACTTTTTTGTCGTTTTGCGCGACGGGACGCGAGGACGTCTTTTGTTCCGCGTTTTGCACCAGGATTTTTTGCCCCGGCTGGATCGTGTTGCCCGTCATGTTGTTCCAGGCCTTTAGTTTGTCCACAGAGACGTGATTGCGTTTTGCGATGACGGATAAAGTGTCACCAGACTTTACGGTGTAGGCCGTTTTTGTGGTCGCCTTCCGGTCGGTCTTTTGAGCAGACGCCATTTGTTTTTGAGAAGGTTGTGAGACGATGATTTTCTGGTTTGAGCGAATGAGGTTTGATTCCAGATTATTGAGTTGCTTTATTCCCTCCACAGTCATTTTGTACTTGCTGGCAATGCTCAAGAGGGTTTCACCGGGTAACACCACGTGGTATCGCGTTGGTTCTGGTTTTTGCACCAGGTCTTCCTCTTCTTCCAGCTTTTTGCCATAGGCCAGAACCTCACCATCCATGGTCTTGACGAACGCAGGCAGAAGGGGGTCTTCCTGGGGGGCAAAACTGTCTTCGGCCGCTGCCAGATTGGGGATTTCGATCTCCTCGGGTTCAGAGGGAATGAATTGATTCCCGCCTTGTGTTTCCTGCACGATGATGTGACTTACACCGGAAAGGCGTTCCTGACTTTCGGGCTCGGGTGTGAATTTCGCCAGGAAACCTCCGTTTGCAGGCGCTGTGTAGGTCGCGTTTTGCAGTTTGATTTTTTGTCCGATTTTTAAGGGAGAGCTTGATCTCATGCCGTTCCACTGTGCGAGTTTTCTGGCAGAGGTTTTGTTGCGTTTGGCGATTTTTGAGAGGGTGTCTCCTGCGCGTACCTTGTAATAAACGGTCTTGGTCTGGATTCTGGGTTTTCCGC
This sequence comes from uncultured Nitrospirales bacterium, assembly GCA_964526915.1. Taxonomy (GTDB): domain Bacteria; phylum UBA10199; class UBA10199; order UBA10199; family JADGCS01; genus JAHJDR01. Next base: position 9,376 of record CAZGMS010000235.1, read on the forward strand.
TCGACGCGATGGCACTGGCCGAAAGCTTGGCGATGGAGTTTAGGGTGTGTTGGTCTCCTGGCATGTTGATGAGGGTCCCTTTTTTGAGTTCACGGTTGCTCCGTGCAGGTTGAATATTGTTGAGCTTGGCCAGTTTTGTAGCACTCAAACCATATTTTTTGGCGATGCCTGTCAATGATTCGTGGGCCCCAGTTTTGTATTGGAGTGACGTGACCCTTTTTGAGACGGGGATCATGGCATAATTTCTTTCGAACTCACTGGCGGCCCCTTTGGGGACGTAGATAGATGAGGGACCAGGGGGGGTGATTCCCAGAACCAGGGAAGGGTTCATGGCCGCAATGACCTTGGGAGTGGTTCTGGCACTTTTGGCAATGGCCTTGATGTCGGTTGCGTCGGGGACAGTGACCCTGTCGTACTGCATGGGTGTGTCGAAGTCTGACGAGGTATAGCCGAAAGAGGAATAATTTTTGACGATGTGCAGGGCCGCCAGAATTTTGGGGACGTAGTCCTTGGTTTCCTGCCTTAAGTAGTGATGACGGGACGACGCCAGGGTCCAGTAGTTTTTGGATCTGGCCTGTTTGATCGCCCGATTGACCTTGCCGGAGCCTGCGTTGTAAGCGGCAAAGGCCAGATACCAATCGCCATAGAGTTTGTACAGATCGTTTAAGTGTCTGGCGGCGGCTTTTGTGGATTGGATAAGGTCGCGACGATCGTCTGTAAAAAAGCCGTTCTGCAAACCATACATCTTACCGGTGGAGGAGATGAATTGCCAAGTTCCCACGGCACTGGCCGAGGAGTGTGCCGAGGTGTTAAATCCGCTTTCGATCATGGCCAGATAGATAATGTCCTGGGGAACGTTTTCTTCGGACAGGACCGAGCTGATGGTTGGTCCGTAGTAACCTATGCGTTTCACCCAGAGTTTAAAACTCGAACGCAGACTACCATTGAAGAGGTTGACCCACTTCTTGACCTGTGGGTTCATGGTGACAGGTATCGTGTTTTTTTTTGATGGTCTCCAAGTGGTCCCGGGTGCCTGAGCCAAATCACCCTGAGATAACCTGTTAGAGGATGAATTGACCTTGTGATAGGAATAACCCGAAGTATGTGAACAATTGGCGCATAATAGCAAAACAAACAAGAAAAGCACTATTCCTAACCCATTCGATATGGTTTTTTTTTGCAAAAAGACCTCCCCATGACTGTTGTAAAATATAAACGGTTATGACAGCTTATGGATCTATTGTGGGTTGCTAAAAAATACTTTTTGCTGATTTATTTTACGGGGTCAAAATACATTTTTTAAAAACCCTAGAGGATTATAAAAATTATTGATGCAAAAGTCCATTACTGTCTGTGGAAAACTTGACATTAGCGTCAATGTTTTGATGATAAATAATAGATATCAAAATTATTGCAAGACTAAAATAGAGACATGGTTAACAGCAAAGTGTTATTGATGTGAATCGATGTTTGTTTGGAGCGTTCGTGCCGATGAACTTTTGATAATATCTTCCCAATCGCATAGGAGATAGACTGTTTTTTGCAACTCTTCCCATTCGAGTTCTGCCAGATGAGAATCCTTCTGAGGTTTCCGGTCGATTTGTTTGTTGACGAGTGTCATGACTTCATGGGCTTGTTTAAAAAGAGAGTGATCTGTTCTATACTGGTAGAACAGGGCCCCCAAAATCTTGTTCAGCTCTTTTAAGACGTCGGGCCTGGCCGACAAGGGCAGGCCAAAGTGCAGGAGGTGATTGATTTGCACCAACAAGGGGTACACATTTCTTTGTTCAACCAGGGCGTCGACGATTTCGTTGCATATGTTCAGGGGAACAGATGAGGCAACTTCCTTTTCGCGTGGTTTGCCCTCATTGATGTGATCCGCAGGATTGGGCAATTGGCTGGTATTGATGTGTCCCAGATTATGATTGAGTGTAATTGTTTTTTTCATCTTGAACCTCGTCTTTGTTATCTATAGTCTACTTATGCAACATGCATGCCAGAAATGGTTGATGGCGAAGGTTCAAACAACTAGTTGTAACTATTGTAAATTGTCGATAATGTCACATAAAGGTGACGACATTAGAACTGCAAAATGAGAAATAAATATATTGCTTATCAAAGTGAGAAAGGGATGGAAAGCAATCAAGCAATCAAACAATCAAGCAATGCCCCGCAGAGCGGGGTCAGTCCTATGGCTGAAAGCAATCAAGAAAATAATCAACTGGTGCCGCGTCTGAGTCTCACGCAGAGCAAAACTAATAACAACATCGCAACGGTGAGGTAGTCATGGTAAGTTTCGCTGAAGACCACGATGGTGGGATTCAGTGAACAACCTGCTACCCCCGAGAGTTTGCCGGCAAAAACTGGTGCCGTGGTGTTGTTTCCCGTGTTGTCATTGTTGCCGCCAAAATTGTCATAGGTATCGATCACGGTTGTGTTGTCTTTGCCATCGTCGTAAAAGGTAATATCGTCGATTCCATCGCCGTTGGTGTCTGCCACAACCATGTTATCGACATCAACACCGGCATCGGCAAAAATGATGATCAGGTCGTCCTCTGAAAGTTGGGCTTCTTCGGGATACAGGGTGCTTCCGGGAATGATGATGATGATGCCATCATTGCATCCGAGCACCAAGTCATCCACACCGTCTCCGGTGACATCACCTGCGGCCATGCTCAAGATAGCGTCCACGGCCTCACTCAAATCGATTGACATGGAGGCCATGGTTTCCTCCGACTCGGGTGAACCAAAATAAAAGCTGATCAGGAAGTTTGAATCCGCGGTGGCGATATCGTCTGCCGCATCGTTGTTGAAATCAAGATCGGTGGTGAGCTCAATCAATCCGTTGGCCCCTCCCATCGTTGCCGTCTTGATGAGTCCTTTGTATTTTGGAGTCAGCTCAGGAAACTGCGGTTTGATTTCGAAGCTGGCGGACATGTCGGCCATCTGCAACACACCCTTCTCGGTGCCGCTGGACAAGAAGGACATGATCTGATCAGCGGCATTATACTGTCCTTGGGAATCAATGTCGTCTGCGGTCACCAGATTACTGTCATAAGCGACCGTCCCGGTATTTAAATCGGCCTTTGTGTCGGCGTTGATGTCGGCGATCGTCAGGAGTTTAGAAAACTCGTTGAAGGGGGATTCGACGAAACGACTGATCGCAACCATGGTTTCGAGAGAAAAAACAAAAATTCCGGCCCCATTTTCGCCCATGGGCAATAAGGCCCACACTTCCTCTGTTCCATCCCCGTCCAAGTCACCCTTATCCAAAACGTAACCGGCTCGGTCTCCCTCGTTTGGGGCCACATATGATTTGATGCCCGGATACGAATTTGCCACGGCGTCGTAGAGGTAGTATTCAGTGCGTTTGAGTTTGGGCATGTTGAAGGCCACGATCGCGCCCCGATTATGCTGGAACGTGTAATCACTCAGGACCACATAATCACCAATGGTTATGGTTTGTACGACGGCTGTGTTCGAAACATAAAGCTTTACGGTGGGGGACAACCAGACGATACTCAACATTTCTCCATTTCCCGGTTCCTTGACCAATTTGATGAGATCACCGTCGCCATTGACTCCCAGAATTTGCCCGGACATATTGCTCACGTCCTGTTTGTTGAGTTCTTTTTCCTTGGGCATGATGGCGAGCATCGTGGTGGCAGACTTGGTGATGTCCTGGTCTGTGACTGTGAGTTTGATGAAGGCGCGGCTGTTGTTTGGTTCATACTTCGGAGCAGTGATGTGTGAAACCAGTTTGAGTTTATCACCGAAATTTGTGATTTGCGGGGCTTCAATGACAACATCCGGACCCGATGACTGAACAAATTCAAACGTGGGGGACTGGAGCATGCCTTCAACGACGGCCACGATCTTTCCTTGTGAAGATTCCACGATCTGGCCATCGTGTGTCTGGATCGTGAACGTGTCCTGATCATCGGCCTGCCCATTTTCTTCTGATTGGAAATTTCTAACGATGACCGGCAGGCGGGCGATTGTGTAGTTATTGAACGCATCCGCGGTACTGACGACCTTGTGATCGATGTAGTGGGAGGCTTGCTGAACTTTTTTGGCCAGTGACGTGTTGATGGGGGGGTCACCGATGTTGTCGGGGATTTTCAGGGCCGAGACTGTAACCGTCTGCGGCTTGTTCCAGTTGTAGAGGTTGAACACCAGTTTTGGGGTGCTCACTTTCAGTGACGCTGTGGGTTGTGGGGTGATGGAAACCGCGGCGTCTGGTCTCCTCATCAGTTTAATGGAGTACGTATCTGTCAGACCATCCTTGCTCACCACAGTATTGTCGCCGGTTTCCTCAAGCACGATCAAGGCGGCAGGGTCAGCTGGTGGCGCCGTATCGTTGTCTGTAATGTTGACGGAGAGTTTGGGGACAGCGATAGCATTGTAGTGTGGGTTTGTGCTGGTGAGTGTGAACGAGATGTCCTGTTTTTGCGCGCCCTGGACCTCAGCGTCCTCAATCACGGATAGGTTGACCGTTTGTTCGAGCTCCCAATTTTTACCGGTGAAGGTCAGGACTGAGGGCTCGGCTTCAAGTCTGTCTGGCAGATTGAGGGTGACTGTGACATCCTGCTTATCTGTTGGGTTCAGGATACTGATCTTGACGGGTTTGCTGTCTCCTCCCTCTGTCAGGTCGATGGCCTTGCCGGCATTGCTCATCTTAAGCGTGAAGTCCGGGATTTCGTTGGCCCCGATATCAGATATGCCAAAACTACGGCGGTGGATGTACTTTAACGAGCGGCCTTGTTTTTCGGCATTGAGACCATTGTTGAATAAGGGAGAGGTCTTGTTAAAATTAAAATCTGTTATTTTGAAAGCGGTATTGTGCCCCACACCATAGGCCAGGAGATGATAAGCGGCCTGATCTCTTGGGACAGCGACCTTGATGGAATTAACAGTGTTTTCCAGGATAAAAAATGCCTTCTGGTTTATGAGCAGGAATTTTCCTGTAAACTCATTCGGAATAAAATCGGCTCCCTCAACCCTGATGAAATCGGGACCGGCAATATCGACGACGTCATTGTAGATAATGTAAAACAGGGGTTGTGTGTCGACTTTTTCATGTGCACCGGGGACACAGGCCCCGGAAGCGCCAGCCGCTGTTTGGTAATACAAATTATAGTCGACTTTGTACTCACCGCCAGGGACGCAGGTCAGTCTGGTGCCCCGTGGATTTTCGATCACAGCGTTATTGATAAATTCGACCGGTGCACCTGACCCTCCCAGGAGACCCGAAACGGTCATGCTGTCAGCATGGTTTTCCATGGAGAAAAAGGTGTTGTTGCTCACAGCCAGCCCACGGACCTGATCTGCGGAGAGACTCAGGCTTCTGGGATTGGCCACGATGTTACTCTCAAAGAGGGTGGTGGGCCGATCCTTGAGGCCGGTGCTTTCGTTATTGGCGAGGATGTTTCTCAAAACAAAAACTTCTTCCGCCGGCCCAGCAGGGTACGTGATGGCTGAGAGCCGATTCCCTACGATGGCATTCTCACTTATAAAAAGATTTTTGTCTGCACGCACGTTCAACCCGTTACCTGTATTGCCACCGATAATTGATCTAACGATGTGTGCATAGCCTGTGGCGAAACCGAGCACACCATCACCCAGGTTGTTAAGGATGCTAACGGAGCCAATTTTTATTTGGACTGTTGCCTCAGGGATGGGGTTGAGGTGAATGGCAGGGCCAGCCATATTCTGAATGGTCAAGCCCTCGATGCTGATATCAGCCCCATTAACGACCTGAATGCCGGCACCTTGAGGTCCGCTGGACATGATGTCGCGCGAGGCAAAACCTTCGATATGGGTTTCGTGGCCCTCGGCACCTCTTATGTGCACACTCTTATCGATAACAAGATTTTTTTCGAAGTAAACGCCTCTCCCCACATCGATCGTATCGCCAGGTGTTGCCAGACTGATGGCTTGCCCAATCGTGGCGATGGCGGGTCCCACACGATTGATCTTGACCCCCTCGTTCACGAAATACTCCAACGCGTCTCCACTGACAAAACTTTTACCGGCGGAATCAGTGACTCCGACCCCAAAGACAAGATTTCCCGGCGTCTCCGGCGCGTTGAAGGCTGGTCTTTGGATGTTCTCAAAGGTAAGTTCCACCTCTTCCCCATCACGCTGTTCCCACAAATATCCTGTGATGGTGGTACCAAGGCTGTTATTGATGAGCAGATCCGCCATGAGCATACCCGATCCCGCAAGGGCCGTGTATTTTTTTGGCGTCTTGAACGTGACCACAGGGTGGGGTGTGTTGGCATTGCCCATGTGCCCCCTCGTGTTGCGGCTCAGGTCCGCATTGTTCATGAATTCGGCAGGGGTGCCGGTATTGATCGCGGGCGAATCGGGTGCCAGAACAAAGCCATCGATGATCATGTAGGGTTGACCCACGGCAGTCATGTCAGTGAGTTCGTGATCGGGATGATTGACGAGGACCGTGATCGTATTGCTGGTGTTGCCAGAGATGTAATAAACATTTTTGAACTCATTGGCGATGAGGAACTTGCCCCTGAGCGAATCGACCGGCCAGTCCTTGAGCGCGTCGGTGAGTGTGTTTTCGGTCAAACCGGAACTGACACCGTTGTCCGTCGCGGGAAACTTGGGATCGGCGTTTAAGGTGTTGGGATCAAACCTCAGGTTGTCTGGTGTGTTGCCAAAGGTGAGGTTGTATTCCCGCTGTTGCATGCCTAACTGCAACCCGTTGGGTTCCATATCGGGTCCATCGTTAAAGGCATAGATGTTGTTTTTATTGAACGAGGACCCATCATCGGCACTGATGACGGGACCCTGATTGCCGACGAAGGTGTTGTTGAACGAAAAGAGCGATGCGGTGTTGCGTCCATTCTGCGGCGTGTTTGCGAGGGTGTGCAAGGCGCCTATCCTGTTGTCCGCAAAAAGGTTGCGGGCTACCGTGATGATCGTGTTGGGATCGTTGTTTTGTATAAAGAGGCCGGTTTGATGCGTGGCGGTAATGATGTTGTTGAAGATGATGACCTGTGTCATCGGCGATGGTGGCACGAGTGGCGCCTTGGCGACGAATATGGAATGGAGCGCGATACCGTAAAAAAGGTTGTTCTTCACCTCCACCTGTCCGCCGGAGATGAAGAGACCGTGACCAAGTGAGTTGGTGATCTTGGTGTCCTTGATGAGGACGCGAGAATTGCGGGTCTGGATCGTGCTCACATTTCCACTCCCGCGAATATGCAGATTTTCGAATTTCACGGCCTGAGGCAACATGATCTGATCTACCAGAAAACCGTGCTGTCCGCTGATGTTGATGGTCGTGTTGTTGCTGCTCTCGCCAACAATGGCCACCCTTTTGTCAACCGTGACCTGATGATCGTAGTTGTAGGTCCCCGCGGTCAGGTGCAGGACATCGCCGGCACCGGATTGCGTGAGCGCGTGAATGATCGAATAACACGGGTCGCCAATGTCAGCGCAATTGCTGTCATCCGCGCCGATCGGTGAGAGGTAGCGATCCGTCGCAAAGCTGTTGCCAGCGATCAGGAACAGAGAAATCAGAATGAGAAGAAATGTTGCTGGTCTGTTTTTTATCATGGAAGGCTGTTTTCCGGGAGGGTTTTG
>CAZGMS010000236.1:0-2687 GCA_964526915.1 uncultured Nitrospirales bacterium
AAATTTCTTTAATGGCCTCACGTGCGTTGGCAGGGTCCATCTGATACGTCTTGCGGTCTCCAAACTGTGGGGCCCCCTGGGCCGCCTCCCGAAAGGGACCATAAAACGATGATGCGTATTTGGCGGCGTAAGATAAAATGGGTGTGTTGGAAAAACCATTCTCATCCAGAGCTGAACGCACGGCACGCACACGGCCATCCATCATGTCGGATGGCGCGATGATGTCGGCTCCTGCATGGGCTTGGCTCACGGCTGTTTTGGCGAGTACCGCCAAGCTTTCGTCGTTCAGAATCTGATCCCCCTTGATCATGCCACAGTGACCGTGACTGGTGTATTCACACAGGCACAAATCGGCAATCACCAACAGATCGGGGGCAAGTGTTTTGATGTGTCTGATCCCTTGCTGAATAATGCCATTTTCATCGTAAGCCCCTGAACCCTGTGGATCCTTATGTTCCGGGATGCCAAACAGGATGGTGCCTGGGATGTTAAGTGATGTTAGACATTCAATTTCTTCATCCACCCGGTCAATGCTGTAGCGATACACGCCCGGCATGGACGAGATGGCTTCTTTTTTGTTTTTTCCAAATGTCAGGAAAATGGGCATGATCACATCGTCGACGCTCAGTTTTGTTTCGCGAACAAGGCGACGCATTGTTGGGTTGGACCTCAAACGGCGTGAGCGGGTTGTGGGAAAGGACATAGAAGCTCTCCTTTGAATTTACGTATGTCACTAATGCGATAATAATACAAGTTTGGGACATACGCTCAAAGCTCAAAGCTCAAAGGAAAGAATCCATTACATTCTGAGAATGATATCATTTTTTCATTGCTTCATTGCTTGATTGCTTCATTGCTTGATTGCTTCATTGCTTGATTGCTTCTCCCCCTTCATATTATGCAGGTCGAATGACAGATCATGTGAACTTAAAACTGGCGACGTTTGCTGGCGGTTGTTTTTGGTGCATGGAGGGCCCTTTTGAGGCTCTGAAAGGCGTGACGCAAGTGATTGCCGGCTATGCCGGTGGACACAAGCAAAACCCAACTTATGAGGAAGTGCGCTCCGGTGAAACGGGGCACCTTGAAGTGATTCAGGTTACGTATGATCCTGGTGTTGTTTCCTATGAGCATCTTTTACAGGTGTACTGGAGGCAGATCGATCCCACGGATGACTGTGGCCAATTTCATGATCGCGGTGTGCAATATCAGACGGCCATTTTTTTTCACGACGAGGAACAAAAGCACCAGGCAGAACAGACCAAACAGGCCTTGGAGCGGGAACACATATTCTCAAAACCCATCGTGACCCAAATTCTACCCTATAGCAATTTCTTTTGTGCAGAAGAATATCATCAACATTATTACAGGAAGAACCCTCAGCAATACGAAGCCGAAGTGCATACATCAGGTCGCAAAAGCTTTTTACAAAAAATCTGGCCGAAAAAGACCACAGGGCACGGTAAGTGGTAGTGGTTTCTGTTTTGTGACGTGGATGGTATTTACCCGCTCTATCTTGTTGTGTATGTGTTTGCTGTGAATGTTTTTGTGGAGTTTGTAATAGAGTGGGAGGGAGGCCAAGCACATGATTGTGATTGTACCCAGCACAATGAGGAGTTCTTTTTTGGTGAAACCTGATTGGTTAAATTTCATAGGGGCAAACAATTAGTGGGTGTGGGCATGAAAATCAAAGAGTTTACAATGAAAGAAATCATATAATTTTTAAGTAATTTTGATTGACACCAATTTTTTTTCATGTATTATAGTCGGACTGTCTGCAAATGAACATTTAGGGTCCTCTTTGCGGCGGGTGGCTTCTTCAGGAGTTGCCCAAAAAAATCAAAAAATTTTTAAAATTTTGCTTGCGCTCCAAAAAAGACGATGTTAAGTGCGTCGTCCGGTCAGGAGACTGGTTCTTTGAAAATTAAATAACAGAATGACTAATAAGTATGAGCGGGCTTTATATCGTCGTAAGATGATGTAAAGACCTTACAATTTTTTTGGGTCTCGTTTTTAACGGGACTGCAGATCAAGCTTTCAACTGGAGAGTTTGATTCTGGCTCAGAACGAACGCTGGCGGCATGCTTAACACATGCAAGTCGTACGAGAAAGTTCCCTTCGGGGAATGAGTAAAGTGGCGCACGGGTGAGTAACACGTAGATAATCTACCCTATAGACGGGGACAACAGATCGAAAGGTCTGCTAACTCCCGATATTCTCTTTGAATCGTAAAGATTTGTTGAGGAAAGACAGCCCTCTGATCTAAGGTTGTGCTATAGGATGGGTCTGCGGCCCATCAGCTAGTTGGCGAGGTAACGGCTCACCAAGGCTATGACGGGTAGCTGGTCTGAGAGGACGATCAGCCACACTGGGACTGGTACACGGCCCAGACTCCTACGGGAGGCAGCAGTGGGGAATATTGGACAATGGGGGAAACCCTGATCCAGCGATGCCGCGTGGAGGAAGAAGGCCTTTGGGTTGTAAACTCCTGTCATAGGGGAAGAAGATAATGAGGTGAACAATCTTATTGTTTGACTGTACCCTAAGAGGAAGCACCGGCTAACTCCGTGCCAGCAGCCGCGGTAATACGGAGGGTGCAAGCGTTGTTCGGAATTACTGGGCGTAAAGCGTGTCTAGGTGGGGAAGTAAGTCATGTGTGAAAGACCTCGGCTCAACTGAGGAACTGCGCA
>CAZGMS010000237.1:0-5031 GCA_964526915.1 uncultured Nitrospirales bacterium
GCCGGCTGAGGGATGCTGTCGGGAAGCTGTTGTCTGGCAGTTTGACTCAATTGGCTGGGTAGAGGGGTCGCCAAGCGCGCCGCCAAAGGCGCACGGACAACCACGCTCCTCGTATCACTCTCCGGGGAAAATGCTTCAGTGGACATGCCAACCCCGTCACTGTGGGTTTGCACATGAGGCACGCTTTGAGTCGGGAATACACTCGTCCCCAATGGACTTGCGGGCACCAAAACATTTATTTGCGCACGGGGGGTTGCGGATAAACCGGGAATCCTCATCACTGAGGTTATCGGCAGGATCCAAGATATGTTGATTACAAATAATATTTTCCGTGTCCTGAAGGACACGAACTCGTGACATTTATTTGGCCCGGGAACAACAGCCAACTACAGCGCCACGTGATCACGGGCTTTCTGCAGGATTTTCTGGCCCGCTTGGCAATAACTATCCATCAAGACCTTGAGTTGGGCACACGACAATGCCTTCGCACTGGTGATCTCGTAATAGATCCTGAACTTAGGCTCAGTCCCCGACGGGCGCATGAGAATCCAACTGTGATCATCAAAAACCAGCTTTAACCCATCGTCCGTCATGATTTGAATGATTGTTTTTTCGCTCTCGCCCACCGTGATTTTTTGCCCCTCAGCCAACAGACCGCCCAACAACACACCCAATACCTTTTTTTGATAAGTCAACCACTGGGCAGGTGTGATGCCTTTAAGATCAATGCCCGTCTTTTGCGGGTAATAATAGCCATATCGCTTTTGCAAACGCTCATATTGTGTAGAAAGATTCTCACCCGAACGCACCCAAATCATCAAGGCCCCCAATAACCCGGCCAACGCGTCTTTCTCGAGCGTGTCCCCAAACGAAATCCCGTCTGATTCCTCAAAACCAATGATGGCACGACCGGATTTAAAATGCTCCCTGAACCATTTGAACCCGACTGCCGTTTCAAAAACTTCTTGTTGGTTCTCGCGCGCAATGGTGAGGGCAAAATCAGACGACGCCACGGTCGACACCACACCGCCTTTTTGACCAGTCGCCAGCATGTTGGCGTACATGATGGGACCAAACAGATTGACTTCGATATCCAGGCTGGCATCGCACAATCGAATACGATCGGCGTCGGGATCCATGAACACACCCAGAGTGAATCGGCGCCCGCTTCCCTTGAGTCTTGCCATCAGGGGACGCTGATTCTGGGCTGATGGTTCCGGTTTTTTGCCACCAAAACTCACGTCATCATTTGTGTGCCAAAATTCAATTGCCTGCGACTGTTGCAGTTCGGCAACAAGCTCCTCTCCCAATAGCGATTCAACAAATCCGCGCGCTGACCCATGAAAATAATCCACAACAATCAGCAACTCACCTTTGTGCGCCAGCAACCAATTTTGAATGGCGAGAAGATCAAAATTTTTGCTCTTTAAAATAAATTCACGGTACATTTTTTTGGCATCAACGGCATTACAAAATGTGGTGATTTGATCAGTCGACGGCTCTGCGGGCGCAAACTCTTTATCCTCCATGATTTTGGCCGCCTCGGCGTCAATCATTGTTGTGATATTCGTACCAGCAGGGCCCCCATCGGCCGGGTTGAATTTGATACCCGCCCAATCCATGGGGTTATGCGAGGGTGTGAAATTGATGGAACCCGCGGCACCAAGTTCCGTCACTAGCGCCGAACCAACGCCTGTGGGACATTCACCAGCCTCATGGACCTTGATGTGCGCTTGCACCAGCTCTTTCTTGGCGGCTGTCAAAAAAACATCGCCCAGATAGCGATTGTCGCGCATGAGCACGATGCCTTTCTTTTTCACCACGTCAAATGAAGAATACCCCTGCTGTTGCAGATAATCATCACCCTGCATCGTGTTGATGATGGCCCGCACCACCCGATGCACATTCAGTACCGTCATGCCCTCACCAATGCGATCGCGCCAGCCAGACGTGCCAAACACCACCAGAGCAGTCTGTGTCGATGCCAGAGCCTTCACACCTTGAAAAGCCCGTAGCTCAGCCAATAATGTTTTGAGTTGATCACGAGTTTGTGTGGACAATGAAACATCGTCAAAACAACCACCCAACAGGAGAGCCACCTCCCAAAAATTGGCCGATTTGACCGCGTGATGAAGTGTTTCAATCAATCGCTGTGCAAGAGATTCGCGAAACGCCTGATCGGAAATCGCTTGCACACAGTTTGAAATGTGTTTTGCCAAATCGTCTGTTTTGGTTTGTAGTGTTTGTGTGTAGTTCATGGTTTTTTCTGATATTAGTTTACACTCACCTCTTCAAGGAAGTTTTGACAAATACTCCCGTTTGACATTTAAGTCCTGCATGAAACATTTCTTGATCATCGAATGGCAAGATGACTCCGTCATCATGCTCGATCAGCGCAAACTGCCCAATGAGGAAATTTACGTCACATGCAACACCTGGCAGGACGTAGCAGAGGCGATCAAAAACATGACCATTCGCGGGGCACCAGCCATCGGTGTGGCGGCGGCCATGGGGGTGGCATTGGGAGTCCAAAATCAAAAGTCCAAAGCTAAAAGTAAAAAGGAAAGCTTAGGGGATTTCAAACATTATGTGTATCAAATCTGTCATGAACTTTTTTTAACACGCCCCACGGCTGTCAATTTACAGTGGGCACTGGATAGAATGAAAAAAATCCTTACCAATCATCAGGACAAACCCATAGATGAACTCAGAGAACTGCTGGTCAGAGAGGCCGTCGCCATCAAAAATGAGGATGTAGAAACCAATCAAAAAATGGGCGCGGTCGGGCAGGAACTGCTCAGTGATGGCGACACCGTGCTCACACATTGCAATGCAGGGGCCTTGGCCACCGCCGGGTGGGGAACCGCTGTGGGAGTGGTGTATTCAGCCATTCAGGTCGGCAAAAAAATCAAGCTCATTGCCGATGAAACCCGCCCGGTTTTGCAAGGCGCACGCCTCACGGCTTGGGAGGCACAAAAATGTGGCCTTGATGTGACTGTGATCTGTGACAACATGGCGGCGAGCCTGATGGCCAAGGGGCTCATCAGCAAGGTGATAGTGGGAGCTGATCGCATTGCCTCTAATGGTGATGTCGCCAATAAAATCGGTACATACTCTGTCGCCATCGCGGCCAAATACCACAACATCCCATTTTACGTGGCGGCCCCTTTTTCGACGATTGATCCTCTTACCCCTACGGGCAAAGAAATCCCCATAGAAGAACGCCATCCCGATGAAGTGACTACCATCAATGGCAAAAGAATGGTCCCCGAAGGCGTTAGCGTAAAAAATCCCGCTTTCGATGTCACACCGGCCGAACTCATTACCGGAATCATTACTGAGAGAGGAATTTTTTGTGGTCCGTATTGGTTCAAATAAAAAAAGCGAAGGATGAAACAGCCCCCCTGCTTCATGCCCCCGCCTTTTTTGTGTTAGCATTATCGACTTTACTGTAATTGACAAAGCTACTTTACGTCCAAGCAAGCTTGGTGCCAATCCCAAAGATAAATTATTCAGCTGATTTTTTAATGGGTTAACGATTTAACATTGAAACCATTCTCGAAAGAAAGCACCAACTCCGTCATATTTTTGTCGACAACGCGATATGTTTATCAAATTGAATTGCCCTAAACAATATTTGACGGCATCGCCATTTGACAGCAAAGCGTGTGACTATTGATTGAGAAGCTCGTACAAGGAACTGGCCATTTTGGCATCGAGGTTTTTTAAAACATCGTATTCTTGTCTGGCCATATCTTTATGACCGTTTTTCAAATACACCAACCCTCGTCCCAGATAGGCCTTGGCATAGTCCTGTTTTAAACTGATGGCCTGATTATAGGCATCAAGCTCTTTGTCCAATTGTCCCAACTTTCCATAAGACCACCCCAGATTAAAATAGGTACGTGCATCTTTTGGATTGTGCCGAATGGCCAATAAATAGGAATCAGCGGCCTTTTCGTATTCCCCCGTACTGCCATAGGCATTGCCCAATCCATAGTGAGCGTCAGCAAAAGCGGGATCAATTTTGAGGGCTTCCTGATACGCCCACATGGCTTCATCATAATTCCCCTTCTGCTGTCTGACGTGACCCAAGTTGCAATAGGCTTTGGTGTATTCCGGGTCCAGAAGAATCGCATTGGTGTACGCTTCCACTGCCTTGTCATCCTGCCCAACACTCTGATACGTAATGCCAAGATTGTTGTACGCCGCCTCCGACAAGTCTGGTCTTATTTTAATGGCAATGAGATACGACGTGATGGCCTCTTCGTAAAGCCCCACATGACTCAAGGCTATCCCCAAATTATTGTAAGCATCCGAAAAAGCGGGACTGATCATGATCGCCTCGCTGTACGCGTCGATGGCTTCTTCGTAACGCCCCATCCTCTGATACGCCACCCCCAATCCAAAATAGGCCTTTTCGTTGACGGGATCGATCATCAGCGCGTCATAATAAGTCTTGATTGCCTCGTCCACATTATCCATTTTGAGGTACACCAGTCCCAGGTTCACATGAGCATCTGACAATTGAGGACTGAGTTGCCCGGCCTTCTTCAGGTGAAAAATTGCCTTTTCGTACTGCCCCAACCCATCATAGGCCATGCCCATGACCAAGTGAACCTCCGCGCTGTCGCTGGATATCTCGAGCGCTTTTTGAAAGGCTGTTATGGAATCGAGGTAGTTTTCTTGATCGAGTAATGACACACCCAAGTTCAGATAATGGGTGAAATCACGATCTATTGGTTCCTGCGTTTCTTCGGCGCCAAGGGCTGGTGGCGTGAAAAGAAACAAACCAAAAAACAACAACAATAAACACGTAAAAATCAAATGATGTCTTTTATGCATAGTGTTGCCAAATCAATGTTGCTTAATCCACTTTTAATTATAGCCTGTTTCTCCCCTGACGTCTCCAAAAAAATGTCGTTTTTTTTACACCACAATCCAGTGGTGTCATACATTTGACGCATAAATGTTATATTATTGATTCATTGATTCATTGTTCCCCCCCCCACAACCCATAACCCAGAACCC
>CAZGMS010000238.1:0-3817 GCA_964526915.1 uncultured Nitrospirales bacterium
CCCAGATCGAGCCAACTGAGAGACCCATGCGTTTTCGAGCCCATCAACAACACCAGAACCAGCAACGCCAAGGCAAAACCGTAAATAAAGGGGGACAAACTATACCAGCGGGAGATACTCACAAATGACGCCATCAGCATGATGACAATGCCAACCAGCGTGTAGATGAGCTGGGCCTTGAAATAATCACTGAGCTGATTGGTCTCGAGAGAAATCGTGGCCGAATACAAATTCACGATCCCGATCACAGACAGAATGAGGGCAAATACGAACAGGGGAAAATAAAAACTTTTATTAAAGGGTTGTTTCACGATCAGTTCTCGCTTTCCTTTTTTTCATCACTGGCCTCTGAATCGTGCCGGGCTTGAGCCTCAAAAAAAGCATCGATCACCTTCATGGCCACGGGTGCCGCCGCAAACGATCCCCCACGCCCGTGTTCCACCACCACAGAAACAGCAATCTTGGGATCATCGTACGGGGCGAAGGACACGAACAAACCATGAGGAGTCGCCTTTTCTTTATCGGCCATCACCGTGCCATGCCCAATCACCTGTGCTGTGCCCGTTTTGCCGGCAATCTTGTTGGGACTCGCCCTCAGCCTCACAGCCGTTCCTGCGCCGTGCACCACTTCGATCATCCCCCTTTTCACCCAATCCAGGGCTTCCTTGCCCACCAGGGGTGTCGCCTCTTTGGGCCATTGGCGTCGCTGTATTTTGCCAGTCTCGTCGATCAACTCCAACCCCAAATGTGGCGTGATCTTGTAGCCACCATTGGCGATCTTCGTGACAGCCACAGCATTTTGAAGGGGCGTTACCAGATTATAGCTCTGTCCGATCGATACCGACAGCGTCTCGCTCTCATACCATTTTTCGTGATACCGCTTAAGTTTCCATTCTGTTGAGGGAACCAGTCCGGGTTTCTCAAACGGGATTTCGATACCCGTGGTGGCTCCAAAACCAAACAACCTGGCGTATTTTGCCAACCCATCCACCCCCACAGCCAGACCCACATTGTAAAAAAACACATCACAAGACTTGGACAAACCCAGAAGCGTCGGCAAGGTCCCATGACTCGTCCAGCACTTGAAAAATCTGTTTCCGAAATGAAGCCCACCATGACACGTGAATCTGGCCTTATCCGGATCAATGGCACCCGAATCGATTCCCGCGGCCAAGGCCACGACCTTGTAGGTGGACGCGGGCGGGTAGGTCCCCTGAATGGCGCGATTGAAAAGATACTTATCCTCATCCAGATTGATTTTCTTCCAGTATTCTTTATCGACTTTTTTGGTGATGCGGTTCGCGTCGTATCCTGGTGAGCTGAACATCACCAGCACCTCTCCCGTGTTTGGATCCAGCGCCACCACAGTGCCTTTTTTGCCCGATTCCTGAAAGGCCTGATAAGCCGCCATCTGCGCGTCATACGACAAGGTTGTTTTGAGAGTTTGACCGGGTTGCGGTTTGACCATGGCCCTTTGAGCCAAAATGTTCAGGTCAGCATCTGTGGTCACCTCACGGCCGCGCGCATCCACCACCCGGGCAAAGACACCATCGCGTCCCTTGAGTTCCAGCTCGTACCCTTGTTCCACACCAGCCGCCCCCACCAGATCCTTGAGACTATAGATATCGTCATACTTTTCTTTGGCCTTCTTGAGGGCCTCTTTGTCGATCTCAGTCAGATAACCCAGCGCGTGCGAAAACAGTTCGGGGTAGAGATATTTTCTGACCGGCAAAGAACGAACAGCCACGCCCCGAAGCGAAAATGAATCTTTCGAATCGTAGTCTGGCAAAAGTTGTTCCTGGAGATTGGCCACCCAATTGTAAGGGGCATCATCGACGACCACCACAGGTTGAAAGCGCGGCTCAAAACGGGCCTCGTACAGACGATTGAGAATGTCTTGCTTGTCCAACGGCAGGACCTGCAACAGACTGTTGATGATTTTGTCCTGATCGTCCAGATATTGTGGGATCAACACAATTTCGTAGTAGGTTCTGGTATCCGCCAGCACCTTTCCAAAACGGTCAGTGATCGCCCCTCTCTTCGCGACCACCTCTTCGATCCTCACGAACGTTTCGTCGGCAAGTTTTTCGTAATGCTCCCCCCGCAAAACCTGCAGGTAATACAGTCGCACCAGCACCGTGAGCACGAAAATCATCACGAACACAATGATGAACGGGATCTTGCGATGAAGGTAGTGAAGATTTTCTTCCTGACCGGATATCATGTCATGTCCCCGTACCGTTTGCGCCTCAAGGAATCCGTGGGATCAACGTCGCGCCGTCCCTGCAGCGTCTTCTGCCAACGGCCATACCAATTGTCCCAGGCTATGAAAAAAGGAATCGTGAGCAGAAACATCACGCCCGCGTTCACCAGAATGTTGATCAGGGTAAACGACGCCACCAACAGTTTCCAATCACGCATGATGAGGAATGTGAGCAGAAGCTGTTGGATGATGTTCATGATCATGGTCCATAACGATTGAACCAGATACGATTCTGTGTAGATCTGGGCGTGCAGGTGCCAAATCACAATCAGGACAACGATCAGCGAAAGAAATATCGCCAAAACCGACACACCCGTAAACGGCATAACGATAATCAGATAATAAATAAAGACAACAAAGACGTGTTTAAAATCCCTGCGAAACAGCAGATAATACAAGAACAGGTGACAAAACTGGGCCTTGACCACGACAGAGCCAATCGGAATCTGCAGGATGAGATCACAGACCAAACCCACACTCATGATGATCAAAGATAATATCAGCATTTTTGAATCACTGTGCTTCCGGCCCTTCACTGCGCGGAACCAGTACAAAAACCTGATTCAGCTTGGCAAAATCAACCGAAGGCATGACATAACTCGTATCCCAACCACCCGCCTCTCCCAGTAAGACATCCACCACACGTCCCACAGAAATGCCCCCCGGATAGATGTGACTCAAACCAGACGTGATGAGCTCATCACCTTTGTCCAACAACAACTTGTCCTCGACAAATTCGACTTGACTCAAAAAAGGCAGGTGTTTGGCCTGAATTTGCGAAAGGTTCAATCCGCGCACAAGACATCGGGTGCGCGTGTCCTGGGTCACTGCATCAACCGCAAAATCACGATCGATGAGCAGTAATACGGTGCTGGTTTTATCGTACACGCGTATCACGCGACCGACCAGTCCGTCAGTTGTGACCAGAACGTAATCTGGTTTGATATTTTTATCCTGACCGGCATCGATCCAGGCTGTTTTGGAGAGCAGAAAGGGGTCGAAACCCAATAAATTCACGTTGAGTAAATCATAATTGAAATACTGAAATTGCTCCTTGGCCACCACAACATCGTACTGCCTTTGCAGTTCATCCTTGAGAGACTGATTTTGCAGGGCCAGAACCTTCACCGTCTGGGACAGCTGTTTGTTCTCCCTCTTCACGCCCACAAGTACGATGTAGTCGTTAAACAGATTCGCGAAATACTGTTTCACATTTTTGACTTGAGAAACCACGGGCTCAAACACATAGGTCACAACGTTATCAGTAATGAATTGACGCGAAAAAAAAGTCTCGCGACTGATCGAAAAATGCACCAGCAACAGAACCAGAACAATGACAATGAATAAAAGAAAGATTTTTCTCATGAACGAATACGAGTTAGAATCAGCCTAAATTCCGCAATTGACATTGCTCCATTTAGGCTAAACCGTTGAAATCGCTGAATCTCCGCGTTGCTCAGGAATTTTTAAATCCTCATGTATTTCCATATACATTCCGGTTTAAAAATCCCTGAGCGCCTTGATATTCAACGATTTGAACGGTTTTCTTGATTC
>CAZGMS010000239.1:0-8866 GCA_964526915.1 uncultured Nitrospirales bacterium
CGATCCTCCGTGGAAAGTGTTCGCGAGTGTGGTAACCCGCAAATGCCCACAGAATCGGACTTTATCAATTTATAGATTTATTTAACCGGACAGGCGTGATCCCGTTTTATTGTGATGACAAACTTGTATCTCGTCTCAAAAGTTATCTGTTGAACGAGTCAGACTCAAAAGGAAAAATCAAAGCCAGCATTGCAGAAACAACCGGTAGACTCATTTTTGATCCAAATGTGGAAAGACAAAATACCCTTAAACTCACAATAAATAGTACCAACACCAACGTGTCTTATGATTATATCGTGCAGGAAGACCATCTTGAATTTACGATGCAGGTTGAGGGAAACACAAGCACTGTCAAACTCTATCCTTTTGAGCAAAGAATGATTGATGCCCTGCCGCCAGAATTTTTGCCACTGGGGTTTAAACCCACACCACATTCTGTCAAACCAGCAGACGAGAGCCTTGCGACTATCTCCCCTTTGGTTGCAGAAATACCACCAGAACCCATCAGCGAAGTTGAAGTCACACCCGCACAAAAACCAGTTCAAACAGAAGAACATATCATCACACAAATCTGGGGTCCAAAAACGGATCTTGCCGATCCCTTACAGTTGATACTCATTCGCCAAAGATCTGCGAAGGGTGTTGTGACAGCGCAAAAAATCAGGCTCGTGTTACACGACTTTGCCAAAGAGTTGATCGGCAAAGACTCGTTGGAACAGGAACTTCAGATTGGTGCTGAAACTGCCGTCTTCAACGTTGGCTGTTTGGGTGCTTTTGAGTATGCGCTCGATCTGGATCGACCTGATGGGCATCTGGCCATACGCGAACCCAAACCCATCACCTTGAAACTCGATAACCTGCACCCGGATTATCCTCTGCTTGAACTCTACTTTGGAACCAATGGGGAAAATATTGTCGTTGACCTGCAACGCATCAATCAGGATGGCCAAGATCATTTCTTTGTTTGTGCCGGGCATCTTTCGCTTGTGCAGACCGTTCTGGAATGCGCAGGACATCCTTTTCCACAGGCTATCGATGCCCATATGCGCTTTGAAGTGATGACAGACGATGAGGGCAATGTCACTCTGGTTCAGACTCCGGTTGTTGCCAATCAAATTGGAATTCAGAACATTCCCCTGGACAAATCAACCTTGGACGCTCTTGACGAAGCCAGTCGCCCTCTTGAAATGGCCGGCACACCTGTGCAAGGCACATCTGGGGTGACTGAATACGAAATCACAGTGCCCCTGGATGTCCTTTTTGATTTTGATGAAAACACAAACTTTGTGCCGGGGCCACAAACACTGCAAATATTGAAAACGGTCTTTGGTGAAATCGCATTACCCGATGGGACAATTGTTAACGTGCCACGTTTGGTCGAAAGACAAAAATTACATTACGAAATTTACGATAAAACGACTGGCATCATTCTTGTTTTGCCCATGGCGTGGCGAGGTGCTGGGCGGCCTGATGCTCCGTTCGAATCTGATTTCTCGCGCCCAATCCGTTGGTATCGGGCAGGAGAAAATTCGGAGAGTGCGCGGGCCATCACAGACAACCGTCTGCGTTATGTTCCCCATCAGAGGGGATTTAAACTTGATTGGCTCGATGCGGGATACGGCGCTGACCGCGTCAAGGCCTTTTCGCTGATTTCAGTATGTTCCAAACTCAGCCCGCTCCTGATGGGGGCCATGAGCACACCCGTTTCCAAAGAAATGGAATCCTCAGAACTTAAGACACGCAGGGAAATAGCCCAGACAGAAATCGATCAATTCGCGGCCAATGGCCTGGGCGGCAGCATCAATGATTACCTGCCAAACAATATTTATGCACACCCACGCGCGTCCGTCACTGGCCAAAAACATTTGAAGCTCAAATATTTTGCGAACGACATTGAAACAAACAGCCCCACAACAACACCAATCCCTTCAACAGGCTCTCGTACGACAAATCCTGAGTGGTTGGAACTGTCAAATATGGATTTGAGACCACAGAGCAATGAGCTGGCTATCAATGGTTTCGTGATCGGAACATTTGGTTTAGGGACAGGATCGGGCAGAGTTGTTTCACCACCCATCAAATTGTTGGTCAGGGGTGTTTCTGCAAAAAAAGATGGCTACCAGCTGATTGAAATCAGGGAAGACGGGAGTTTTGGAAAGACTTTTTTATGGAATCAATCGCGGGGAGAGGTCATTGAGGCGAGTCCTTCTGTGCAGGCTGTTGATGCCAACAACCTTTCTACATTGTTAGACGACGCCGGTATCCCCCGCTTTGATTTGGAACCAAACAGGTTCCCCAAAAAGGCATTCAATCCGCGCGGTCAAAACCACACAGAATCTACAGTTCTTGATTTGGACCCTGCCATGAGAACAATCTCTGATGAAGTGTTGTTTGCTGGCCACCGACCGGCAACGATACGTCCGCCGCGCACAGGTGACCCTGATTGGATTCTTGAAACCATGCTCCACCTGGTTGACCAGCCCCAGTCTTGTTTTTTACCCGATGTGGAATCCTCCTTTGGCCTAACCCTAACCGGGCGCCAGCAGGAGATTTTTCGTTTTGTGACACCACAAGCGATTCTGGAAATCCCCATGGTTCTTTTCAATGGAAAGTATGCGGTGGATCGCAAACCTGATCCTTGGTACGGTGTGAGAGGTGCTCGCTTAATGCTTAAGGACCCTTCACATGCTGGCATGATGGTTCAAGTGCCGGTGGTTTTTCATTCACGAAGGGTTAGGCAATCATCGCGGCTGGAAATGATTTTATGTTTGGGTCAAAATCAGTTTGCCGATTTTGATTTTGAATTTCTTTCGTGTCGAAACACCTTGAGCCGCAGACCCCTGCAGAGTTTAAGACTTGTTTCCAAAAACCCTGTCACTCCAGAAATTGGTTCCAGAGAAGCAGTCTTCAGGCAACAAGCAAGAGATGATAGTCGTATTTTGCTCGTAGAATGGGCACACGAACTCTCCCTTGATCAGAATGGACGTTACGAAAAAATTGCTGACGGGAATGACATCACACTGGACAATGGTGTGCGTTTCAACATTGGTCTTTCCGACAACGGTGAAGATCACATCAGGCCCACAGGAATCATGCGCGACGAAAATGGGGATTTCGTTTTGGGTCGTGCTGTTACGGGCCAGACTGTTCGTGTTGACCTTTTGCGTTCTGAACGTGTGGGGGGGCTTCTCTGTGCGGTTTGCGGGACCGAAAAAAAAATCCTCACTGTAAACCAGCTGACCAAATCTGAGTGGTTCGTTTTTAATCATTCGCGTCAACTAGATAAGTTTTTTGAAACCGTGACTGCACAACGGTATCCCATGTTGAACCGGGAGCTGAAAGAATACGATGTATCGGGACGCTCATCGGCCATCGTGGATAAAACATACGAAGCAGAAGCAGAACTCTCGTTCACGGTCAAGGCGTCTCTGGGTCGTTATCTGGGCGCTTCAGCACAAAGTTTACAGACAGAAGGCTCGGGAAAACCAAAACTATCTGTCAATTTAACAGCGAACAAAATCACCGGTCAAATCGAGGTCCAAGGGTTGGGGAGAATGTCCCCCGACGGAAGTGGGAATAAAGAACGTGATGTGGAGGTGCAGATTGTAGCTCTGCCCGGTGGTGTGCGTCTGTATGCCAATGATGCTCAAGCGGGTTACGCCTGGATCGAAATTGATTTCAAGAACATTGAGGGGAACTGGGATCCTGTGATCACACGTGCGCGGCACTGTTTTTACAAATTCCCTTACGATGTCATGCCAGGTAACGCCGGTTTCTTGGGAGCCCTGTGGTATGCTGCGCCAGAGGATGTTAAAATTTGCACCGATTTATTGGAGGAGGCCGATTTATCAGGTCTTCGCGATTATTTGCGAGGTTCAAATATGCGGGCAACAGATTTGCCAGATGTTTTGACACGACTTGATCAACATCGTTTTTCGACCACACATCCCCGGTTTACTTTAGATGCAACGGCCCTGATGCGTGCCTCCTGGATGGGAAAAGAGCCATTTGAAAAACGACGTCGCCAGGAATTGGAAAGCCTTCACCCTAAACAAGATTTGCCTGACATGACCACTGTCTTGGGTCGTGAATGGCGGCGATTGTCGGTTCACAGATCTTTTGTTGCAACGCCAACACCCATTACCATTCCTCCAAAGCAAGAACAGTTTAATGGTTCTCGTTGTGGGGCCGGCCTCTTGTCAGGAGTAAAACCGGCGGCATTAAATCCCTTTGCCTCGGCAAAAATGCTTACCATGCCAATGCCAATCATGATGGGTGGGATCGGTTTGCGTGTTTAGAACTACTGAGCCCGCACCAATCGATAAATACAGACTCTTCGATCAGGGTTACCCAACTCAAAACAGGTTGTCAAAAACGTACTGCTTTTTGCGATGGGGCAAATGCTATCTGCGGGGGTTTTTTGAGATGCCCCTTATGAATGTGACGATCTTTTCTCAACCGTAGCTCAAACCAAATCTTCCAGAAGCAAAATGCGACTGAAATACCGGGCTTCGATGAGTGCCTTGGTTGGTGGTGAAGAAGTGATCAACACGGTCTGCAGGCTTTGTTTTGACGCGAGTTTGTAGAGCGAGGCCTTTTTTTCAACTTGTGCTATGATTTCGGGGCCCACGGGACGATTGGCATATTTAATTTCGCACAGCGTCACCACGTTGTCATGACGCTCAAACATGAGATCAATTTGCAGACCGTTTTTGGAGGTCGTGGCACGCGAAAAGAACGGGCCATAGTTTTTGACAAGTTGGTCGATTTTAAGAACCTGCTGGATTTTTTCGGCTTGTCCGACACAGAACCGCTCAAAGGCCAAGCCAGTCCAGATATTCCATTTGTTTTTGTCTATTCTCCCGAACAAAAAATTCTCCTGTGTATTTTTGGCAATCTGGTCGGTGTAGGGATCGATCAGATCAAAATAGAAGTGGAGAAACTCATCCCATAGACGATACCGTACCAGCCGGGTTTTTTTCTTATTCAAGGGGGTGAACGCCCTCACAAAGCTGGCCAAAGAAAGATTGTCCAGATACTCCTGATATCCTCCCCCCACGCTTGTCTTGAGTTGTTTGAGGATCTCCGTGTAATTGAGGGACGAGGTCTTTGACAGGGCCAGGACGATAGCGGTGTAGATGTTGATACTGCCAAACTCCTCCCGAAAGAGACGAGCAAACTCTCTTACGAAAAAAGCGTCTTTCAGAAAACAAAGCCGGTTGATATTCTGCACGACCGATTCTTGCGGATTGATTTCTTCCCAGTAACGGGGAATGCCACCAAAAATCATTGTGTACTCAACGACGTCTTTTTTGGGCAATGCTGAGCCCAAAAACAAACTCAATTCTTTGGGGGTGAGCGGGTCGAGGCGGATTTCATGATGAAGACGGCCATAGAGGGCCGATGACTGGATCACCTTTTTGACCATGAAGGTGTTGATGGAACCGCACAAAATGATCATCAGATTGTGTTCTTTGAAAAAATTGTCCCAATAATATTTGAACAAGGCCACGATCTTTTCGTCTTGGTTGATGAGCCACGGAAATTCATCAAAGACCAAAATCATTTTTCCGGATTCCATTTTTGATTTTTTTAGAACGTTCAAAAGTTCTTTCAGACAGTCGAAGGCCTCGGTCCAATCTGCCGAGGAAGTTCTGGACAGAAAAGGCTCAATAGTTTGTTCGGCAAGCTGTTTGATGAAATGTGTTCTTTGTCCTTGCGGGGTTCCTTTTTCAAGTCCTTCGACCCAGAGGGTATTTTTGTCCCTGCAGAATTCGTGCAAGAGGCGTGTTTTTCCCACCCTCCTGCGGCCATGAATGACTACCAGAGAAGCCCGGGGTTTCTCAAATTCCTGCAACAAACCTGCTTGTTCATATTGCCGCCCAACAAAAGACACTGGTTTTTGTTTTTCAGTTAACATAATTTATTGTATCTTAACTGAAAAAATACTCAATCAGTTTTTTTCAGTTAGTACATATTTTTTACTGTTAACTGAACTGTCTGTGCTCAAATCCACTAAAACATAATTTGTTGTTCATGAAAGCCTCCAAGTAACTGCTGGAACAAAAAGAGACCGAGGCAAAACGTATCGATCAAGAAGGGAAACGGAACCTGCCGCAATATTTCATGTTTTCACCTACTCGAAAGATGCCGTAAGACGGGCTACAGGCTCTCGCTCGCCTATGACCTGGCCCTCAGCCTGAATGGCAAAAAATTTCTTACAAGACATCAGCTTTTTTGCTAATCACAATCATGCCACACAAACTTTTTAGAGCTGTCTTTCTCAATAACACCCCGCTCCTCGATGTGCGCTCTCCCGGGGAATTTGCGCAAGGGGCCTTCCCGCAGGCCATCAATATCCCTCTTTTGAATGACGAAGAAAGGGCCCAAGTGGGCACCTGCTATGCCCAAAAGGGACAAACAGCCGCGATCGCGTTGGGGCATAATTTGGTATCGGGCGAGGTCAAAAAAAATAGAATGGCTTTGTGGATTGATTTCGCAACCAAAAACCCGCAAACATTGATTTACTGCGCTCGAGGGGGACTCAGATCACAAATAGTGCAAACGTGGTTGCAAGACGCCGGCATCAGCTTACCCCGCATCGAGGGCGGTTACAAGGCCCTGCGAGGGTATCTTCTGGAACAAATTGACCACATCAGCCCTCGCCTGCCGCTGATTGTGCTCGGAGGATTTACAGGTTCTGGCAAAACCCGTCTGCTCAAACAATGCGCCCACCACATTGATCTGGAAGCGTTGGCCAATCACCGTGGTTCGGCCTTTGGCTCACAATTCACCGCGCAACCCACATCCCAGAACTTTGAAAACTCGCTCGCCATAAGACTCATCAAATTGTCCCGCAAGGATCCAGCGCAACTGCTGCTTGAAGATGAAAGCCATCTCATTGGCAAACTGTTGATCCCGCCGGTGCTGTTTTACCGGATGTCAGAGTCCCCTCTGCTTGTTCTCGAAACACCGATTGAGGAACGAGCCCGCAATGTCCTTGGCGAATACGTGATCGATGAATGGACCACGCGTTACCAACACCTCCCCAACGGTCATAATGAACTGGCCCTCATGCTCAAAACCAAACTCAAAAAAATCAGCAAAAAGCTGGGAGGCGCTCTGTTTAATGAAATCGCAGGAGACATCGACAAGGCCACGGAGCAACACATGAGTGCGTCTACATTTGACAGTCATCTGGTGTGGACTCAAAAACTGCTGACCCGCTATTACGACCCCATGTACGCGCATCATTTGGGCAAGAATCAATCACGTGTCATTTACAGGGGACAGACAAATGATATTCTCACAAAAATCCTGACTCAAACCCTTGAGTGATTTTACACTTCAGCAGGACATTGCCCTCATCCGCGGCGCGGGAACTCCACTCTTCAGAACGCTGGCGGGGATGACGGTGGGGTTTGGAAAGTAGAAATTTCAAAATTTACTAATGGACACAACTCCAATAATGGCGTACAATATTGGAGCATGATCCAAAGACTTCTAACCACATCAAATAACAACAGTTTTTTTCTGTTTGGTCCTCGCGGCACAGGCAAAACAACCTGGCTTAAGGATCGTTTTGCGAAAGAAGCCCCTCTTTGGATTGATCTACTTGATAAGGATGTTGAGGAAAAATTGCTTTTGGATCCATCACGCTTAGCCCAGGAAATAGCCGCGATGAAGTCGTCTAAAGAATGGGTTGTCATCGATGAAATTCAAAAAGCTCCAAAATTGCTGGATCTGGTTCATAAACAAATCGAAGAGAACAACATCAAATTTGCGCTGACAGGATCAAGCGCCAGAAAGCTCAAGCGTGGTGCCGCTAATCTTCTGGCAGGCAGAGCTTTTTTGAATTATCTGCACCCACTGACCTTTCGTGAAACACAAAATACTTGGCCTCTGGAAGATATCATGCGATGGGGGAGTTTGCCCAAAGTATTGAATCTCTCTTCGCAAGAAGAAAAAAAACATTTTCTCAAAACCTACACTCAAGTCTACCTCTCAGAAGAGATCGTGGCAGAACAGCTTGTAAGAAATCTCACGCCCTTCAGACGTTTTTTGCCGGTCGCCGCACAGGGAAACGGCCAGATTCTTAATTACGCGAATGTCTCCCGTGACATCGGTGTCGACATCAAAACGGTCGAAGCCTACTACGAGATTCTTGAAGATACGTTGATGGGCTTTCGGCTTTACCCCTACCTCTCGTCGTTCAGAAAACGCCTGAGTCATAAACCAAAATTCTATTTTTTTGATCCGGGAATAGTCCGAGCTCTTACCAGATCTCTGGACATCCCGCTTCAACCAAGAACATCTGGTTACGGTGACATTTTTGAGCATGTCGTCATTCTTGAATTCTACAGACTTTCTTCATATTTTCGTTCCGATTATGAACTCGCTTTTATCAAAACAAAGGATGATGCCGAAGTGGATTTGGTCATCGACAAACCTTCGCACCCACCCATCTTGATCGAAATCAAATCAAAGACGATGATCCAGGAAAAAGACATATCTTCGCTTCAGCGCCTGGCACGCGATATCAAAGGATCACGCGCATACTGTCTTTCACAGGATCCATCACCGCAAATCATAGGCACAGTCTCCTGCCTCCCCTGGGAAAAGGGGATATGCGAAATACTGGAATTGCCATCGTCGTAAGAGAGACAGCTTCCATTTCTTAAGGGCTCCTCATATGGATGACGGTGGGGTTTAGAAAATAAAAAAACCGCCACAAAGCCTCTCAGACGCGACCTTCAGGGGCGGACTGAAACTTGTTGGCGACTGGCAACTGAGCGACAAATGGTACACAGCCATAAACGTTGGCGCAGAATTGAGAGAACCCGTGAACCTTCTCAACTACGCTGAG
>CAZGMS010000240.1:0-3072 GCA_964526915.1 uncultured Nitrospirales bacterium
CTCCGTCCTCGGGATCATCAGGACCCTCACCGGCACTTTCCGGGACGGCGCAGGGCGTCACTGTCCGTGCCAGGTCAATAAAGAACACTTCGTTCTGACTGGTGAGTGTGTAAATTTCATCGGTATCGTTGCCATCGGTGTCGGCGACCACAAGGTCCCCGCCGACCTGAGCTCCCTCTCCCGTGCCGGAAACCATCATCACGTTGGGCGCGGTGTTCACATCGATCGACTCAGACCAATCGGTACTGCCAAAGATGATGGTGATAGTGCCTGCGCGACTTTCTCCAGCCAGAGGGTCTCCCACAATGAGATCGTTCACAGAGTCGCCATTGACATCTCCGATGGCGAGTGAGGCACCAAACCCTGTTTCCAAATCGGCGCCCGTGATACGGACATCCGCGTCAGCAGCAGTGAGGTCGCCGGATAATTTGCCAAAATGGATGAATAGATTTTTGGTTCCATTGATGGTCACCACATCCGTCAGGCCATCGGCGTTGATATCACCCAGAGCGGTGTTGTCATGGTTGTCCGCATCGGAGATGATGATGTCCGGTTCCAGAAGCGTGGGTGTGCTGACACCCGAAAAATCAGTAAGGCCAGAATAGATCATCAGCTCAGGCACCGTGGCTGGATCATCACTGTCAAATGGCTCCAGGCTCCCATTCAAAGACGGGAGGTCAGGGCCGATCAGCACGTCAGGCAGTTCATCATCGACCAGATCGGCTTTGAGCAGGGACCCCACGCGGGCGTCAGGCTCGCCGATCATGATGCCGATCAGTTGGGCTGTGGCGTCAAAGCAGTAAAGGGCACCGTCATCGCCGTAGCCCGGTGCCGAAATGAGCGTTTCATCTTCACCGTCACCCATCAGATCGAGGGCAAGGACATACGCGCCAAAGCGGTCGCCCTCGTGCTGGCCCGTGTGTGTTGTGAACAGCGTCTCACTGCTGACAGCGAGATCAAAGGAGCCACTGAGTTCCGACACAGGATCGGCAAAGACAAACACAGCACCTGTTTCCGATTCGTATTCCGGGAGGCCAACGATCAGCTGGCCGTTGTCACTCACGTCATAGCTGTATGCTGTCAGCCCCGGCGGCAGGACGATGGTGAATTGGTCGGCCTGATGCAGGCTGATCCTGTCATCCGCTGACAGCGTTTCATAGAGAGTGAGGCCTGACGAAAGGTTGGCCAATTTGTTTTCGGCCAGCGAGAGAGTGGGTGTGCCCAAAATCGATAAGGTCACTTCGTCGGAGGCGTGTTGGCCGTAGGCATCGTACACAGTCAGGGTCACGCTGGTTTGTGATCGTTGTGCGCCTGCGGGAATGGTGAGCGTGGGGGTGGCTGTGAATTCGTCAGCAAGAACTCCCTCGCCCTCAAACACGGCCCAGGCGTAGGAGAGATCAATGCCTGTTGAGGCCAAACCATCAAGGGTGATGGCGCGGCCTGCCGCTACAATACGGTCTTCACCGGCGTTGGCTTGAAGGGACAAAGAATCATAATTGATCGTGATGTCGGTGAGTGTGGGGCCAAGGTCTTCTTCCGTTCCCAAAACCAACTGGTATTGCAGATAGCGGTCGTGAGCCTGCACGCAGGGGTAGGCGGTGAATGAGGTGCTTCCGTCAATGGCATCGCAGGCCGAAAAATCGGTGGCGTCCGACATGTTAGGTGCGTTGGCTGAGCGCAGTCTGATTTCAACCAAACCGGTATCGCTCACTGTGTGTGCGATGCTCTCAACGGCGCAACCGGCCTCTCCCGTGTCATAAACACTGGAGAGCAGGGTGCCACTGACAGCGCTGTATTGAGAAACTTCTGCATCGATGCTCACAGTCGGTTCCGTGCTGGTCCAGGGACGCACGCGAACATTGTCGATCACATGCGTGCCGGAATGCAAAACGAATCCGGGGTGCAGGTTGGATTCTGTGGAATGGACTGAATTGTAAATAGTGGACCAGGTTTGTCCGGCATCGCTGGACTGTTGGTATGTGGCACCGCCTTCTGTTTTCATGGAGAGGCGGAGTCGGTAAGGTTGATTTTGTGTGTATTTGCTTGTGACCCCACTCCGGGAGGTCCCGTCTTCAAAGACGTAACCGGTGCAATTGACGGTGCACGTGCTCGCACCCGCGTTGTAATGGGCATACACCAAATTTGTCTGGGTCCGGCCAGTGCCATCGTCCTTCCAACCCATCATGATGGCGTCGTAGCTGGTGTTGGCGCTGGTCCACGTGTAGTCAAATTCCATGACCAGATTTGATCTGGCAAAGGCGCTTGTTGTGTACAGGGCCTGATTAAAACTGCTGGTCCCTGCCCCCAAGACTAGTTTTCCATCGACCACGTTAAAATCATCCAGAACATTGGCTTGTGTCCATTTTGAGGTATCGATTGAGGCGGCGTCGAAACCATCAAAAAATACAAATGTGTCAGCCCCGCTACTTTCGGATTCTGCTGATTCATTGCCGTAATACATTTCCAGTTCTGTTTGTCCCAAAGCTGTGAGAAGTGGTATTTTGACCCAAACCTTGGCAGAGGTTGAAATCACATAACTTTCGATCCAGAACGAAACGGTAGTGCCAGAGGTTGTGGTGAAGCGAAGATCAGAAAAATCGGCATTCATGTTGTCGTCATAGGTCACAGTGATGAGGACTGGAAAGTTGGTCATTTCGGCGCCAGCGTTTGTTAGTGTGACTCTTTTCCTATGCGTCCAGCCAGACGCGTGCCAGTCGGGACGTGTTGAGAGGGAAATTTCTCCAACAGTTGCGCTGTTGATGCCGGTAGCTTCGTCGAATTGATTTTCGGTGCTCTCGCCCGGACCTCCTGACCAATCGGATTGAATCCACTGGTTGCTTGCGGCGAGGATGTCGTTCGAAGAGAAACAAAACAAAACAAGGATGAAAACACGCAGGAATTTATTAATCATGGCTGCCTCACAAGTTATGTCAACACCAGACGATGACACCCTGTTATTAGCAATATCCATACCAATCGTTGATCTGTTAGTTCGTTGTTATTGTAATTGAATTTTTATTGTTCCGTGTTCAAATTGAGAAAATGGTGGTAGGGTTATGATAAATTTTCAAA
>CAZGMS010000241.1:0-7484 GCA_964526915.1 uncultured Nitrospirales bacterium
GAAAAGGCGACCCCTCACGGCTTGTTCGGGTCCTTTGCCCCATACGACGATCCCCAGATTGCTGTTTCTGTGGTGGTGGAACACGGGCGAGGTGGATCGTTCGCGGCGGCGCCGGTTGCCATGAAGGTGATCGATGCTTTTTTTGAGGCCAAAGCCAGGCACGATTCAGAGACCAGTGATGCAAAAAAGGAAAGCGAGAACTGATCGTGAAACAACCTTTTAATAAAAGTTTTTATTTTCCCCTGTTCGTATTCGCCCTCATTCTGTCTGTGATTGGAATCGTGAATTTGTATTCGGCCACGATCTCTCTCGAGACAAATCAGCTCAGTGATTATTTCAAGGCCCAGCTCATCTACACGCTGGTTGGCATTGTCATCATGCTGATGGCATCCTTTGTGAGTGTCTCACGCTGGTATAGTTTGTCACCCTTTATTTACGGTTTTGCCTTGGCGTTGCTGGTTCTGGTGTTGTTGATGGGCTCGAAAACGCATGGGTCTCTCAGTTGGCTCGATCTGGGTTTCGTGCGTCTGCAACCCTCCGAGTTTGGCAAGTTTGGTCTGGTGATGATGTTGGCCCGTTTTCTGGCCAATCTGCAGAAGGATGAACCGTTGTCCTTTGGGGAGATGTGCTTTATGGGTTTGGTGTTCATCATCCCTACCGGTCTTGTGATTGCCCAAAACGATCTGGGGAGCAGTCTTTTTTATGGGTTCATTTTTGGAACCATGATTTTTTTGCAGGGGGTCAAATTTCGATACATCGTCATTGCCCTGATCATCATGGGTGTGTTGGGTATGGTCAGTTACACTTTTGTGCTCAAGGATTATCAAAAGGCCCGCATTGCCAGTTTCATGAAGCCCGAGCTCGATCCCAAGGGTTCCGGGTATCATCTGGTGCAATCCAAAATCGCGGTTGGTTCTGGTCGACTGATGGGCAAGGGGTATCTTAAAGGGCAATCTCATCGTCTCAAATTTTTGCCAGAGAGGCATACCGATTTTATATTCCCCGTGTTGGCGGAGGAGTGGGGGTTTGTAGGAGGGGGGGTGACGCTCCTCTGTTATTTCCTGTTTCTGATGATGGGTCTCAATGTGGCGTCTGAATCAAGTTCGCGTTTTGGGTTTTTTGTGGCCGCGGGCGTGACCGCGACGTATTTCTGGCATCTGGTCATTAATCTGGGTGGCGTGTTGGGGCTCATGCCCCTCACTGGCGTGCCTTTGCCTTTTTTAAGTTATGGGGGATCCTCACTGGTGGCCAACTGGATGGCGATTGGGTTCCTGCTCTCGGTGCATCGGGGCGAGGGGAGGAGGTAGGGGGGGACGAACTCACGAGCGCACGTGCGCACGAGCATACGAGGGACCCTTCGACAGGCTCAGGGCAGGCTGAGGGACGAACTAGGACTGATCCCGCTTTGCGGGACATAATTCTATATTCGTTTTTCTCAGCGCCTCTATCTCATCCACTTCCTTGGGAATCTTGGTGAGGTTGATGTGGCCTGTGTTGGTGATGATCAGGTTGTCCTCAATGCGGATGCCGCCGAGTGAAAAGTACTGATCGGCCTTGGACCAGTTCACAAAGTTCTGGTACTTGCGTCTTTCTTTTGCCGACTTGAAATACACATCCAAAAAATAAATCCCCGGCTCAACGGTAACGACCATGCCTGGCAGGAGATCCACCGAGGTGCGCATGTGCGGGTGCGGCGCGATGGATTGCGGCACGACCCCTGCGCCGACGTCGTGTGTGTCGATTCCCAGCAAATGCCCAATCCCGTGTGGAAAGAAAAGGCGGTGTACGTTCTTGGCGTAATGGTCATCGACAGACAGTCTTTTGAGGATGCCCACATCGATGAGGCCCTGCAGGAGGGTTCGACAGGCCAGCACGTGCACATTTTGGAAAGGGGTGCCCGGTTGTGACGCCTTGATGCAAATCTTTTGTGCGTGCAAAACAATGTCGTAAATCTCGCGCTGTTTTTTGGAAAATGTTTTGTCCACCGGAAAGGTGCGGGTGATGTCCGAGGCGTAGCCATGCACCTCACACCCAGCGTCAATCAACACAAAATCACTTTTTTTGGCTTTTTCGGTGTATGCCAGATAATGCAGGATGGCCGGGCTTCGGCCAGCGGCGGCAATCGTGGCAAACGAGTTGTGTGGGGCGCCGTGGTCACGGTACACCTTGTCGATGAGTGCCTGAATCTGGTATTCATACATGCCAGGCTTGACGGATTGCATGGCCGTGATGAAGGCCCGGTCGTTGATTTGCGCGGCCTCTTTCATCAGGCGTAATTCGTCTTGATCCTTGAACGCACGCTCATAACGCAGAATGTTGTCGAGCTTGACAGAGTCGATTTTGTGTTTGGGGGTGACCTTTTTGAGGGCAGGGGCCGTGTCGCTCAGGGTGTAGATGGTTTTGTATTTGCGGGCCAGTGCGCCAACGGTTTTTTTGAACTCGGATTGATAGGCCACCCGTTGCGTGCCATAAATTTTTTTGATCTCGGCAGTCGTGTACATCTTGCCCACCCAAATCAGATACAATGGGTCAATGTTGGGGATGAACAGGTAGTCCATGCCTGTCTTGGGGTCGAGCACCAGGTGATAGTTGATTTCCTCAATACCGGTGAGGTACAGAAAATTGGAGTCCTGGCGAAAAGCCATCGGCGTGTCCCCGTTGCGGATGATCTCATCGCGGGCCTTGATGTAGATCAGGCCATCAGGAAGCTTTTGCATGATTTTTTGACGACGATTTTTTTGAGATTGGTATTTGTTCATGGTCATATTGTCATCCCAGCGCAGGCTGGGATCCAGATTACGATAGACATGGATTCCTGCCTTCGCAGGAATGACAGTTGAAATTATTTCTTATGCGGTCTTCATTAAGACTAACCCACATTATTTTTTACCCATTCCACAATGTCCCGCGTGTCTGTGCCGGGGGTGAAAATCTGGGCCACACCCAATTTTTTGAGTTGTGTGATTTCGTCCTCGGGGATGATGCCACCGCCGAAGAGTTTGATGTCGTGTGCGTTGTTTTCCTTGAGCAAGCGAATCACCTCAGGGAAGAGGTGATTGTGCGCGCCAGATAAAATCGACAGCCCAATGGCGTCCACATCTTCCTGAATGGCTGTGTTGACGATCATTTCCGGCGTCTGATGCAGGCCGGTGTAGATCACCTCAAAGCCGGCGTCTCTTAAGCACCGAGCCACAATCTTGGCACCGCGGTCGTGACCGTCCAGACCAGGTTTGCCAATGAGGATGCGGATTTTCGATTTCATGAGCAGTTGTAAATCGCAGATCGTGGATCGTGGATCGAAAATATCTTATACGATCCACGATTCACGATCTGCGATTCACGATTCAAAATATCCCCGGGTCCCTGTACTCACCAAATTCCTCTCGGAGCACTTTGGCCAACTCCCCGATCGTACAGTACGCATGAGCGCAATCGATCAGGGCGGGCATGACATTGTGCGTGTTTTGACATGCCTTGCGCAAGGTAAAAATGTGTTTTTCACAAAGGGTGTTGTCACGCGTTTTGCGCAAGGCTTGCACAGCTGATTTTTGTTTGTGTTCCACTGTGGGATCAATCTTTAGTGTTTCGATTGGTGGTTCGCTATCGATCTTGAATTCATTCAGGCCCACGATGGTCTGCTCGCGCCTCTCAACCTGACTCTGATAGTGACGGCTGGCCTCGGCAATGGCCCTCATGGGGTAGCCGTTTTTGATGGCGTTGACCATGCCGCCCATCTCATCGATTTTTTTGATGATGGTCATGGCGTCCTGTTCCATCTGGTTGGTCAGGGATTCCACAAAGTACGACCCTCCCAACGCGTCGATCGTGTTGGTCACGCCCGATTCAAAGGCGATGATCTGTTGCGTTCTGAGCGCTATCATCACAGACTTTTCGGTGGGGAGTGCCAGGGTCTCATCCATCGAATTGGTGTGCAGACTCTGGCAACCGCCGAGCACGGCTGAGAGAGCCTGCAAGGTGGTGCGGACAATGTTGTTTTCGGGCTGTTGCGCGGTAAGCGAACAACCCGCGGTCTGCACGTGAAAACGGCAACGGAGAGAATGGGAATTTTGGGGATCGAAACGGCGCTGCATTTCCCTGGCCCAAATCCGGCGTGCAGAGCGGTATTTGGCGATCTCCTCAAAAAAATCCGTATGCGCGTTAAAAAAGAAAGAAAGCCGTGGGGCAAAAGAATCAACATCCAGCCCTCTGGCCACACAATGTTTGACGTATTCCAGACCATCGTAAAGTGTAAAGGCCAATTCCTGTACGGCTGTGGAGCCCGCTTCACGAATGTGATAACCGGAGATCGATACAGGGTTCCATTTGGGCAGGTGTTGTGTGCAATATTCGATGGTGTCGACCACCAGTTTGATTCCGGGCTCCGGCGGGATGAGGTAAGAGTTCTGGGCAATGTATTCTTTCAGGATGTCATTCTGGATGGTGCCGCCCACTTTTTTAAGATCGCGTCCCTGCTTTTGCGCCGTGGCGATGAAAAAGGCCAGCATGATCGCGGCAGGGCCGTTGATGGTCATGGAGACCGTGACCTTTTCCAGATTGATGCCGTCAAACAGGGTTTCCATGTCTTTAAGGCTGTCGATGGCCACACCGCACTTGCCCACCTCTCCCAGGCTTCGGGCATCATCGGAATCGTACCCCATCAGTGTGGGAAAATGAAACGCCGTGGAGAGGCCTGTTTGCCCGTGCTCCAGAAGATATTTGAAACGCTTGTTGGTGTCGCCCGCCGAACCAAAGCCCGCAAATTGACGCATGGTCCACAAACGACCGCGGTGCATGGTGGGGTAGACCCCGCGTGTAAAAGGGAAAGCTCCGGGAAAACCCAAATCACCATCCTGTGTGAATCCGGCGAGGTCTTCCTCGCTCTTGAGGCGATCGATCTCGAGATCTGAGATGGTGGCAAACCTGTTTTTGCGCTCAGGATTTTTTGCGGCAAAAGGATCCAGGGTACTCTTTTTCCAATTTAATTTTGGTGAATTGGCCATGTCCGGTCACGATAAATGAAGAACAAAACCAGCGTCAAGGAGTTAGTTTCGGCAGGATTGGTTCTGTTTACCCCCAACTCATGACAAAGTGAGAATCAAGGGATTAAGGTGCCCTTACTGAGTCCTGTATTAATAAGGACCTACAAAGGCGCAGGTATTTTTGGACAGGCCAAGGAAGCTGAGTAAAAAGCCCGGAGACGTGTAAGGCACGCCACGTTGAGGACTTTTTGCGAAGATGACGAAGGCATGTCCAAAAAGAACAAGCCGACTAGGGCTTTATTAATACAGGACTCAGTAATACTTTCCGTTTGTTTGACACAGGCCTTTGGTACAAGTGGGTCTGCATTCCCACGCAACACAGTCAGTTGTGTAGCCACATTTTTGCTCTCGAAATTCCTGTCGCAACGTCTTTGTTTGCTCAAACTGTTGTGCGTGTGTCACTCCCCCACAGGGACGATCGTTGCTGAGACCCGCATCAAAACAAATACAATCTTCGTTTTTTTGACACGGGGCACTGCGTGGTTTGAAAATGTTGTCGCACTCGGTCCGAATTTGTTCGCAGGTTTTGGGGATTCCTGCCTGGGTCTGCGGGACAACCCCCGCTGGGAGGCAAAAAAAACAAGTAATAAGGAGTAGACACATGAATATCATTTTCATGCTTGGTTCACTAAGGTGATTTGTCACAAAAAGCAAAACATCTGTTCTTCGGGAGTGTGTCCAGACCATGGTGTCAACAAAATCCGTATGATGGGTGTGAATTTTGCCCCGTACTCTTTAGAGTACGAAATCGTACAAATTGAGTGCACATCATTTTCATTCCAACCGATCATTAACCTGACAATCGAAGTTCACTCGAAGTCATAGAACAAACACAACAATAAAAAAGGAGTCCCATGTTTACCTCGCCCAGTTTATTAGTCAGTCCCGGAATAACATCTTTCGGCGTTAACGGCCAAGGAAGACAACCCTCTCGTGTAGATTTGTTACTACAAACAAATCTGTCAGGAACAACCCCTTCGTCTTGTTTTGTTTCGGGTGACGAAGGAGGCGGCGGAACACCGCCCCCTCAATTGCACCATTCCCTATTTTCTGGAACGTACTACATAGGCGGCCAGCGGTACACACCAACAGAGCGGCAGGCAGAGGCCATCAAAACGTTACGAGCCCAACTCAAACATCAACCCAATCACCGTGAAGAAGAAATCGATCGTTTGATCTCTATCATTGAAAACCCCGTTGGGTTTGTTTCAACAGATGATGTAAAAATGATGGTAAGGTTATATGCGCCCTTAAGAATAACTCACCAAATCGTAGACGAGATGGACAGGTATGAAGCTCTGGCATTAGACGATGCAAGAGATCCTGCCCGACTGGTTGCCGACGCGCTTGATCATACCATGGTCTTCGATACCATCATCCCTGACGTTGATCCTGATGGAAGTCACGTGGAGTTAACCGAGACAGAGTATGGACTGGTTTCTCGCCTAGATTCAAGACAGCTATTCAGTGATTTTTCTGCGCGTACGGTAGCAATTGCAAAAGTGCGCGGCATCGATTCGCCTGTGAAAAATGCCAAGAGCAACACAGATGCTCGAAACGTCACACTCAAACTGATAGACTATTTCCATAATGTCGTGGCATTATCGAGAAGGAATTTCGCTCAGGCAAAAAAAAATAACTCAATTAGATACGCCTGTACCGGTAATTTGGCAAAAGGTGGCTGGTGCGTGTGGATGATTAACAATCCAGAGAGGGTCATGACAGACGTTCCTCGCAAGTTAAGCGGGGAGCAATTGAGGGACATGCTCCGAAAAGCGAATTTGTTCGAGTATGGATCTGCGTTAGAAAAAAACCTTGATCGTCAAGATCCCGCGATCATGCTTCAAGCCGCCGTGTTCAATTGTTATGGGGACATCCTCAACAAGACGTCCGGCACAAACCCCAACGGTGATTTCCCTCCCGAGAAGGGTGAGGCAATTTTCAATTTGGCAATGAACGCAATCACCCGTTGTCTTGATGATGAAAACTTCCGCAAAACTCAAGCCCAGGAATTCTGGACAAGAGTGGACTCTGTGTTGAAATAGCGAGAGAGTAATACTAAAAAATCACTTTCCCTTGAACTGTGCCGGGCGTTTTTCCAAAAAGGCGGTGACGCCCTCGATGCGGTCTTCGGTGGCAAAGATGATCGGGAACTGCGTTTCTTCGAGCAACAATCCGCTGTTGATGGGCAGATCGGTGCCTTCGTTGATCACGCGCTTGGCGAGTTTGACGGCGATGGGGCCCTTGGACATGATCGTGTTGAGGGTCTTGGTGACTTCGGCAAGGAGTTGCTCCGGCTCACACACACGATTGACCACACCAATCTGATACGCCTGATCGGCAGTCATCACTGCCGCGGTGTAGATGAGTTCCTTGGCCTTGGCTTTGCCAATGAGTCGTGCCAATCTTTGTGTGCCGCCAAAGCCGGGGAAGAGGCCGAGGTTC
>CAZGMS010000242.1:0-5652 GCA_964526915.1 uncultured Nitrospirales bacterium
TGTCTAAAGGGTTCAGACGTGGTTGCCCACTGAATGAGATCAACACGAAAGGGAATTTCCGAAATCTGAAAATCGTATTCAAGCATGGCCATGGTCTTGGTATCAACGGACTCAGCTCCCAAAATCACCAGATCCAAATCTGAATGTTGATTTGCCTGGCCTGTCACACGAGAGCCAAACGCCCAAACAGACCGGTCAGGGATATGTTTTTTGAGAATTGTCTTGATGAGGTCCAGCTGATGGGGGGCAACATCAACCATTTTTGGATTCCAGATTTGCGAAAAAATCTTTGGCTATGAGACAGAAATGAGCCGACTCGTTGAAAACAGTTTCTGCTGTGGCCACGTTATACGTGTGCGAGGTTTCGTTTCTGAGTTTGTGAAATTGCATCCAGTCTTCGACATTGTCAATGAGCTTGTTTTCTGCGGCCAAACGAAACAGTTCGTAGCGGGGAACGCCTTCTACATAAGTTTTGCCAATGTTTTCTTCGAGCCAGCGTTTCATGAATTTCCAACAAAGCTCGTAGGCCACCTCAAATTTTTGCACCACACCGGCGCGCACTGTTTCGGCTAGGTCTTCATCCATCTCCTTCATCCGTTCCGATGAATTGGTGATGTTCAGGGATTTTTCCAGTGTGTCCAATGCCTTTTTAAGACTTGTGAGCAATAATTTCTTCATAGCGTCCCCCCACTTACTTATTGAAACATACAATTACCCGCTTTGTGGTCGCAAGCAATATGTTATCCTCTCCAAATTTGAATTTTCAAATAATCCCTCTCTGGCAAAGTGGGCAGGGAGGGATGATCGAAACTGGGTTCGAGGCTACGGACAAACTTGATTGTTTTGTTCGCGAGTTTGGCGGCTTGCAGGGTCCATTCCCTTTGTTTGGTGTTGCCAATGCGGTCGGTGCAGTTGACCGAGATCAGATAACCGCCGGGGCGGAGTTTTTCGAGACAGCGCTTGTGCAGAAACACCCAGCTTTTGCGGGCGGCCGACTCATGCTCCACTTTTGAGCTCAAACTGGGCGGGTCGATGATGATGAGATCGTGTGTGTCTTTGTGTTCCTCGTCGGCCAGATAATCCCACACATCGGCAGTGATCCAGTCCTTGGTGTGAAAACGGACGTGGTTGTGGGCAAAAAGTTCTTTGGCCCTCTTTCGGCAGTCCCTGTCTGATTCCACAGAGACGCACGAACCCGCGCCATTTTGCACACAGATGGCAGAGAGTGTGCCCGTGTGGGCGAACAGATTCAGAACGGATTGATCGGGTTTGACAAAGCGGGCAAGAATCGTGCGCAGTTCCCGCAGATCCAGATAATACCCGGTTTTCTGACCGGTCAGGGGAAAACAGGGGAGTGACCAATCTTGTTCGTCAAACCAGAGGGGTTCTTTGACAATCTCCTCGATACCCGTGAGCAGGTTCACCAGTTGCTTATGCTCGGCAGGGACCTTGCGTGGTCTGAGGTAGAGTTTTTCGAGATCAAATTCCTTGGCTATGCGCCACAGGGCTTCTGCCATCAGGGGACGCAGTGTTTCCAAATGAAACACGGCAATGGCTGTGTGTCCGTAAACATCAATCGTGAGGCCGGGCAGGCCGTCGGCCTCGCCATGGACCCAACGAAAGGCGTTAGTTTTGAATTTTGAGATTTTGTTTTGACGTTTGGCCCAGGCCTTTTTAAGAATTTTGTCGAAGTGATCGACCGGTAATTCGGTGTGATCAAAACTGAGCACCCGGATGGCGATGGCGGAATACGGCTCGTAAAGCCCGATGCCCAAAAATTCATTTGTGGGCCCAAAGAGTTTGACCAGAGAGCCAACTGGTATGGCATCCAAGGCGCTGGAACACTGGCCACGGTAGATCCAGGGGTGACGTTTTTTTAGCGCCAGCGCGACGCGTTTGTTGACTTGAAAACGGATGGGGGTTGTGGGTGTCATGGTGAGCCTCATGTACTGGGCATTGTGGTCCATTGCAACGGGGAAATCATCAGAGGGTGTGCGCGTGTCGTGTATCGTGTATCGTGTATCGTAAAACAGGTTTTGGTCAATGGTGATATTGCAAAACGGGAGCTATTCTATTGGGCATCTATAGGTCCAAAGAGGCGCCGGCGTTTTTTGACAATTCCATAATCCAGCAGGGTGACGCGGTTTCTTTGCAAGATATATCTGGCATGGTCATTGGTATTGGCGATGGAGCGCACCATGATGGCTGAAAAGTAGTGTGATCTTCCCATGAGTCGCACCTGCTTTAACGTGTGGTTTGCTTGGGCTTTGGCGGGGAACTGACCATAGGGGAAAACGGGGAGGCTTTTTTTGACCTCCAAAAGCCACGCCACCCCATCGATCTCAATCAGAAAATCGATCACGGCCCCCGGAAGGGCATAGCCAATGGCCTTGATGGTGACCTCTGGCAGGGAGTCGAGGAGTTCAAAAACCTCCAATTCAAAGAGCAGGCCGTTTTGTGCCGCTGAGCGGCTTTCGTTATCAGAGCAATAATTTTGAATGTAGCGGTCCAGATCGCCAAAGCACTCTCTGTATTTGGCCACCAGTTTTGCAAACAGTCTGATCTGCCTGATCTTGGGTGCCTGGGTTTCGGGGGCCAGAATTTTTAGCAGGGCCACACGGGTGCGCTCATCTCGCAGGTGCGCAAATAATTCAGCGGCGTCCGCGATCAGCTCATCACCCACCTGCGGGGCGACAACGCTGGTAAACGTGTGTGCGCGTGTTCCGGATAATCCCTGACGCGTCATGAGGGTGCCGTCTCTGAGGGCCGCCAATTGTGCGCCAGCGGTTTGGCAGGAAGCTTGTCGCGCAGTGTGATCTGCAACGTCAGGAGGGAGCAGATCGGGCAGATCAGGATTGCAGAAAAGTGACAAAGCTGAGAGGGATGCTGATAAGGGTTTTTGGATATTCATATTTGGTCGTTGCCCAACAGGACTCCTTATCGCAGGTTTTGTTGTTGAGTTGCTTGAAAAATTTGCCAACTAAGCGTTACGGATGGGGCAATAACTCGGGAGGGCCAAAAAAGCGGGCCCCTTCAAATAACGCAGGGGCACTAAAGATTGAAGACACCTCAAAAGGCCCAAAGAGAGGGGTGCCGGGTGTGATGCCTTCGAGTTCAGCCACCGTGGTCAAGAGCGCGCCTTTGGTCATTCGCAGATAAAAACTGCCCACATTTGGCAATCGCAAGTGAAGGGTGTGGCTTTCGCCCAGATAGGGAATACTTAAGCATTCACGTCCGTGGAGGGGAATATGATCCGCAAACAGGCGCTCCAAGGCAAACAGACGCAACTGACCGTTTGAGAGCGGTTGAAATCCCGCAAAAAGATTGTGACGCCTATCGTATCTGCGGGTATTGGGCTTTGAATGCACAGAGTCCGCACGGACTTGAGCCACGACAAAACGATGTTCACGAAATGGCACAGATTGAGCCAACGCAAGCGTGTCGTTAGTTGCACCGTGGATTTGTGCATGGACTCGGTGACCCATGGTCTCCGATAAGTCTACGAACGGGTCTGTGGCTTGCGGTGAAGTGCGCGGGTGATAAAAGTCCATGAATCGTGTGAAGAAGAGTTCGGGAGCGGATGCCATGATCATAGTTGTCCTTTCAGTGAGGGGGGAGTTACCACTGATTGCCCCCTAATCTTTTTGCCCATCGCAATTCAATAGAAAAAGAGGAAAATATTCACCTTGATTCTTGAGGCAGGTTGTTGGAAAAGGCCCCTTTGCGTCTGGAGTCACAATACGGGGTGTTTCAAGTAACCTTTTGCTGGAGAAAAATATGACGGAAGCAAATAATACGAACGTGTTTAAACAAACTTTCAAGGAGGTGACCGAGCCTTTTGTGGGTTTGGTCAAGGCCTCACGCGCATTGTGGGCTATCAATCTATCATACGTCGTAGAAGGCCTGTGCTACTTTGGTGTGTTGAGTCTTTTGGCCATTTATTTTAACGATTTTGTAGGTCTCAACGACATCAAGGCAGGACAGATGGTGGGCATGCTCACGGCGGGCATCACGTTAGCCATGCTTTTTTTGGGTGCCACAGTCGATTGGATTGGCCCGCGTAAATCACTGCTGATTTCTCTGGCCATCATGTTGGTTGGGCGCATCATCCTCACATCATCGACTCACGTGGGGGCCCCCGGTCTGTGGGGGACGGCACACATCGTATCCATCCTGGGGATGATGGGGATCGTGATCGGTTATGGGATCTACCAGCCAGCTTGTTACGCGGCGGTCAAATTTTTTACCACCAAAGAAACCGCGGCCATTGGTTACGCCATGCTTTATGCGCTCATGAATCTGGGTGGTTTTTTGCCGGGGCTCATTTCCCCCCCCCTCAGAAAAGCCTCTGGGATCTTGGGCGTGTTCTGGGTCTATGTGGCCCTGACGGTGGTGAGCATTTTGATCATCTATTTTTTACTGTCGCGAAAAACCGAAGACAAGGAAATGGAGAATTTTAAAAAGGCCTCCGAGACAACAAAACAAAGCGCTGAGGACAACGCGATTGATCAACTCAAGGGTAAAGAGAAACTCAAGTTCTACATCAAAAATTTTCCCCTCAGGGATGGCCGGTTCATGTTTTTTATCTTTGTGCTCATTCCGGTGCAGACGTTGTTTGCGCACAATTGGCTGACCCTGCCACAGTATTTCAGTCGGGCGTTCACAGGTGTGGTGCAGGATAATTTTGAATTTTTTGTAAACCTGAATCCCATCCTTATCTTCCTGCTCACTCCTGCCATTGCTGTGCTGACGGCCAAGAAGGATACGTATAAAATGATGATCATCGGGACCTTCGTCATGTCCCTGCCCACGTTTATCCTCACGTTGGGTCCGAGCATGTATGGCGTGATCGCCTTCATAGTCCTCATGACGATCGGTGAGGCCATGTGGCAGCCCCGTTTCTTGCAGTGGATCGCCGAAATTGCCCCCAAGAACATGACAGGCATTTACATGGGGATTGGCCAGTTTCCCTGGTTCTTGACCAAGGTCATCACCAGCATGTATTCAGGCTGGTTCCTCATGAAGTACTGTCCCAAAGATGTGCCCATCGACCAGTTGCATACAGAAACGATGTGGCTCGTCTATGCTTTCATTGCCGTATCCAGCCCTGTGGGTTTGATCATCGCCAGACGTTGGATGGGTAAAGACATGGAACGAAAGTTGACTCAGGCGGCATAAATTTTGTAGTAGCGGACCCCCGCGTGATCGTGAGATCACTTTAGGGGTCGGGGCATGTAACTCAGTGGCTAGAGTACTACCTTCACACGGTAGGAGTCACAGGTTCAAATCCTGTCATGCCCACAAATTTCGACCACGTCAGTCGCAGTGGCCGAAATTTGTGCCCTGAGCGACCAGCGGGAGTCGAACGGGCAGTGTTTTCCCTTACGATAGTTTTCTGCCTATTTCCTTTCTTTCCCATATCGCAATCCTTCCTTTCCAAGATTAAAACAGGTCAGGTGAGACTGGAGGTGTTTCAGGTGATGTTGTTGGAGAAGACATATAAGAAGGAATTGGAGGGGCTTGTGGGGTAACGAAGTCTCGGTTTGAGTTTTGAGAAAGTATTTGTTAGTTGCTTGACACTGCTGCCAAACATAACTGTGGTGCAGATTATTGGAGTAAAACACGGATGAAACTTGAAGACATAAAACCCAA
>CAZGMS010000243.1:0-38498 GCA_964526915.1 uncultured Nitrospirales bacterium
CATCGAGGCCCATGACTTATGACGACACATTACACGAGCCAATACTTAAACATCTATCCCTCACACAGGGACAGTT
Organism: uncultured Nitrospirales bacterium; assembly: GCA_964526915.1. GTDB lineage: Bacteria > UBA10199 > UBA10199 > UBA10199 > JADGCS01 > JAHJDR01. The sequence continues at coordinate 77 of CAZGMS010000243.1, forward strand.
GTATTTTGTTTCACGGGATCACCGGATCCATCGATGAAGTGACCCGGGCTTTGGGAAAGCTCCTCAAAAAACACCAGCGATCCAAAACACAAACGGATGCTTCCCTACCCGATTCTGTCATCGAGTTTCTCTCTTCCCGCGGCCACATCACGACACTGTCTGCTCATGAGGAGTGGGCCTTTTTTAAAACATACTCCACGGAGCTGCATCAAAAAGTCCTGGAACAAAACAAGGATTCGCTAGCCTCGTTTTTGATCATCCCCGGTTACAACTGTAATCTGGGCTGCCCATATTGTTTTCAAAAAAACAACGCGGCAACACATTCTGTGATGACCACACAGACAGTCGACACCATTTTTGAACGCGTGCTTCCTTCTTTATGCACACATCTTTCACGCCCAAGCCATGCACAAATAACCTTGTATGGGGGAGAGCCCTTTTTAAAACCACACTTGCCCGCCATCTCCCGTATTGTCGAACATACACAGAAACAACAGTTGCGTATCAGTGCCGTCACCAATGGCACCCACATTGATCTCTTCAAAAATTTTTTTGGCATTGCCAAGGGCCTCATCTCTCAAGTGCAAATCACCCTTGATGGCGATCAACTCACACACGATCGTAGCAGAAAGACCAAGTCTGGCAAAGGGACCTATGATCAGATTCTAAAAAACATTCACATGCTCATCGACCGGGGCGTCTCTGTGGCCCTGAGAGTCAATACCACGCCCGACAACATTCAGAGCCTAACAGCCTTGTGGGAGCATCTGACACGTGAGGAGATTGTCACCAATCCCTTGGTCACGTTGTATCTGGCCCCCATCCATGATTTTTTGCAATCAGGTTGTCAGCCAGTCTTTGCCACAAAACACAAACTCACACACTATCTGGAAAAAACAAAATCACCTCTCCCGTCACCACAAAATGAGTTCACACAAAAATTCAAACAGGTTTTTAACGCCTCCTCTGGCATTGCCCTCAACACCACCTATTTCTGCATGCAAAATACAGGTCACGCCTTTGCCATCGATCCTCACCAAAGACTCTATGCCTGTTACGAAGAAGTGGGCAATCCCGATCTGTCTGTGGGACAGTTTGATGCACAGGGACTTGTGCATTTTAATGAACGCTATGATCTTTACAAAAAACGAAATGTGACAACCATTGAGGCCTGTAGTCGTTGCTCTCTGGCTTTGTCCTGTGGCGGAGGTTGTTCGGCCTGTGCCCGAGGAAACCAGCAACAAGACACGGCCCTTTTTACCCCGGCCTGTGAAGGATTCAAGGAAATGACGGCAAAAACCATACGGAAGCTTTTTGAAGACAAGGTTGAGGGCTCTTTGTGTTTCAAAAAATGCGTCCCACAAACAGCGGCAAACATGCCGCGGATATGAGTGTTTATGAACAATGATTCTGCCTTTGTTTTTTGGCTGGATAAATTCTCCGCTCTTCCCGCCGTAACGGGTTGGTCTTGGACACCCAGCGTTCGTGATGAATTTGAATCTCTTTTTCGCAGCAGAAACATCTGTGCCTGCTTCGATAAAGACACCCTGTTATTGGGCGCTCGTTCGTCTTTTGATTGGCAGAATCAATTTGAGCAAACCCGAATTGTCTTTCGCTCTCTACTCAACCATCCCGGAGCCGTTGTTGTGAACACATTGCGCGCGTCTTCAAAAATAAAAAGATATGCCGCCATTTCATCTTATGCTGGGGCAGAGGACACTCACGGTTGCCGTTTTGCTATCCGTGGTCCCGAGGGGCCTGTGTTGGATTCCGTGTTGATTGACTGGGGCATCAAGGGATACCGCGAAAATGTCATCACTTTCAAAAACACAAAAGACCTCCCGCTGGGTTCTTTGCTCTGTCCAAATCCCTACGAAACGCCACATGAACAGAATCAGATTGCCGGGTGGGGTCTCTCAAATCAAATTGTGTGCTCGGCACTGTTGCAACTATTTGAGGCCCCTCCGATCAAAGACATGCTCGGCATGCTTTGTTTGGATTCCTGGTCCGACGATTTTGACAATGACGCGGGGGTCACCATCACAGCACAACCCGAAGACATTGAGACAGGTTTTGTCTGCGGCAGGGGGCCTCGTCTGACAAAGACTCATCCCCGTCATATCAGCATCCCCTGTCGGCACCATCACAACGGGGCCTCTCATGGTGAGTGGCGGCTGGAGCTGTGTAACAAGACAGATGTCGTCGAGCTATCACACAGGTTGATTTCGCTGGCCCTGGATTCGCAACCACAACAAAAAACACACAAACCGCTTCACTCACCACAAATCGAAATTCACGACCACGTCTCGTCCGTGCTGGCTGTGGGTGAACCACCTCCTTCGTACACCGAGGCTATCACCACGACTCTCAAAAAATGGAACGAAATTCACGCCCAACAGGAATTGCATCCCCTGGCTGTTTCTGCTCATCATTGGCCTGCTCTGCGAAACAGCCTCATTTCATGCGGGTGCATTGTCAGAGACATCAAACAAGATGTGCCCTCTGTCCTCGATGCCATCATTACCTATTGCCCTCTTTTCAAAGGCTCAAAAACAATGCGCGTTCATTTTTTTGCGCACGCTCAGGCTGAGGATCTTTTCAGACCACATCATACCTTGTTTTCTGTTGAGTCTTTTTCAAAATTAAATTGGTCCTCTTTTATGGCCTTCAAGCTGGCGTCCAATTTGTGTGAATCACGCCTGGAAACTTTTGCCAGTCGCCCCATTCTGAAACACCTCGTCTCAAACGGTTTTGGGCTCTGGTTAGCGTGTCAACTTTTTAACTGCCAATCCGCGGACGTGCTGGGTGTGGAGCTTTCTGTTTATGAAACCCTGGAACGAAACATCCTTGAATGGCGCTCCCGGCTCAGCGATTTCGTGACTGGCGCGTTCTGGGAAATCAAACAGGGACGACACGAGGAGTTGCGTCTCAAGGAAATCAGCAACCCTTTTTCTGGCGAAGGGGGGGTGCCACATTACGGAAATTTTTTGGGATATCTTTTTGTTCGCGATTACCTCAAAACCAACGGCCTGTCTTCGCTCATGTCGGAGGAGGGCTTGCTGGCCGCGGAAACATATTTTAGTTGATTCGTTAGTTCCCGTCAAAACCTGGCGGCCAAATCCCAAATTCTTGTTACCCCGGGAACCTGGTCAAACCCGCCGTCAAAGGACATGATCGCGGACAGGTCATGATTTTTGACGTGTGCTACGTGCAAGGCGTCGCGTGCCGAAAGCCCCTTGTAGGCCAACACATTTTTTTTTGCTTCGAGCACATCGGCCTCAGTCACAGGCAAAACCTCGTCAACAATCCCATACAAACAATCAAACGCTGGCTGGATTGCCGCCGTTCTGTCAATGGCCTTGTACCGATGTAATATTTCTTGCAAAACTTCTGTGCTGGTCACCAAACGATGTTTTTCGCCAATGAAGCGTTCAAGCAACAAAATCGAGGTTTGTTTGTTGGGATGGTCCTGACCAATCACGTACATGGGAATGTTGGAATCAATAAAGATGATCATGAAGTATAGCCAGAATTGATCTGCGAAAGGATGTCGTCAATGTCACCGCTAGGAAACTTTTGGGTCGCCGCATGACGAAGCGCCAATATTTTTTGATCCTCATTTGTTGTGGAATAGTTTTTGGCGAAGTGCCTCATGGCCATGCGCACCCACTCACCCAAACTCATTTGGACACACTCCGCCAGTTTTTGAAACGAACCGTATTCAGCCTCGTCCATAATGACCTGTAACCGCTTGCTACTCATATGATGAGTATATCATACTCATAGGCATGACACAACAACAATAAGCATAGTTATTTCGATCGCTTGGTGCGGTTCGTTTTCTGTCTGTTGCGCCGTTGGCTGGGAATCTTGACCGTCCTTACTGCCGATAACGGGTCAATAAGAATAAAAGAGAGATGGGGGGTTAGTAAGTTCTGATGTTATTTATTTTCCAACACTTTGTCTTTGAAAATACAATAGCATTAAACCGATTGCGACAGAACCCGTTACGAAGATTGCGATCAAGCCCTGTTCCGGATTTTTTGCGCCTGCCAAAAAATTGTTTAGATACTCAACTTTAATAATTCTTACTGAAAACAAAAGACTATTAAAAAAATTCCACCCAAAGTGAATTCCGATCGGCAAATATAAATTTCCTGAATAGAAGTACGCGTAATTCAGCAGCATGCCAGATAAAAAAGTGCTGATGACGATTTGATAACCGCATAGCGGGCTCAGCAGATGGAGCAATCCAAATGAGAATCTTTACGCAGTTTAAAAGCCTAGGAGTCATAATGAGACAATCTCTCCAACGCCACCATCGCCTCCCCTGCCCTGTCGACAGGAACAAAAAGATGATCATGATAAAATGCAGAGACAGCGTTGAGACTGATGCCAGCTTCGGCAAGAGCCGTGCTGATCCGCGCCAAGAACCCGACCGCATCAAGACCTGAGTGTACAGTGAGTGTGATCATCATTTTCCTCCTACACCGCCAAATAAGTTTTTACTTCCGCCTATACCGCACACCTTTCCCCCTGCCCGTCTGTTCAATCAAATTGAGTTTCATGAGTTCTTTGATCTCTCTCAATGCCGTATCCCCGCTCACGCCAAGAAACTGCGCACAGGCATCCCTCGTAACAGCGCCTTGTTGGCCCCACATAAAGAGGTAGAGTTGCTTTTGTCGATTGGTCAGCGACACTTTGCTTTCTAAACCCAACGATTTTTTGAAAGTCATATTAAAAAAATTTGTGGCCGTGATTTCTGGCGAGGGATTACCGTTGGCAGATAGAGCCTGAGAGATCCGCGTTATTCCACTTCCAATCATTTCAATATACCCCGCTCTGAAAAACAAATCGGCAATGAGCCTGTTTCTTCGCACACTTCGTTTCCCCAGATCTTCAAGCGTGAGGCCCTTAAATAAACCTCCTGGATTTTCAATTTCCATCCTGTCACTGAAAAGATGCATGTAGATGTGAGAACCGTCGTACAAATAATCGCGATGCGTGGCTGCATTGACCAGAGCTTCGCGCACAGCCACCGTGGGATATTCTACGCGCACCTGGTGGGCAAGATTGCCGGAAACAACGACAGCCTCTTCCGTGTGTCGCTTGAAAAAGTTCATAGCCTCTTCAAGTTGTGTGATGGGCGGCCCCTTCATGTCTTTTCTGTCAATAATAGAAAAACGATCCGAACCGCGATAACGCACACAGGTGATGTAAGCCTCTGGAAAAAACTTTTGAGGATTCGTTGCAAAAAACAAGACGCCGGCATTGGTGAGCAAGACTTCTTTCTTTTGTTTCTGGGCTACAGCAAGGTTGATGAGCGCATCTTGCGATGAAATTGAGGCGGGCCACTTAGCCAATCGAGAAAACATTTCATAATGTTCAGGAGAAAAATCTTCGCTAAAATTAAAGCGAGAATTGATTTGTTCATCAAAACGAACCCTGCCTTCTCCAACAGCAAACTGAATGATTTCGTCACGGTTCAGTTTTTGTGAATTGGGGCCAACGCGCAAATAAAATCCACTCTGGCACCGATGCGGTTTGTTAGCACTTTCGGCAACGACAACTTCGAGAACACTGTCCAGCTTTTCGATTTTTATTTTAATGGGCGGATCACAATTTCGGGCAATGTCTTGAATTTGGCTGACCAACCGATTGGTCGATTTAATCCCGGTCACAACGCCCTGATCATTGATACCAACAAAAACAGAACCCCCCATTGCGTTGGCAAAGGCCACCATTCCTTTATCCAGATTCGAAACATTTTGTTTAAACTCGATGGTCTGTCCTTCGCCCTCCCTGACAATGAGTTCAATCTTTTCTTGGGCGTTCAACATTTATGGCTCCTCCAGTTTGGAGCTCTCGCTACCAAAAACAATCCAAACATGTCAATTATTTGCGACGCAAATGCGACGCAAATGCGACGCAAAACATGATCAGCGACAAACAACAAGCCTTACAACGTTGATTTAATTGGCGTTTACCGCCTGCATGGGTTGCACTTTTTACGCCCCCTCCCCAACAAACCTTCACTCCCGACTGGTCTGTCGCTATCATAATCCGTGTAGACTGCATAAATTTCATGGCTGGTCTTGTTGGGAATTTTTTCTAAAATGTTCTCGGCAAAAAACCGCTGCCAGTGTGCACCAAGTTTTTGCAAGCATGCTGGGCTGTTGTCAGTGCGGAGAGCAACACCAACGATTTTTGTTTCTGGAAAAGCTGTGATTGAAAAATTCATTATATTTGTTCTTTCGGCACAATTCTCGCTACAGTGTCGCGAGAATTTGGTTTTTTCATGTCATAATAAACCGATCTGCCCTGCCCTTTCCTCAAACTTGCGGCAACACCTCACGAACCAACTCAAGATCGTCATTAAGAACAAACACCGGCAAGCGCGGCATATTGTGAAACGTGCCTGCTCCCAAAAGCGTGTAGGCACCCGTGTGTTCAAAAACAACAACGTCGTCCCGCTGCATGTCAATCGGCATGGCGATCGTGGTGTCGGGAGGAGTGATAATGTCCCCGGAATAACACAAGGTGCCTCCGATGGCTGTAGGCAGTGTCTCTTGTGAACACTCGCGAACCATCAGCGGATTAAAATAAATTTCTGGCGTGATTTCCTTGACCCACAGATCGTTGACCGAAATCGAAACCAATGCCCATCTCAAATTGTTGGGATATTCTTTGGTATGGAGCACATAACCCAAGGTCACCGCACTCCCTGCGGTCAAAAGTCGGCCCGGCTCAAAGGCAATTGTTGGAAGGTCTGGCCCAAGTTCATCCACCATTGTTTTGTGAATGCGTACCAGGTACTCGTCGTATTCATAACGCAACAAATTCGCGTGATGCCCGTGATCATCCACATTCTGGCCATCATCTGAAATTCGATACGAGTAAGGAAAACCACCGCCCACATCGATGGCATGAATGACAAAGCCGTGTTTAAGAAGTAACCGGTAGGCCCGAATCAGGTTTTTCAATGCCTGACAATAGTTATCGGGGTCTGCAATCTGCGAACCAATGTGCATGTGCACAGCCATAATATCAAGATGCGAAAACGTCTTGATTTTTTGCATCAGATCATTGGAAATATCAGGGATTCCAAACTTGCACGTTGCAGTCCCTGTCGAAATCAGGCTGGATGTTTGTGAAGCAATGGCGGGATTGATTCGGAGTGCGATTTTGGTTTTTTTGCAGCCAAGGGCCTTTGACTTGTCATTGATCAAAGCTAATTCGACCAAATTGTCAGAAATTGAGACACAATCATTTTTTACAATGGCATCGATATCCCAATCATACTTGGCGGCGGCACTGTGACAGATTGAGGAACCAGGCACGCCAGCATTCAAGGCCATCGTGAGTTCTTCGTGTGAGGCCACTTCTATCCCAATGTTTTGTTTAGCCGCCACCTCGGCAAACATTTGGATGGGTGCAGATTTAAGCGCCCAATAGATTTGTCGCTGACTAAATTGTTTTGAAACGAGAGAATCAAAAAGCTGAATGTTGTTTTTAAATATTGTGGTTGAGAAAACAATGCCCCCACGAAAACATTGTGGGACTTGGCTTTTGATAGAATCAAAAAGTTGCTGAACCTCAATTATCTTGCCACCAATTTCCAAACACAATTTTGAACCAAATCTTTTGAGGGACATGCAAAACCAGCGGTCAGGTACAAAGGATTCTGGTTTGATGTTTTTCATTATTACTCCATTTCAAAATATTCCGCGGTCTCTTTTAGGTGCGTTCTGGTTCCCGTGAGAATAACCGAAACACAATCCAGCGTGGCCAGGTTCTTGTATGCTTGTTCTGGTGTTTTGGTTGCTGATTTTCGAGCGGGGCTGTTCACCACAACGGCAATTCCTTTATCGAAGATTTTTTGAACAAGTTGGGGGTTCTCAAAAACTACTTGGGCACTTGTTTGCATAAAGTCAAACCATATCAAGTTGCGCTCCAGCACATTTTCCAGCACTGTCACATCTGATATTGATGCCCCCGTAAATTTGATTTTTCCTGTTCTCTGGTATTCCTGCATTTTGTTTTTAACTCGCGCATCTGCCAAAACAGCCTCGGTTGCTTGATGAATATACAGCAAGTTTATGCGTGGTAACATTGTTAGGCTCTGATCAAAAGAGTGAATGAGGTTTTGAGCAGAATGATCAATCCGTGATTGCTCAGTTGTAAGACTAAAATCTTCTCCCCACTTTGTTGAAACAAATGATTCCTTGAGAATATGTGGATTGTTATTAAAAAATTCTCCCAGCTTTTTTTCAGACAACCCATAGGCCGCCGCTGTATCAAACATGCGCACACCACACTCGTAAGCGGCGCTCATGTAACCTTGAATTTCCTCTCCGCTCGGCATTTGCCAATTTTGATTTGCCGCTGGCCATCGCCGTCCAAACCAAATTGTTCCTACGCCCAACAGGGGGATATTTTGAATTGATGAAAATTTTTGATGATTTGGAAAATTAGATTTTTTCATTGACTCATCCTTTTAATCAATCGCCATCACTCGCTACCCCCGTATAAAATGCGGCATGACAGCCGGAAGCTCAAGCGACAGCTCCACCAGCCCAGCAAAGGCGCCCCTGTGATACCAAGGCGCCTGATAAATCAGTTTTTTCACGCCCTTTTTTTCTATTGTGTAAATGTTTTTTTCTTGTTTCTGGATCATTTCCTGAAGCCTCTTGCGCGAACTCGCAGAATGGCAGTCCATCAAATTTTTGCCCACCAGCTTGCGACCACCTTGCTTCTCAAAAACCTGACTGGCTTTTTGGTTCATGTAAACTATTTTGCCTGTGGCATCACTCAGCGTCACAGCACCAGAGAATTCCTGTGTCCAATTTGGTTTCATTTGTTTTATCTTATTTGGAACCCGCCGTATGTGTCATGAACATCACGAGATCTGTCACTGCTTTATTGACGTGTCTCATTTTTTTCCCTCTTCTGCTCCTCGATCCACCGTCCCAAAGGACTATTGGCGCGCTTGTATAAATAGATGAGATCGACCACAGAGCCAAAATAGATGATCATAAAAATAGTTCCGTACACTTTAATGGGGCCCGCCAACTCCTGCATAATGTTACCAGACGTCGTTTGCGCCAACGCGAAAACATCGGTGCTACCGGAGTTCAAAACCTCAGCCATCATGGTGCTCTTCGAAGCAAAATATACCTGCAATACCAGCAGAATCAGCAACAAGACAATGGTGCCGCTGAAGATGTAGCCTCGTTTCTTTTGTTTGATCGCTGTGTGTCCCGCTCCGGGCAAGACAAACAAACTGAGGGCAATGGCTACGAACAATTTTTTTCTTTCCATAACAATCCACCATTGTTTCATTGTTTCATTGTTTCATTGCTTCGTTGCTTGATTGTTTCATTCCTTCACCTTTGCCCAACTGTCTTTAAGAGAGACCGTGCGATTAAACACAATTTTCTCAACAGTTGAATCCTCATCGACACAAAAATAACCGTGCCGCAGGAACTGGAATTTTTCACCCACCCGCGCCCCCACCAAAGAAGGCTCCACCAGCCCTGTCACCACCTTGAGCGAATCCGGGTTGATCTTGGGATCGCCGCTCGCATCCAACTCAGTGTACGGATCCTCATTGGCAAACAAACGATCATACAATCTGATCTCGGCGGGTTTGGCGTGTTCGGCCGACACCCAATGCAAAGTTCCCTTTACCTTGCGACCATCATCAGACCACCCGCCGCGTGTTTTTGGGTCGTACGTACAACGCAATTCCTGCACCACGCCTTGGACGTCTTTGATCACTTCCTGACAGACAACGTAATAAGCTTTGTTGAGCCGCACTTCTTTTCCTGGCGATAGCCGAAAGAATTTTTTTGAGGGCTCTTCCATAAAATCTTCCCGCTCAATGTATAGTTCCGCACAAAACGGAACCTTACGTGTTCCCATGGTTTCGTCTTCTGGGTTGTTGGGCACATCAAGCTCTTCCACCGCGCCAGCAGGGTAGTTTGTGATAACGACTTTGAGGGGGTCCAGCACCGCCATCGCGCGTGGCGCTCGCTTGTTCAGGTCCTCACGCAAGCAATGTTCCAACAAGGCCACATCCACAACAGAATCCGCCTTGGCCACGCCAATGCGTTCACAAAAATCCTTGAGGGCATCTGGAGTATAGCCTCGTCTGCGAACACCGGCCAGCGTGGGCATGCGGGGATCATCCCAGCCGTTCACTGCTTTGTTTTGCACGAGCTTCAATAGATGCCGTTTGCTCATGACTGTGTAATTCAAATTCAGGCGGGCAAACTCGATCTGACGCGGCTTGTGCGGCACAGGTAAATTCTGGACAAACCAGTCGTACAAGGGCCGGTGGATTTCAAACTCAAGTGTGCAAATGGAATGGGTGATTCCCTCGATCGCATCGGATTGCCCATGCGCAAAATCGTACATGGGATAAACACACCACTTATCTCCCGTACGGTGATGCGACTGGCGCATGATCCGGTACAACACAGGGTCACGCATGTTAATGTTAGGCGACGTCATATCAATCTTGGCGCGCAAACATTTTTCGCCCTCTTTGAACTCGCCTTGTTTCATGCGGTCAAAAAGCGACAAATTCTCTTCCACACTACGGTCACGATACGGACTGTTTTTGCCACACTCAATCTGTTCTCCGCTGGTTCCTCGATACTGGCTGATTTCCTCGGGGCTCAGGTCGCACACATACGCCTTGCCCTGGCTGATGAGATAGACCGCCCATTCATAAAGCTGGTCAAAATAATCGGAGGCAAAAAAGAGTTTGTCTTTCCAGTCAAAACCGAGCCACCTCACATCATTTTGAATGGACTGCACATACTCATCTTCTTCTTTGCTGGGGTTGGTGTCGTCGAATCTTAAATGACAAACACCGTTGTAGTCACGCGCCAAGCCAAAATTGATGTGAATCGATTTGGCGTGTCCAATGTGCAAATAGCCATTCGGTTCTGGTGGAAACCGTGTGACAATCTTTGCGTGTTTGCCGCTGGCCAGATCATCGTCAATGATGTTGCGGATGAAATTTGAAGGGATAGTTGGTGGTGCGTTCGTTTCTTTGTTTGTGTTCATAATATGGCTCTTCTTGCTCCCGCCTGATTTTAGGCCTCAGGACAGGGGGGATTGACTGCTTTATATTATCGGCCCGGTCCGAACACAACTGGGTTTTTAGGTTTCACTTTGTTCCAAAGGCTTGACACAAACCGTCGAGTCGGTACAAGAGCAACTATGGGTCGAGACCTAAAAAACATTTTTGAGTCTTTGGTTAAAATAGATAATATTTTGGTCTGGGATGGAACGAAACGCCCTTTTTTTGAATCCTATTACCTTAACGCCACTTCGCAAGACGCAAAGTGGGGCACATTGCTCAGATACACGCTATCCACATCAACCGCCAAACAGGTTGGAGACACGGCAACCGTCCTCTGCCTCTTTGTCGATTCTCAGGGCAATAAAGTCGTCGCCAAAGAATCCTTTGACCTCTTAAAGCACGACATTGTTCATTCAGACCGGTTCATTTCCCTCGGCTCTTCCTACCTTTCTATCTCTGAAATGGCAGGGTCCGCCCAAGATAAAAAAGTATGCATCAAATGGGATATCACATTTGAAGACCCTGTCATAAGCTCCCGTCTCACCTCTCCGGGTATTTTATATCATCGCTGGTTTGCTAACACGAAATTTCTCCAACCACGCGCTCTGGGTTACGGTTCGGGAACCCTCTATGTTGATGGACACAAGAAAGAGCTTAAAAGGGCTCGTCTGCATCAAGGGCACCTCTACGGCACCGCTTACACCCAAAACTGGATTCAGGGAAATTGTGAGTCTTTTCAGGAAGATTCAGAGGCTTTTTTCAATGCCGTAAGCTTCAAACGGCTTTATTTAAAAAAATTCTCGCGCACCCTGACCCTGTGTGCCATCGGTATGGAAGGTAAAAAATTCGTTGCCACCTCGCCAGTTCAGGCTTTGTTTTGCAATAAAACCTCTTACGCAGACAACACCTGGACCTTACAATTTACCTGTCGGGGTTATCGGTTTATCTGCCGTCTCAAGAGACGGCCTGAGCTGACAGCGGGGGTAAGACATTCTGGTATCAATGGTTCACAAGCTTACTTCTATCATTGCCCCTTGGCTGATGTAGAGATTAAGGTCTACAAAAAAAACCGCGGAGCCTGGCTTTTTTACAAAACTCTTTCGGCACAGGGAAGAGGCTCTTTCGAAACAATGTCTTCCGAAAAAGAGGCCTCGCTGTCTTTAACGGAGAGTTAAGGTTGTTTTTGGGTAAAAAAACAACTTGAGCTACGGCAACAAAAAAGCTTTACAGGAACCCACAATGTCTAAAAAGAAGAAAAAAGAGGAAGAACCCAAGTCTTCGTTAAAATTTTTTTTGCTGGCATCCATCGTCTTATTTGTATTTCTGGCCATCAGCATCTATCATAATTCAAAAAATCCTTTCACTCAGGTTTTGCAAGAATACGTTGTGAACAAGCAGGAAATTCATGATTTTTTAGGCTTAGTCGACAAGGTTAGCGGGATGCCAACCACCCAAGTTGTTGACCGGAATACGAAACAAAACGTGTCCGTAAAATTGATCGGAAAAACAGGATCAGGAACTTTGGATGCCGTGATGGAACACTCTCTGAACGGGTGGCGTCTTTCCAAGGCCACCTTGCGTATTGGCAACACCCTTCACAGGCTCAGCCCCATGTACGTGCGCGATATTTCTTACAATGAGGCCTCTGCCACAGCCGACACAGCAAACAAACCCGTTTTCGAAGCTGGCAACGACATCATCATCAAAACCCTGCTCAAGGGCATTCCCACCAACAACAACAGTCTCCGCATCACACAAAATTTGAGTGTATTCGATGTCCATCGTAAATTGCTCAAACAAAAAAACAATGTCGCCAGTTTTGAGTCCTCACCAAAACAGAAAGCAGGTTCTTCCTCACAAAACGAGCAAACAGCGATCACAGCACAAAATGTGACCAACGACGAGCTCACGTTCACCACAAAAATTTCAAACCTGTCTCCGGGCACTTACTATCTGAACATGTCCTTTCAAGACAACGACTCCGCCTTGACAGAAAACCACTGGCGCAAGATTATCATCAACGACCCTAAGGACAAAGTCGCGGTCCTCTCAATCCTGTTTTTTAAAGATCAAAACCTGACCGAACCCAAAACAGACGCTGTCTTTACCACCAGCGAAGATATTTTCATTCGGCTAAATCTGGCGGGCTTCATGGTTTCGGGACAAAGCATCGCTGGCACGGTTGATTTAAAAATCGAAAATTCACACGGGGGGCTCGTTGCTTACAAGCCAGGGTTCGTGACCTTCAAACAACCATACGATCAGAAAAAGCAGGTCGTAGTTGACGGACACCTCAGGCTCACAGAGCCAGATGTCTACTTTTTGTCTTTCAGGATTCAAGACGAGCACGCGCACACCCAAGTGATTCGTAATGCAAAAATTGTTGTGCGGTTTCCAGATTTTGAAAAACCCGCCACTCCGGAGCCGGTGGCATCGCCCCCGACAAAGGACTAGAGCGGTGTTGTTTGCCCTTGTTTTCTGATACTATTGTTGTTACGCTTTGCCAGCAAACATAGGATGAGTGTTTATCAATGGGGGGATATGAAAAAAATTGAGGCCATTATCAAGCCTTTCAAGTTGGATGATGTCAAAGAAGCCATTTCTGAGCTCGGCGTGAAGGGCATGACCGTTTCAGAGGTAAAGGGTTTTGGTCGCCAAAGAGGACATACCGAACTCTATCGGGGGGCTGAATACATCGTGGATTTTCTCCCAAAAATAAAAATTGAGCTTGTCATCAAAGACGAGGACACCGCAAAAGTGGTCGAGGCCATCCAAAACGCCGCCAAGACTGGCCGCATTGGAGACGGTAAAATTTTTATTCTGCCTGTCGAGGAAGTCATCCGCATCCGCACCAATGAGACAGGCGAAGCTGCCATTTAAACCAAGTTCGAAGGATCCTTCAGCATATTTACACATAGACTTTTTCGAACAAGCTACGCAGTTCATCGTGACGCCGTATGACGTCCAGCGCGATCTTTGCGTGGTTGGGTGCGTATCCATTTCCAACAATCAGCAGGGCATCAGACCCAATCCCTTCTGCCCCCAGCGCCGCTTTTGTAAAACTCGTTGCCATGGAAAAAAAATACACGGTTGCATCACTGGTTGGCTTGGCGCACATGATTGAAGACAGTTCCGTATTTTCCACTGACACACAATTGATCACTAAATCCGCCATGGCACCGTCGGTCACCTCAGCAACGGCCTTCTGACACATGATGGCCTGTTTTGCGTCAACCTCCAAGATATGATCATAGTAGCCCAACAGCCTCATTCTCTCGATGCCCTTGGCTGACGGCTGGATACCAATAAGCTTTCCCGATTTCCCCAAAATGTCTCTTGCCACAGCAGCACAAATCACACCGGATTTGCCACCACCTCCCAAGATCACCACAGTCTGCCCGGGCTTGACCAGCCGCATGGCCTGTGCGGGGGCTCCGGCCACATCCAACACAGCCAACACCAAGGCCTCCGGCATGTCATCGGGAATTTTGGCCAGAACGCCAGAATCAAATAAAATGGCATACCCATCGATCTTGACCTGATCCCTCCCGTGAAAGACTTCCTTTATTCGTTCAATGTACAAAGGGGTGAGCGACAATGACACCAGCGTGGCAATTTTGTCTCCGACCTTCACGCCTGCCTTGTTAGAGTATTTGGGGCCAATCTCTTTGACGGTTCCCAAGAGCATGCCTCCAGAACCCGTCACAGGATTGTGTTGCTTGCCCCGTTCGGAAACCGTTTTTAATATCAACTTTTTGATGCCTTCACTATCGCCTTGGCAAACTTCAGACATTTGTCGAAATGACGCCGCATCAACATTCAGCGTGTCCACACTGATCAGAATCTCATTTGACTTGATCGGCAGTGAATTATCAATTTTTTGCGCATTCTGCGGCAAAGCATCTTCTGGTGAAATGACCCGATGCGTTCCATAGGGACAGGTAAAATCTTTCATACAAAGCTCCTCTCGATTTCTTGATGAATGGTTGTGACTTGTGCCTCGGCTTTAAAATAATTGTGTGCGGGTTGGCAACAGATTTTGATGGGGCATCACACCACGTTTATACTATTTTGGAAATGATTGAGAAAGGCGGCAGGGGCCCACCCTCATAGGGCATCCAGACCCTGACGTCGGTGCCTCCATGTATGGCAGCTACCGACAAACCATCTTCGGTCACAAGCCCCTCAACCCGACACCGAAAGGACTGTTGCGACGTCATGATCTCCACAGCATCACCCACACATAGCCTGTTTCTGGGCGTCACAAGGATGTGCCCAGGTTTTTGATCGAGAATGACGGCCGAAAATTCCTGCGTGTACAAATTGGTCAAGCCCTCATCGTATCTGATGCTTTCTTGCCCGGCGCGTGTCACCAAAAAACCTGAAGTGTATCCTCGATTGTGAATTTTATTTAGCTCCGCGATCAAGCCCGCATCAAATGATTTTCCCGCCATCACATCATCTATGGCCTTGCGATAGGCCCTGGTCACCACCGCCACGTAATAAAGTGACTTGTTGCGCCCTTCCACTTTCATGCTGTCAACACCGGCAGCCACAAGCTCAGAAATGTGTTCCACGGCACGTAAGTCTTTGGCGTTTAGTATGTATGTGCCCTGCTCGTCTTCTTCAATTTCCAAACAATCATCGGGGCGATGGGCCTCCTGTAAAAAATACCTGTGCGTTTTTTGTTCCCGTAATCGGTATTTCCACCTGCAGGCATTGGTACAGCAACCATCATTGGCATCACGATAGCTGAAATAGTTGGACAAAAGACACCTGCCTGAGTGGGCCACACAAACTGCCCCGTGAACAAAGGCTTCCAATTCAATATCAGGAACCCTTTGACGAATCTCCTTCATTTCCTCAATGGAGACTTCGCGCGACAAAATAATTCTGGTCACACCCATTTTTTTCCATGCCTGTACGGCGGCCCAATTCATTGTGTTGGTTTGTACCGAAACATGGATGGGCATATCGGGATAGCTATTCCGGACAATGTCAATCAGCCCCAAATCGGCCATGATCAATGCGTCTGGCCTTGCGGCAATCATCGCTTCTAACTTATTGATGAACGGCTTGATTTTGCGGTTGTGCGCCAGAACATTAACCGTCAAATAGAATTTTTTATTGTGTTCTTTGGCATAGGCAATGCCCTCCATAATATTTTCTTCAGAAAAGGAATTTTCGCGAACCCTGAGCGAAAATTGTGGGGCCCCCGCATACACTGCGTCCGCACCATACGCGAACGCGTACTTTAATCTCTCAAGACATCCCGCGGGAATCAATAGCTCTGGTTTTTTCACAACATGGCTCACGTGGTCCCTTTTTCACTTTGCACCCACTGCACGGCGTTGTGTACCAACTCTGTCCCGCTGGTCATCCTGAGTTTTTGTTTGATGTGTGCCCTGTGGGATTCAACTGTTTTGACACTCAAAGACAGTTCTTCGGCGATTTTTCTGGTGCTTCGCCCTTCGCCGATCAGCCTGAAAATTTCTATTTCCCGATCACTAAGCTTTGAGACAGGAGATGTGTGCTCGGCATTCGCACCACCATCCAAATATTTTTGCAACAAATATTTGCTCATTTTGTCGCTGACGAAAATATCTCCTTCCAGCACGCGACGAATGGCGTGCAACAACTGGTCGGCCGCTTCCTGTTTCATCACATAACCCTTGGCCCCTGCACGCAACGCCCGCTCGGCATAGATCGTCTCGTCATGGATAGAAAGAACTATCACCGCCAAGTCCTGTTTTGCCTTGATAGCCTTGATCAGATCAAGCCCGTTGGTTCCTTTGAGAGACAGGTCCACTATCACCAAATCCGGACAGGCCTTGCCAATGGCTTCCATAGCCTGTACAGCATCCTCAGCCTCCGCACAGACGCACAGGTCGATTTCCTGATCAATCACCTTTCTCAGTCCGTGTCGAATTATCGGGTGGTCATCAACAATGAGTATCTTTTTTTTGTTTTTTTGCGCGCTTACTGTGGCTTGCATCATTTGTCCTCCTTTAAGGGTACTGCGAAGACCCCATTAAAACATATCAAAACTAATTTGGGTTCCCGTTCCCAGCTGTGATTTAACCCTCATCGTCGCATTGATCATCTGTGCCCGATACTTCATGATCTTAAACCCCGCGCCATGCGCCTCAAAATTATTTTCAATGCCGTTTCCATTATCCGCAACCACAAACCTGACTCCCTCAGGGTGTTTTCTGACTTTTATGTCTATTGCCTTTGCGCCACCGTGCCTGATTGCATTATTGATCGCCTCTTGGACAATGCGATATATGTGCATTTTCACATCCACGTCATCGAACTGGACACCGTTATCATATTCCAGGCGACAGGCAATCCTGTAAATTTTTTCTGTTGTCGTGCAGAGTTCGGCCAACACGTCTTTCAATTCACTGGTTTCGATTTCGACCAGATGCATGCCCTGAGCCAGCCTTCGCGTGTGGTCAATGGCTTCGTTGACCAAGTGCGTAATTTTCTTGGCGTCACCCGCCTCTTTGAGACCCCTGTTTTTCAATCGGTTTTCCAAGTCTTTTCCCAGAAAAGCAATTCCCGTCAGGTGTTGCGATAACCCGTCATGCAAATTGTGACCCATCCTTTTCTGTTCTTCCGACACCAACTTCAAAAATTCTTCCCTTAGTCCCAGGGTGTCTGTCGTGTCTCTCACGATGATCATACACTCATCATCATGCATGACAATGAATCGTGCCTCAAAATGCCGTTTTGCGCCATTTTGGGTCAGCTCGTACTCATAAATCTGCGCAATTTTGGTTTCAAAAGCTTCCTTCAAAATTTTAAGAGCCCTCAAGGCCACCTCTTGAGGCATCACTTCGTCTAATCTTTTCCCAATGAAAGACTCAGGGGGTACATAGGGTTCAAAATCTCTTGTGAGACTGAAATCCAAAAAACGTCCTTCCCGATTAACCAGAAAAATTTCATCGGGAATCCTATGTTCCAAGGGAATGCATCTTTTTTTGTCGAGAATATCACGCAACAATGTTTCTTCGTAATTTTTCTTTGTTGTCACATCACGAGCCACAATCACAATACCAACAACCCTTCCTCGTTTGATGATCGGAGAGGCCACGCCAGAAAACCACACAGCCCCCACGCCAGGAACATTTGACCGCAAATCATGTCCGACTGGCTGCCTGTTGCTCATAACCCCATCCAGTTTCTGTTTGACTTTCTCTTGCTCGTCTTCGGGCACATACAGAAACACGCTCGTCCCCATGATTTTATGTGGGGCCGTTCGCAAGACAACCTTGTTTGCAAAAACAATATTGTATTCTGTGTCAACAACCGTCACATAATCAGTCAGACTGTTCACGAAATCATCAAAACCTATTCCGTGTTTTTCAAGGGCTTGTGAGCTCGTGTGTTTGGTTCGCGCGACCTTGGTCGTGTTGCTAGTGTTTTTATTGGGCACGAAAAATTGTCTACACCCATTGAAAACACAAAACAATAGAAGACTATGTGACAGGGCCTCCTTGACAAACTTGATAAAAAGATTAAATTTGGATCACTTTTAGAGACTTTATGGTTATTTACGATCTCATTTGTAGCCTCAATCATAAGTTTGAGGCCTGGTTCAGGGATCAGGCGTCCTTCGAGAAACAACTGCAACAGGGGCTGGTTCAGTGTTCTGTTTGCGGAAATTCTGCTGTTCGACGCACGCCCTCTGGTTGTCATGTTTCAAAGACGCCCCAGACTCTCTCCCCTTCAACAAAGAGGGCCTCTGAAGCAACAGTCTCCACACGACAACACCCGACAGCACAAAAAACTCAAAACATTGACCCTGTCGTTCTCCTCAAAACAATGCATAAATACATCAAGGACAACTTTCAGGATGTCGGGCCGCAGTTTGCCGATCGCGTAATACAGATGCACGAAGGAGCAGTTCCCTTCGCATCAGTCTATGGCACGACTGATCAAGAACAACGCGACAGACTTGATGATGCCGGAATTTCGTATGTGCCGCTACCTCTGTTGCCAGAATCCCTTGATAATTAGAGACTGGCACGAAGCTTTCTTGAAATTGTAAAATGTATTGCCGCGGGGCTAAAGACATCCGTCATAGAATATTGAAAGGCTTTCTAGCGTTTGACAGGTGTTTTTTTGATAGTCCAGCGTATTATTTGTAGTGAGGTAGCCCACAAAATAATCCTGCACATCTGAAAAAGAACGGAAATAGATCTGGGGGGGGTATGAAGCATCCTCGTTGAAGGCCGAACAGGCTGTAAACGAACGCCCATACACGCTCCAGGGATTAAAGATTGAAAAGTCTGAAGAGTCGCTCGCATAATCACTGTCTTCGTTGTAAACAGACAAATCATCTTCGGCGTCTTGCGATAATTTTCCCAAAAAATTTCCGTCACAGCTAACCAAGAAATAAAAGCCTTCTTCTTTGCCAAAATCCAATTCCTGAACGACCGAGGGGGGCTCTGTTGGCAGTGTGTATGTCGGCGCTGCTGCAAAAACACCCAGCCCTCCCTCTGTCGTCTCGCCCAAAATTTCTGCAGGATCGCGCACCAAACCCATCGCAATGGTTTCATCGGTATCATCTGAGTCGCATTCGTACCCTGCGCCGTCGCCATCGCCATCGAATTGTTGTGGGTTATAAATCGTCCGACACGTATCGGATGAATCGTCTGTACAATCAGAATCGGCATCGCTCAGGGCAGCAGAAGTCGCCGCACAAAGCCCCCCCTCACACGCGGTTCCCAAAACAAACACGGCACACAACAAAAGAGATGCGAAGAGGCCCCTGCATAACTGTTTTTTCGTCATATTCCCCTCGGTTAATGTCTCTGTTCAGTTTAACATATCTGGCCTAAAAACAAAACGTTATTTATCGTCACGTCTCTATGATTGTTTTTCCCGATAAGATGGCATACAAGGCCGCATGATCAAACAAATCACAACGAAACACCCTCTTTTTCTCATCATTCTGGACGGGTGGGGGCACAGAAAAGAAAAAACCGACAATGGAATTGAACTTGCCCAAAAACCTTTTTTTGATTCCTTGTTAAGAGACTACCCACACACACTCATAGAATGTTCTGGAAAAGCTGTGGGGTTGCCTTCTGGCGTCATGGGAAACTCCGAAGTTGGTCACATGAACATCGGTGCCGGACGCGTCGTTTACACGGGTCTGTCTCAAATATACAAGGCCATTGAGGACAAAACCTTTTTTGAAAATCCCGCGCTACTGCAGGCAATCCACCAGGCTAAAAACCATAATAGCACGCTGCACCTCATGGGTCTGTTGTCCGATGGTGCCGTCCACTCACACCAAGACCATTTGTTCGCATTGTTGGCATTAGCCAAACAACACGGCCTCTCTCGTGTTGCCATCCACTGTTTTTTGGACGGCAGAGACACCCCTCCTCAAGACGGCTGTAAATATTTACAACAGTTACAAAACAAGATTTCGCAGATCGGAATTGGCAGCATTGCCAGTTTAGGCGGCCGATATTGGGCAATGGATCGCGATAAACGATGGGACAGAAACGAAAAAGCCTTTTGGGCAATCTGTGGCCAAACAAATGTCACCACAACCTCTCCCGAACAATACCTTATGGATTCTTACAAAAAAGGCGTGGGGGATGAGTTTGTCGAACCAGCCGCTGTTTTGCAGGAACGGGGTGATACGATCAAGGTGACAAAAGACGATGCTTTTATCTTTTATAACTTCAGGGCCGATCGTGCCAAGCAGATCACGCGCGCTCTCTGTCAAAAAGAGTTTTCAGAATTCGATCGAAAAACACAATCACTCCCTGCGGTCTTTGTCTGTGCGTCCCCTTATGACACCAGTATCGTGGCACCCATTGCCTTTACGCCAAACTATCCCATAAACACCCTGGGAGAAATCGTTGCCAAACAAGGCCTACGACAATTACGCATCGCTGAAACCGAAAAATATGCACATGTCACATTTTTTTTCAACGGAGGACGTGACGTGATTTTTGACAATGAGGATCGAAAACTTATTCCGTCCCCTCGTGATGTTTCCACCTACGATTTAAAGCCACAAATGAGCGCCGAAGAAATCACAGATCAAATGTTACAACTGATGTCTGCGCAACATTATGATTTGACGGTTCTTAATTTTGCCAATGCCGACATGGTTGGTCACACAGCCGTGCCTCAAGCCGTTATTCAAGCGATCGAAACCGTTGATCGCTGTTTGTCAAGGCTGCTCCCCGCCATCTTGCATCAAGGCGGCATAGCCCTTGTCTTTGCTGATCACGGCAACGCCGAGGAGTTGCTGGACCACAACGGTTCTCCCATGACCGCACACACGCTCAATCCCGTGCCCTTTGTGCTTGTTTCGAATCAACACCAGGGAGTTGCCCTAAGGAGCGGCGGGCGTCTTTGCGACATTGCCCCTACGGCTCTGGCTCTTATGAACATCAGCAAACCGGCTGATATGACGGGAAATACGCTGATAACTTCATAATCGGAGGTGCCTCATGGCCTCGTTTTTGAAAGAAACATTATTATTAATTTTTCCGCAAAGCTGTTTGTTGTGTCAAAAACCAGGCGCTTTTCTTTGTGATGACTGTAGGCCCAGGTTATCATTTATCGCAAGTGAGCATTGTCCTGTTTGTGGTGTGCCCTTTATCTCCTCATCGACCTGCCATCTCTGCGTCAACTGTTTCAGCAACCCCCCTCACTATGACAAACACCGCTCATTGCTGGTGTATGATAATGTTTCCAAGACCCTTATTCACGATCTCAAATACCGAGCTGGCTTTTGGTTGTGCGATTTTTTTGACATTCACATCAAAACAATTGCCTCTTCACTGTTTACCCCTGCAGAAATCCAATCGATTGATTGTGTTCTTCCCGTCCCGTTGCACAATAGTAAGTTGGCCTCGCGCGGGTATAACCAAAGCCTGTTGTTGGCAAAGCGATGGGCTCGTTTTTTGAACAAACCATTGCTCACGAATGTGCTGTGGCGCCAACAGTCGACGATGCCACAAACAGGCATGAACCGGAAAGGGCGCATACATAATTTGAAAGACGCGTTCGGCCTAAAAAACACTGACCTTTGTTATGGCCGGATTGTTCTTTTGGTTGATGATGTTCACACAACGGGGACCACGCTAAACGAGGCCGCAAAAGTCCTCAAGCGTGCCGGGGTCAATTCTGTGTACGCCACAACTCTTGCCATGGCCTTGTGGAAATAGGTTCATTTTGGCCGCACCCTTTTCTGTCCGCTATTATTTATTGAGAGGAGAGGCACCTAGGCGAATTTAGGTTGAATCAAAAATCAATCTGTCCTAGTCGTTTGGTATATGTTGAACAAAATAGACAGTAAAACTTTTTACAACACTGTTCTTCCTGTCATCATTGAAGTAGGCGCCTATCAAAAATCCCGCTACAACACTTCCTTTAAAGTAGAATTTAAGGGTGACATCAATCTTGTAACCGATGTTGATAAAAAAAGTGAGGAGATATTGGTCAGGACCATCAACACAAAATTTCCAGATCATGACATTTTGGCAGAGGAAGGAACTGGCCAACGACGCGACTCTCCTTATAAGTGGATCATTGACCCCCTTGATGGCACAACCAATTTTGCCCATGGCTATCCTTTATTTTCAATTTCTGTTGCTCTGGAATACAAAAACGACATCATCGGAGGTGTTGTCTATGATCCTCTTAGAGACGAAATCTTTAGGGCCTTTCGTGGCAATGGCGCCTTTTTGAATGATCGGCCAATTACCATTTCAGCAACACCAAGCCTTGATCGTGCACTTTTGGCCACAGGCTTTGCGTATAACTTTAAGAAGGCGGCTGACAATAATTTATCGCATTTTAACAACATGCTTTATCGTGCCCAAGCCGTAAGACGTGACGGCGTCGCCTCTGTTGACCTTTGTTATGTCGCCTGTGGCCGTTTTGATGGCTTTTGGGAGTTAAATCTTTATCCATGGGACACTGCGGCAGGAACCCTTGTCGCCACAGAAGCGGGTGCCAAACTTACCAAATTTGATTCATCAAAATATTCCATTTATGAAAAGGACATTTTGATCAGCAATGGCAGAATACACAAAGAAATGATTGCTGTATTAGAAATGGGAAGGCTGTCATGAACGACAACGACGCAAGCAAGGATCCCCCTGTTAATGAGCTTAATCTCTATCAGGCTTTTCGCCTCATGAAACTAAAGAATTTCGACGCCGCGAAAGAGCTTATTCGTAGGTCCCTTAAAGAAGCACATGATCATAACAATATCGAGACTGAAGCCTTGTATCATTCTGCTCTTGGTTTGTTATATAAACTCACTGGTGATTATAAGAAAGCCTATAAGAGTTATCAACATGCGGAACAATTATTGCCCGATGATTTATCATTAAAAATATTAACCTCTATATTATTGGTTGAGGAATTTCACCAATATGAAACGGCTGTACGTAAACTCGAAAAAATTTATTTGACCAAGCTAAGCGATCCTGCCATTGCACATCACACAGCAACCACACTGGCAATTTCTTATTTTCATCTTGGAAAAAAGGAGAAGGCCAAACAGCTATTTAAACAAATTCTCTTGTTAGACTTTAATCTTCTTCGCTTTGTGCCAAATGTTGATTTCAAAATGGTTTCTCTTTTTATTTCCAAGAATTTTGAACTAGGCCTATGCGAAACTTTTTTGGAACAGGCCTTGCTTTTGGCGACAAAAACCAATGACCCTACCTATTCTGCTGTTATCCAACAACTATTGATCCAACTTAAAATATTTAAGGACAGTTCGAAGAGCCCCTAATAACCTTCTTCAGATGAAAACACACGCTCAAGGCCAGTCACTTGTCTAAATTTCTCTGCCCCCCCCATTTCTTACAAAACATGGTGATCAAGACACGTTTTTTGCGCTTTTGAAAAGCTGTTTTCCGCTCTTTATTCTATCTGGGCCTATTGTTTCCAGCGTTTCTGTTTTTTTCCTCCGTCACTATTTTCTTCACCCTCCAATGTTTTACTTTACCTTTTTTATATTCTCCTTGTATCAAACAAGAAAACCATCAATGTTTAAAGTTATTTCTGATTGCATTAATTATGTTTTCTGCGACCATGCGGTCTGTACAGAATATGTTACACAATTCTTATGGTTGTTCTTTAAGAATTCTTTTTTTTATTTTTTTCATTATGCTGTCATACATTCCATTTTTTTCAGAATATCACGGCGCTTGCTTTCTGGGCACAGACATTCTATTTATGTCTTCAATTCTTTCTCTGGTGTTGGGGGCGCTTTCTAACCGTTCCTTCAATCCACACTTTTCTCCCTGTCATGGGCCAAACCGCGATTTTCTTTTCTGGCTATTTTACGCCTTCTTCCTATAACCTGTTGGCTATTCACAAAAACTTTCGCATTTTTTAAAATTACTTTATACTTGGCTCTTATTGCCAACACCACACCACGATCTAACGACCAATATAATTTATACCAAGAATACAGAGCCTGTCATGTTATTCATATTTTGTATTATACAAACTCCCCTATTAATATTTTACCAAAATCAAAAATGTGTTTTTTGTGATTCTGTTTCGCACTATAACAATATGGCTATGCCTTCCATTTTTTTCGACAGGCTTATTTCGAGACATATTGCTTTGCAGACTCTGTGTCATCTGCCGCACCGACTTGATCCTATCTGACGGCTGACCGGCCGTCGAAAACATGTCTTTTGTCTTGTGATTTTTAACAAGAAACATCATCATGCAACCCACTTTTTTTGTTAATGTTCGTTTTTTTTCAATGATTCATGTATAAGTCGTTATTTTTATTAGCATGGCCTTCTTGAATGCTTACATATTTTTTTTGTATTTTTTGCTTTAAAACCCTACCGCCGCATGTTTTGCAAAAAAGACCAGCAATGTCGTAATTATATTATTGAGGTTGGCCACGATATTATCCGCCAAGAGCAAATCTGTACACTTTGTATAGCAACCCGCCCGTTTTGCCATCGACAATAATCCTGTAACACAAAACGTCAAGCACTCGTACGAACCGGTTTCACGTGAAACCAACAAATACCGTGTTGGACCTTCAACACAACGCATGTCTGTACAGAATTGTGTTCATAGCACCTGCCGCCATGCATGTCGCGTAATGTTTTTGCTTCTGTTTGTGTGTGGCTGTGGTTTCACGTGGAACTTTTTCATTGTTCGCATAAAGATGTTGTTTGCGGTTATTTTGTGTTGTGCCTCCTTCAAATCCGCGCTTATCGGGCCAAACAATATCAAGCGGTTACGTGGGTTGTGCGACTTCAGTTATTATGCGGCTGTGGCTGTTGCTCGTTTTTCCAGGATTTGCCTGATTTTTTTGTTTTGTCAAGATTATAAGACATTGGCGTCTGTGTTTTGTCATGCACACTTGTGTCATCAGAAATCCTTTTGGGGCTATGTTTTTCAGCAGAAGTGCCCATGACAAGTAATGGTTGTTTTCACAAAACATCGCGTCAAAGATCAGTTATTCATAAGACACAACGTTTTTGCGAGAAATTCTGACTGTGTTTATTGTCACCCCGCGTTTCATTTCATTCATGGCATGTACTCTGCGCGATGCCACACATTATTTAGATATGAACCCCCTTTTGTCCCGCAAACGGGATCCCGCTTCGCGGTGAAAAAGAGGGGGCAGGGGGAGTTAGAAAAGCCCCGAGCCCATCAATCCACTTTAGGTCACCGCTATTAACCATCTGCTACTGCAAAATTTACACTCTGGTCTGCAAAACTGCCGTCCGATTTCACAAAAAAACCCTGCCTGCCGGTAGGCGCAGGCAAGACGTAACTTTCCTTATGCGTCTGCGGACTTTTCGCTTATCGTCCTTGTTTCGACTCAAATTGTAATTTTTCGTAACGAACATGGTTATTAGGGTTGCCCTTGAGCGAAGTGCAATTCGTGTTGATCTTGTCTATATATAATGTATCCATACAGACGCGTATGACCAGAGGGATCGGCTTTTATAGATTTGCAACAAAACAACAAACACAATGCCTCGCTAAGCAGCAATATTACAGAACAACACAATCTAAAAATTGCAAATCTGTACAGATTGATAATATAATGTCATAATCTAAAAAACGACACACACTGTTTACATGACTTGATTTGAGCAAATTATATTACAGGGCACCTCTTTCTTAAGGCTTTTGTTGAGGTGTCTGTTTTTTCTTGTTATTTCATATGCTTGGGCTCGACATCTTTTTGAGTATTTTTAAGGTTCTCCATCAAAACGAAACACAAAGGGCTTTGACGCACCGCGTTGTTTCATCCGTTTCACGTGAAACTAGTAAGTCTTTGAAAACATGAATTAAAATAACCGCGCCGGAAAGACATAAAAAACCCAAATTTGTTTCTTGTGTTTTTCTCAGATGATGATATCTGTGTTATGCTTTTGGTCCACACAATCCTTCGGACACAAGCTATCTGTATGTTTTTACTGGAGTTTATTATGAAGATCATTGCTGTTTGCAATCAAAAAGGTGGGGTTGGCAAAACAACGACGTGTGTGAACGTTGCAGCATATATAGGGAAAATGGGCCCTAGATCACTGATAATTGATCTAGACCCCCAGGGAAACGCAAGCAGCGGGCTAGGCATTAACAAGTACAAAGTCGATCACAGCATCTATCACGCCCTCATTGGACAAAAGGATCTTGTTGATATTATTAAGAAATCTCCGTTTGAGAACCTTTATATTGCCCCATCTAATCGCGACCTAATCGGCGCTGAAGTAGAGCTTATGCAGGCATATTCAAGAGAAACAAAGCTTAAATATGCACTTAATTCTGTACAGAACAGCTTTGATTACTGCTTTATAGACTGTCCTCCTTCATTAAACCTATTAACTGTTAATGCCTTAACTGCGGCAGACTTTGTTTTGATCCCTGTACAGACGGAGTATTATGCTCTTGAAGGAATTTCAGAGCTGCTAAATACCATTCAACTGGTTAGAGAAAACCTTAATACAGATCTCGCAATTCTCGGCATTGCACTTACAATGTTTGATTCTAGGAACAATTTGGCCAATCAGGTAGTTGATGAAGTTCGCTCATATTTCAAAGACAAGGTGTTTTCTCCTATCGTACCTAGAAACGTAAAATTGAGCGAAAGCCCTTCGCATGGTGAGCCTATTTTGGTATATGATGCAAAATCTAGGGGCGCCGAGGCATATGAATCGCTCGCATCGGAGATTCTTGACAGACTTACGGGCCTTCAAAAGGGAAATCTGCGTTTAATCACAAACGCTTAGACACATATCAATATATATTTGAGGTGTCACATGTTACGAGGTAATATGATAGAACAAAAAAAAGCGTTGGGAAAAGGGCTAGGTTCGTTGATTCCGATGACAAATAAGCCTGTTGATAAGTCCAGCGACTATTTTTCTTGTCCGGTGTCCGATATTGTTCCCAATCCAAACCAACCAAGAAAACTTTTTCCCAAAGAATCACTTGGCGAACTGGCCGCTTCAATAGAAGAAAAAGGCATCATTCAGCCGATTCTGGTTCGTGAAATCGGGGGCGGCAAGTACGAAATAGTTGCTGGAGAGCGTCGCTACAGGGCGGCAATGCAAATTGGCTTATCTGAGGTTCCTGTCATCGTAAAAGATGCAAATATTAATGAAATGCTTGAGCTTGCTCTAATAGAAAATATACAGCGACAGGATTTAAATCCAATTGAGGAGGCGCTTGCCTATAAGGAACTCTTGAGCAAGCATCAATACACTCAGGAAGAACTTGCCAAACAAATCGGTAAAGATAGGTCAAGCATTGCCAACGCGTTGCGACTACTCAAGCTCCCAGACAAAGTCAGAGATTATCTCATCAACAACAGCATTTCCATGGGACATGCAAGGGCCTTATTGTCTTTTGATAGCAAAGAATTGCAAATACAGGTTGCTGAAGACATTGTTAGCCATAACCTGTCGGTGAGAGAGGTTGAGTTGCTTACACAAAAATATAGGGCGGAAGAGAATTCAGACCCACAAGCGCCCACAGAGCTCAAGCCAAGCGCTGAATCGCCACAAAAAGATTATAGTAATCTTATTAAAAATCTTGAGGCACATTTGCGTCGTAAGGTAGCTATAAAAACAAGGGGCGAAAAGGGTCAGCTGATTGTGGCTTTTCATAGCGGAGATGAACTGAATGGCCTTGTCACGCGGCTTCTTTCCTAGTTTTTGGCGCTACAAAATTGTTTTTTTGCCAACAAACATTTTTTTACCAAAGGCATTGTCAGCTTAATTAATGATTGTATTTTATTATTTATCGGGCTAAACGTCGCATCCACATTTTCAGGAGTGTACATATATGTTTGGTGATAAAAACGGAGTGCTGGATATGAAAGATACCAATTGTGATAACACAACGGTCTTGAAGGAAGACGCCTCTTTTGAGGGGAAGCTTATCTTTGAGGGCAACGTTCATGTAAACGGTAAATTCAAAGGCGAGATCTATTCCTCTGGCGAACTCATGGTCGGAAAATCAGGCTATCTTGAGGGCTTGGTCGAAATCGGGACCATTGTAATTCAGGGCGAGGTCAGGGGCAACATCAAGGCATCACACCAAATTGTGATTAATTCCCCCGCGACAGTAAGGGGCGACATCATCGCACCATCGCTGATTATCGAAGAAGGGGCCGTGTTTGAAGGTAATTGTTCTATGGGCAAGGCCTCCGATGCCCGAAAAAGCGCTCGTAACGAGTTTGTGGTAGACAATGTTGTAGAGATGGCCAAGACCGCAAGCGAAGACTATTAGCCAGAATTTCTCATAGACTGTTCATGTCTTTTTTAGAAATTCGCATTTAAGGCAAGACCACTGCCGTCTTGAGGCTCCGTAGACTCGTTGTCCCTCTCATAATTCTACCCTGTCGCCTATGTTAATCTTGTGTGCTTCTGTGAAGCCTGCACTTACTTCGAGCGCATATTGAAAGTTTTCTTCTGACAAAATACTCTCCAACGAAAGTGGCGTGGTATTTAAGACAACACCAACGATTTCTTTGTTGGCTCCAATGAACAGAATGTCGAGACTGATGTACGTGTTCTTCATCCAAAAAGAATGTTGTGCTTCTTGTTCAAACACAAATAACATACCGCCGTGTTCTTCCATTGATTGTCTGTGCTGTAGTCCATAAGCCCTTTTTACATCGGTGTCTGCGACTTCGACAGAAAGAGGAACTTGTTCTGATGGGGTAATAATGGTTATTGTTTGTGTGTCAAAGCCCACGCCGTCTTCTTCCTTATGGCCACAGCCAAACGATACTAATAGGGCCAGGCACAAAAAAAGAAGTGTGCCTTTTCCATTATTTTTGCCTGTTTTCCAGTGCCCAACAAACATACTTATTTATTCCCTCAACAATGTCTGTGTTAGGAGCATAACCAAAATGTTTTTTCGCTTTATCAATATTGGCAAACGTCTGCTGAACGTCACCAGGAATGTCATCACAATACTTTACACGCGCCCTCGCCCCCAACGCCGCTTCAATCAGCGCAATCAACTCGTTCACGCTCGTTGTTTTTGATTCCCCCAAATTGAAGATGTCGTAGGCCGGGCGAGGCTGTTTCGTTGTCCACAGCATCGCTTTGCTCAACCCATCAACAATGTCGTCAATATATGTAAAATCCCGGCGCTTTGTGCCGTCTCCAAATACAGATATCGTCTTTCGATCAATTATCGCATGTGTAAACTTATTAATAGCCAAATCCGGCCTCTGCCGAGGGCCATAAACAGTAAAAAAACGAAGGCAGGCAATGGTCAGGCCATACAAATTATGATACACCCGGCAAGCGATTTCCCCAGCCCTTTTGGTGGCGGCATAATGGGACACTGGGTTATCAACATCTTCTTCTTCGGAAAAAGGAACAGTGAGGCCATTTCCGTAAACCGAAGATGAAGAAGCAAAAACAACAGAAACAATCCCCGCCTGACGCGCGCCCTCGAGCACAACCACTGTTCCCGTGTTGTTCACATCGGAATACAGCGCCGGCTTTTCAAGAGAAGACCGCACCCCCGCCATAGCCGCTAAATGGACTAAGATAGCAGGCTTATGATCTAGAAACGAACGTTGAATCAGCCCCTGATCACGGATATCACCCCTGATCAAAACAAAAGTACCCCCCTGCTTTGCTGCGGTCTGTTGAACAGCCAATACATTATTTTCCTTCACATTGGGATCATAGAAATTATTGAAATTATCAAGGCCGATTACCGGATAGCCCTGTCGCAACAGAGCCTCACAGTAATGGGAGCCGATAAATCCGGCACATCCTGTAACAAAAACTTTAGGCTTCATACCCTTGTACATTTCACGATGTTTTTGGTTGCATGCCTCCTGCTAACACAGCCCCCCTGGTCTGTGTGTCAACAGGGAAGCTTCTCATTTCAAATTTGCATCTTTATGGCTTTCTCTGCTATCAGAGCTGCAAGATGGTAGCAACCAAAGAAAAGAAATACGATTTATCTATACTCATTCCTTTTTTCAATGAGGAAGAAAGTCTCGTTGAAAACTATAACAACCTAAAAGCCGTCATTGAAAACCTGGCCGTCTCCACAGAGGTCATCTACATCGATGACGGATCCACGGATCGGGGTTTGTCGGTGTTGCGCGAGTTGGCCACCCGGGATCCTCATTTAAAAATCGTTTCTTTTTCGCGTAATTTTGGTCAGACCGCGGCCATGGAGGCCGGCTTTAAAACCGCCTCCGGTGATATCTATATTACGCTCGATGCCGACAACCAAAACGATCCCAATGACATTCCCACATTGTTGGAAAAAATGAACGAAGGCTATGATGTGGTGAGTGGTTGGAGAAAAAACAGAAAAGACAAATTTCTGAGACGTGTACTCCCTTCGAAAATTGCAAACTGGCTTATTTCCAAGGTCACAGGGGTCCGACTCAAAGATTATGGTTGTACCCTTAAGGCCTATCGCTCATATTATCTAGATCAGGTACACCTGTACGGCGAAATGCACCGATTCATTCCCGCCTATGCTAAATACGCCGGGGCCAAGGTCACGGAGGCCGCCGTCAATCACAGGGCGCGTACAAAAGGAACATCAAAATATGGCCTGAGCCGTACGTTCAAGGTAATCCTGGATCTCATCACGGTGAAGTTTTTAGGAGATTACGCCACAAAGCCCATTTATTTTTTTGGGGGCCTGGGGGCCCTGTTTGCCTTCGCTTCTTTTCTGGTGGTTTCATATGTTCTCTATCAAAAGTTCTTTTTCACTGAACCTGTGATGGTTCATAAGAACCCCTTGTTTTTGCTATCGCTTTTCATTTTTATGTTGAGCGTGGTTTTGGTTATGATGGGGTTGCTTGCCGAGTTGCTCATGCGAACATACCATGAGTCACAGGACAAAAAAACGTATCGTATCAAAGAGACTATAGGTTTTTAGGCGCTGGTGGCTTGTTGTCTGTGGATCGACAAATAAATTTCTCGATCCACGACCCACGCCCCTCAGCCCACAAGCTCATGTGTGGCATTGCTGGAATCATCTCGCTCAAAGAACCTGGCGTGGATCGTCTTTGGCTCAAAAAAATGAACGACACCCTCTCTCTTCGTGGACCCGATGATGAGGGCTTTTATTTTTCAGATCATGTGGGTTTGGCGCATAGAAGGCTGTCTATCATAGACCTTGCCAGTGGCCACCAACCCATGACCACAGAAGATGGCCGTTTTAGCCTCGTCTTCAACGGAGAAATTTATAATTTTTTAGAAATCAAAGAGGCCCTGATCAAAAAGGGCATCTCCTTTAAAACGAAGTCTGACGCTGAGGTCCTGTTGCGCCTCTTTGCGATTAAGGGCAAGGACTGCTTGCAGGAAATCAATGGCATGTTTGCCTTTGCCATTTGGGATAAATTGCACAAAAGCCTTTTTCTTGCTCGAGATCGCATGGGCAAGAAACCCCTTTATTTCGCCCGGCTCGAAAACCACTTCATCTTTGCCAGCGAGCTCAAGGCGCTCCTTGCTTTTCCGCTGACCAGAAAACAGATCGAACCAGAGGCGCTGAAATTATTCTTTACGCACGAGTGTGTTCCAGCCCCGTTTTCCATCATCAAGGGCGTCCACAAGCTCAGACAGGCCCACTGCTTGTATTATGCCAACAACCAAATACAGATGGACCGTTATTGGTGCCCGCCGGCAGGCGGTTCGTGCGAAGACGATTTCGGCACGGCCAAAAAAAAACTTGTCTCCCTCATTGACAAAGCCACGGAGTACCGTTTGATCGCAGATGTTCCCGTTGGTGTGTTTTTGTCTGGCGGCATTGACTCTTCAACTGTGGTGGCCATGATTGCCAAACACAGGGCGGGAAAAGACATCAAAACATTTGCCATCAATTTTAAAGAACAGAGCTATGATGAATCACCCTACTCTGCTCTCGTGGCCAAAACGTTCGGGACGGACCACCACGAAGAGACACTGACCGCCGACCTCATGCGAAATATTTTGCCCGAGGTCTGCGATTATTTGGACGAGCCTTTTGCCGACGGATCTATTCTGCCAACGTTTCTTTTGTCTCGTTTCACCAGGAAATATGTCAAGGTCGCTCTCGGTGGAGATGGTGGTGATGAGCTGTTTGCGGGCTACCCCACCTTTGTTGCCTCCCGCGTGGCCACGCTGTATCAACGACTTCCTTCTTTCGTAAAAAAAGGTTTTCTTGGCGCGGCGGCCTGTCTGCCGGTATCAAACAAAAACATGGGCCTCGATTTTGTTGCCAGACAATTTTTACTGGGGGTGGCCTATGATGGGGTTCTTAAGAATCAGGTTTGGCTGGCTGGCGTGTGCCCTGAAGAGCAGTCCGTTTTTTTTCACCAGGATTTTTTGCGACAAATCCAAAACACGGACCCGTTTTTTTTGATTCGTGAGGAAATGCTTTCGTGCCCGTCGAAAGACCCCGGAAGTCAGTTAAGTTACTTCTATCAAAAATTTTATATGTGTGACGACATCCTTGTTAAAGTCGACCGCGCAAGCATGGCAAATTCTCTGGAGGTGCGCGCGCCCTTGTTGGATACCAGTGTTGTGAATTATGCCAACAGCCTGCCCCATTCTTACAAATTAAAGGGGCTGACCACAAAATACATTCTCAAAAAATCTGTCGAGAAAATGTTGCCCAAACAAATTGTCCGGCGTCCCAAAAAAGGATTTGGAATCCCGATGACTGGCTGGCTCAAGAATGAGCTGAAACCCATCATGTTACAAACTCTCAATAAAAAAACAATTGTGGCTGACGGTTATTTTTCTTGGCCCTATGTAGACAAATTGATTCGGGAACACCTTTCGGGACATAAAAACAATCGCAAACAGCTTTTTTCGTTATTGATGTTTCACTGGTGGAAAGAGCGCTTTCTGGACTTACGGCCGTGCTCACTTTAGGGTGTCTCTCAAAACTTTGTTCATAAAAGAAATGCGTCCGGAGGAAGATCAGTTGACGGTTTTCGTTTTTAAGTATCGGTCAATCTCCAAAAAATTATCATCAAATAATCCGCTGAATTGGATGGCGACGCCAACAGGATCACGATCACTGTTTCTCTGAATTCTTTTGATCCTGCCAGCCAATTGCACTGTTTTGTATTGTTCCGGGATTGTGATGTAGGCCAAAAGGCCCCCTTCTTCTTTCAGTTTCTCGGCTGCCTCTGGGTTCCCAATCGGCAAAAACATTCCGCCACAGCTAATGTTCTGTGTGTTTGTTTCAATTTGTTTACCCTCAACTTCGATACGAACAGGCAATTCGAGGTCCATTCGTTGAAAGTTTCTTTTTTCGCTGTGTTTTGGCAGGCTATCGGACATGTTGCTCCTTTGCTAGAGAGACAGACTTCATTTCTGTGATATTGTCAAGACGACTCCTGTTTCTGTGTTACGCCCCTCGCGCCATGTCTATGATGATATCGCCTCGTTCGCCTCCGGGCTCATCATTCACTGGTCTTTCCGGCTCCCCCGGAGGATCTTTTTTTTCAATTTCGACAGGAAGAGGAATCCTTCCCCCATCCCGGGGCGTCCTTTTGTCTTCCTCCTGTCTGATAACGCCTGGATGAATTTGGGGAGGTCGCCTGTGCAAAAAAGGGCTTATGGTCCAAAGTCTGTTTAGGCGCCGTGGTGCCCCCGCTCCTCCGGTGTACCTCGTGCTTATTAGCGGGTCTTCCGTGCCACCATGAAAAAGATGGGGCCGTAGCACGGGCATCATACTACACCGCGTGTGTCCTTCTGTAGACATGATGCGAGACAAACCTGTTAATGGGGCTGATACAAACATCTTCCCTCCCACAAGCTTATCGGTTGTTTTTCGCTGATGTTGCTAAATTTTTTCCCCCTGAACATAGCCACATTACCTGCCAGCCAACAAATCAAAATCCTTGGCCATGTCAAAATCCAGCAGGGTGATTCCGCCAACCTCATTCGTAAACAGGGAAACATAAACCCTGTTGTATGTCACTAGAATTCTTGGATAATTTTGTCTCTCCTCAATGGGATTGACGAGCTTGTTGACAAACACAATGGCCCTCGCAAAATCTGCAAATTGATATTCCTTTACCAGACGATTTTTATCAATGACCCACCCGTTCCTGTCGGCAATGAGCGCCTGTATTTCCTGGACGGTTGGCTTGCGAAGCATGACGTTACGTGAAAGGTCTTGTTCCATGGAAACGCCCCCTTTTGATTAATTTTTTAAAAAAAGGTAGTGGTTGCGTCCAAAACGTGGATGCGCGTCTAAAAAAATTCCCCCCTGAGTTTATCTCCCGTCTTTCTGAGATTTTCCCCCCCGGCGTTTTGCCATTAGTACACAACGGATTGTTGACCCCAAAGACAACAGCCTGCCGGGTGAACAGTTTAAAAACCTCTGCTGAAAAAGTCATGTCTTTTTTTAAAAAAGAAAATATTCTTTTTGAACAAGACAAATATCTTCCAAGCTGTTTGTACATCAAAAAATTATCTCAAAAAAAATTGGTGGGTTTGAGACTTTATCAAGAGGGTGAAATCTATTTACAAAACCCCTCGAGTCAAATTCCCCCGCTGGTGTTGGCCCCCAAACCAGGTGAAAGAGTATTGGATCTGTGTGCCAGCCCTGGTAGCAAAACCACACAAATGGCGGCATTGATGAGTGGCCGGGGAAAAATTATTGCGCTGGAACCAGATCGCATCCGTTTTGAAAGGCTTTGCCACAACATTAAATTACAGGGCTGTGCTTCGGTGACGGCATTACATTTGCGAGCCGAAACCTATTTGAAAAACTTTTTATCAGCCTCTTGTGAGGAAAAGTTTGACCGCGTCCTTGTTGACGCCCCCTGCAGTGGTGAAGGCACGTTTTGTATAAACCATCCCGCCGGGTTTTCACACTGGTCTTTGGCTTTTGTGCGAAACATGGCAAAGCTTCAAAAGAAACTCTTGTCCCTCGCACTGACACTAACAAGGCCCGGCGGCCTGGTTTGTTATAGCACTTGCAGCCTGTCGCCAGAGGAAAATGAGTCTGTTGTCGAAGCCGTCATGAACGAACACCAAAAAGCGACGCTGGTCAATCTTTCCTCTCTTTACAAACAGGCCTCATTCAAACCGTCCCTCACCAGTTGGCAAGAAATACCTTACAGCAAAACGCGTGGACAATGTGTCAGAATCACGCCCTCAGAAAAGAATGAAGGGTTTTTTGTGGCACAACTGCGAGTCTTGCTATGAAAATGAATGTTGTACACAGGCCCTGTGGAATGCCGGCGGATAAGCTCGCATTTTCTCCACAGAAGCACGCTCCTTATCCCTTCTTAGTAACAAATAAAAGTTGCCCTTGTGTGGTTCGTGAGACATTCTCTTTTTTTCCCCCAGGCTTCTCAAATTAAAAAACTCTTTTATTCCAATAACTTCTCTGCTCTATCCCCTTATCCACACCCCTCTAATATGACTACTACATATAATTAAATTTTAAAAAGAATCAGGGGGAAATAAATAATAACTGCCGTATTGATTTCTCTGTGTCTTGGAAATACACAGGTAAAAGTCATCTTTTTGTTAACATTTTATCAGGGATTATTTTATGCAATTTAAGATACTAAAATCAGAATTTTTGGACGCACTGAATATCACACAAGGGATTGTTGATAAAAAAAATGTGATGCCTATTTTGGCCAACATTCTTATTGAAGCCGATGAACACACACCCTTTATCAAACTGTCGGCAACTGATTTGGAAGTTGCCGTTTATGTGCAGGCGCTGGCAACCATTGAAGAGCCTGGAAAGATAACAGTCAATGCAAAGAATCTTCATGATATTATCCGAGAGGCCGCAAGTGAGGACATTCACGTCACAACGGCGCCAAACAACAGAATCGAAATTATTTCGCAACAGAGTGAATATAAAATCCTGGGGCTTGATGCGAAAGAATTTCCTAATTTACCAACCATAGATGGGGAAATGATCCGTGTGTCTTCCGAGCAGTTTTTGAAAATGTTTGAGAAGGTTTGTTTTGCCATGAGTTCGGACGAAACGAGGTATCATCTCAATGGCGTGTTGTTAGAAAAGAGTCAGGATCAAGTGATTATGGTTGCTACGGATGGGCACCGGTTGTCGTATGCCAAGCAAGGCCTAGATCTTTCACGGATCAAGCAAGACAAGATCATCATTCCCAAAAAGGGAGTTGTTGAGATGAGGAGGATGATTACGAATGAGAAATCGTTTGAGTTCTGCGTAAGTGACAGGCATGTTTTTATTCAGAGTGAAAAACAAACACTTTTTATACGATTGATAGAGGGCAATTATCCCGATTACCATCGTGTGATTCCCAAAGAAAATCCAAATACAATTTCAATTCCCAGGGCAGAGTTTATGGGAGCCCTGAAGAGGGTTTCGTTGTTGGCAAACGATAATACGAAGGGGGTTTCACTCTATTTTTGTAATGATAATTTATCTGTGAGCACATCAAATCCGGAAATCGGAGAGGCCAAAGAAGACATCGCAATCAAATATTCTGGACCTGTCTTCAATATTGGTTTTAATGCGCGGTATTTTATTGATGTTCTGGGGGTTGTCCATGATGAAAATATAGAAATATCCTTTAAAGATGAATTATCTCCCTGTCTGGTAACCAATCCCTCCGACCCCGGCTTTCAGTCTGTTATTATGCCCATGAGAATGTGAGAGAAATTATTTTATTGTGATCGTGCCAGTTGGCGTGTGCATTTCACCCCTCATGATATCGTCGTAATAGTACAGCAAACCCCCAGCACTCACATCCTCTGGGATAACAATGAGGGTGGCCCCGTTTTCTGGTATGATGTCTGTATCAAACAGACCCGTGTCATCAAAAAGATTGATCCCCGACTGACTTAGGATGTGGTGGGGGGTATCATCTAAATTGGAAAAAAAAATTGTCTGCCCCGACGAGGCCACAAGGTTTTCTGGCAAAAACTGTCGGTTTAAAATAACAACCATGTTGGCGTCTGCTACCTCGGTTGACACAGGCACAGGGCCACAAGCCAAAAGAAGAACGAACGGAAGGCAGTAAAATAATGAGAAGAGGGTTGCTTTGCGAATTTTATTGGTCATTTCTGATGAGCAAAAGCGGGGGCTGTTGATCCAAAAACAGCCAGCGTTTCCAAAAGCCCCGATGCCTTGGTCAAACACTCCTGATATTCTGAATCACAAGCACTGTCTGCCACAATACCACCACCTGTGGCAAAATGAATCTCATTTTTATTTCGCACGATGGTACGAATGGGAATGTTAAAGTCTGTGTCCCCATTGTTGCTGATCATACCAATGGCCCCCGTATAAACGCCCCTTGCGCGCCCTTCCAGCGTGTCCGTGTGTTGCATGACTTTTATTTTTGGCGCCCCCGTAATCGAACCACAGGGAAACAGCGCACCAAAGACGTCAAGCAAAGAGGCCTCAGGCAACAGTGTGCCGGAGATCTCGGAAACCAAGTGGTGATAATGGGAAAAGGTTTGCAGTTGCACCAAGGTCTCGACGCGAACGGACCCCACCCGGCAAACACGTCCCAAATCATTTCGGAGCAGGTCAGTAATCATGAGGAGCTCCGCCCTGTCCTTTTCACTGTTTTCCAGGCGCAACAGGTTTTGTCGGTCTTCCTCCTGTGTTTGGCCGCGGGGGCTGGTTCCTTTGACAGGAAAGGCAGAGATGACATCGCCGCAGGTACGAAAAAAGCGTTCCGGCGAGGCAGAGCAAATGACGAGGTCCGAGAAGTCAATATAGGCCATCATGGGGGCCTTCATTTTTTCTCTCAAGGCGAGATAAAGCGGCCAAGAAAGACCCTGACAGGGTGAAGAAAATTCGAGCGTGTAGTTGAGTTCGTAATAATCGCCC
>CAZGMS010000244.1:0-9918 GCA_964526915.1 uncultured Nitrospirales bacterium
CCAGAGCTGACTCATATCAATACTCAGCCTCGTGAATGGTCAATCCATCTTCTCCGGCTCCAAAACAGCGTCGTGCCAAGGCTTCATGAATTGACCCTGTGGCTCCTCATTTCACTCCTTGCCTCAAAAGCGTCTCGAACTTATGTTGCTGAGTATAGATTAGCGTTCACAAAATCCCAATTGACCAGATTCCAAAACCCCTCAACGTATTTGGCCCGGGCGTTGCGGTAATCTATGTAGTACGCGTGTTCCCACACGTCACAGGTCAGCAGAGGTGTCTTGCCGTCTGTTAAGGGATTTTGTGCGTTGGACGTCGAGACAATTTCCAACTTGTCGTCTTTGTTTTTCACCAGCCAGGCCCAGCCTGATCCAAAGGTGCCGATGGCCGATTTGGTGAAGGCGTCCTTGAACGCAGAAAACGAGCCCCAAGTGCTGTTGATGAGGTCTGCGATTTGTCCTGTGGCAGGGCCGCCCGCTTTGGGGGCCAGACAATTCCAGTAAAACGTGTGGTTCCAAACCTGTGCCGCGTTGTTGTAGAGGGCTGCTTTTTTATCGGTGGGCAAGGCAGAGGGATTGGTGATGAAATCTTCGAGGGGTTTGTCTGCCCATTCTGTGCTTGCAATCAGATTGTTCAGATTGGTCACGTAAGTGGCATGGTGCTTGCCATAGTGGTATTCCAAGGTTTCAGCCGAAAAAAACGGGGCCAAGGCGTCTTTGGAATAGGGAAGTTGGGGTAGCGCGTGGGGCATAAGGGGCTCCTTGGGGAAAATGAATCAATGAGGCAATCAAGCAATGAAGCAATCAAGCAATCAAGCAATCAAGCAATGAAGCAATCAAGAAACAACGGCGGAACAATTGCACGAATGACAGGAGCCATAACCGAAGTCAAGTCGATATCACACCCCTTCTGTCTTTGCTGTTCTTCTGTCTTTGCTGTTTGACACCCCTGTGGCTTCTCGGTAGGCTTCCCCGAGCAGATCATCAACAATCAACCCACGAGGTTCTTATGAGCCGAGAGGTCTTTGTTTACGAAGCAATCAGGACACCCCGAGGGAGGGGCAAGAAGGACGGCTCTCTGTGCGAGGTCAAACCAATCAATCTGCTGGCAGGGCTTCTGCGCGAATTGAAGGAGCGAACAGCACTGGATACTACGCAGGTGGATGACGCGGTGATCGGCTGTGTGACTCCCATTCAGGATCAGGGGATGAATATCGGCAAGACCGCACTGCTTGTGGCCGACTGGAGCGAGTCGGTGCCGGGATTCCAACTCAACCGGTTTTGTTCATCGGGCCTTGCCGCCATCAATCTCGCGGTGGCAAAGATCCGTTCGGGTTGGGAAGACCTGGTGGTTGCGGGGGGCGTCGAGTCGATGTCTCGTGTGCCTATGGGCTCGGATGGAGGGGCGTGGGCCAATGATCCCGAGATCAGTATCAAAACAGGGTTTGTTCCGCAGGGGGTCTGCGCTGACCTCATCGCAACGATGGAAGGGTTCAGCCGGGAAGCTTGCGATCATTTTGCCCTCCGGTCGCAACTTAAAGCGGCCCAGGCTCGCAAGAGTGGTTGGTTTTCAAGATCACTGGTCCCTGTCAGGGATCAAAACGGACGTGTCATTCTCGATCACGACGAACTTATCCGTGATGACTGCACCCTTGAAGGGCTATCGGCGCTCAAACCTTCCTTCGAAAAAATCGGGGGGATGGGTTTTGTGAACGTGATCCAAAAAAAATACCCGCAGGTCGAAAAACTGCATTATGTGCATACCCCGGGTAGTTCTTCGGGCATTGCGGATGGCGCCTGTGTGTTGCTTTTGGGAACAAAAGAAAAAGGGCTCGAACTCGGCTTAAAACCCCGCGCGCGTATTTTGGCCTACGCCGTTGTGGCCACCGATCCAACCATCATGCTGATTGGTCCCGCGCCAGCGACCCGCAAGGCCCTAAAAATTGCAGGTCTCAAGGGACAAGACATCGATCTTTATGAGATGAATGAAGCCTTCGCGTCGGCCGTGCTCAAGTTTCAACGGGAGTTGGATGTCCCGGATGAAAAAATCAATGTCAACGGGGGCGCTATCGCGATGGGACACCCTTTGGGAGCGACAGGGGCCATCATTGCGAGCACCCTCATTGATGAACTCGAAAGACGCGACTTAAGATACGGACTTGCCACGCTCTGTGTGGGGTCGGGCATGGGTGAGGCCACTATCTTTGAAAGAGTTTGAGGGAGAAATTTCTTTTATGGCTGGCCCACTTTCTTCAATCAGGGTTCTTGATTTTTCCACCTTGTTACCCGGTCCGTTTTGCACGATGTTGCTCGCGGACTTGGGGGCGGACGTCATCCGGATCGATCGATCGGATGGAGGCGGGGACATGCTGAGAGACATGGAACCTCGGGAGGGGGCGGTTTCTGTGGCCTATGGGGCAGTGAATCGTTCCAAGCGCTCCCTGGGGCTGGATCTCAAAAAGTCCGATGCCCAAACCATCATTGGTCGACTCATCCAAAAATACGATGTTTTGGTTGAGGGTTTTCGGTCGGGCGTGATGAGTAAACTTGGTTTGGGTTACGAAACCCTCAAAGAGCTCAACCCGGCCCTGATTTATTGTTCGATCACGGGTTACGGACAAACGGGACCATACAGCGATCGTGCGGGGCATGATATTAATTTTGTGGCCTTGTCTGGATCGGCTAGTTACACAGGCCGCAAGGAGAGTGGCCCTCTTCCCTTGGGGACACAGATGTCAGATTTGGCAGGTTCCTACAATGCGGCCTTAGGCATTCTTGCTGCTGTGGTCTCGCGGAAGCTGACTGGCAGGGGCCAACACATCGATGTCAGCATGAGTGACGGGATGCTGGCCCTCAATGTCATTGCAGGGGCCGGCTTTGCGGCTCTGGGATTGGAACCTGACTACGAGGACTCTATTCTCAATGGTGGCGGGACCTACGACTATTACCAAACATGTGATGGGCGCTATTTTTCGGTGGGGTGCCTGGAACCCAAATTTTTTAAAAGGCTTTGTGAGGCCGCGGGTTGTCAAAATAAAAACACGGTAACAAAAAAAGAACTGAAAAACATTTTTAAGACAAAGACGTTTGACGAATGGCGAGAGATCTTTGCCAATAGCGATGCCTGCGTTGAGCCTGTTCTCAAATTTTCGGAAGTCGCAGAGCACCCCCATTTCAAGGCTCGGGGCATGTTTGTGCCTGTTGATAAAAGAGATGGTAACACACAGAGGCAGATCGCTTTTCCGGTAAAATTTTCGGGAAACGGCACTGATTATAAACATGTCGGGCCGACTCCTGGTCATGACACGAGGCAGGTTCTTGCCGAAGCCGGATTTTTAAGTGAAGAGATATCAGAATTTTTCAGGACAGGTGTTGTTGCTGCTGGGCAGAAGATTTATTGACAGCCTTAATTAAATACCCACATACTGCCTGTGTGATTTCTGAATTTCACAATTTGTGAAGGAGGAGATATTATGTTCAAAGACCTCTTTGCTCGAAAATCGGTGGCAATGCTGGAGGCAGAAATGAAAGGTGAGAATCGTTTGCGGCGCATTCTGGGCCCTGTGGCGCTCACGAATTTGGGGATAGGTTGCATCATAGGGACGGGGATCTTTGTGCTCACAGGTGTGGCGGCCCACGACAAGGCCGGCCCTGTGCTCATGTTGTCGTATGTGGTCGCCGGGATCACCTGTGTGTTTGCCGCCCTGTGTTATGCCGAATTTGCCTCCATGACACCGGTTGCCGGATCTGCCTACACCTATGCCTACGCGACGTTGGGAGAGTTGTTTGCGTGGATCATTGGTTGGGATTTGGTCTTGGAGTACGCTGTGGCGTCAGCCAGTGTGGCGCACGGGTGGTCACATTATTTTCAGAACTTTCTTTCCATTTTCGGCGTGTCTTTTCCCCGTGTCTTGCAGTTAGCCCCTTTCGATTTTGATCCCGCAGTGGGCACCTTGTTTGCGACAGGGACTTATCTGGATGTGCCGGCCATCCTGATCACGGTCGTGATCACGTATGTATTGGTCAAGGGCATTCGCGAAAGTGCCAGATTGAACGCGGTCATGGTGTTTACTAAAGTGGCTGTGGTGCTCTTTGTCATTGTCTTGGGGGCTTTTTACATCAACCCCGATAATTGGGTGCCGTTTGCCCCTCACGGGTGGAGCGGGCTCAGTTTTTTTGGTAAAACCATTCTGGGTCAGAGCGGGCTCAACGGACAACCCTTGGGAATGTTGGCGGGAGCGGCGGTGGTGTTTTTTGCCTACATTGGTTTTGACTCCGTTTCGACACATGCCGAGGAGGCCATCAACCCGCAAAAAGATGTGCCCATTGGAATTATCGCATCGTTGTTGATTTGTACGGTGCTTTACATTGCAGTCACCGCGGTATTGACGGGCATGGTTCCGTCCAGCGAAATCAGCATTGATGCCCCAGTGGCCGATGCCTTCAAACAGGTTGGGTTGCCTTGGGCACAGTTCATCATTGCGCTTGGCGCGTTGGCGGGGATCACGTCGGTGTTGTTGGTTCTCCTGCTCAGTTTGCCACGGGTCTTGCTCGCCATGGCCCGGGATGGGATGTTGCCGGAGAGTTTTTTTGGCGCCGTGCATCCCAAGTATCGCACGCCCTGGAAATCAACGATTCTCGTGGGATGTTTTGTGGCGATCATGTCGGCTCTTATCCCCTTAAGGATATTGGCGGAGTTGGTTAACATTGGAACGTTGCTTGCGTTCGTGATCGTGTGCGCGGCAGTGTTGGTGATGCGCAAGACCCACCCCGATTTGCCGCGACCGTTCAGGGTCCCTCTCGTGCCGCTCGTGCCGTTATTGGGAATCGGTTGTTGCGTGTTGCTGATGTTTTCGCTCCCGTCCGAGAACTGGCTAAGACTTTTTGTCTGGCTCCTGATTGGTTTTGTGATTTATTTTGCGTACAGTCGTAAAAGGACGGTACTGTATCGTTTGCGACAAAAGAATCAGTGACTAAAGGGCGCCTCTAAAACCCCACCGTCATCCCCGCCAGTGTTCTGAAAAGCGGAGTTCCTGCTCCGCGGATGAGGGCCACGACTACTAAAAGCTCACTAAAAACTCAGACGGAGTTAAAGTGATTTGTTGTAATCAGCTAACATCATTGGCGTTATTCTTTTGATTCGTTACTCCGTCTGAAATTTTCAGCAAAGAATCTGGCTGTCATCGGGTGAGTGTGGGGTAGTCATGTTTAGAGATCGCCTAACGATCATGAATAATTTTTGACAAAAAGCACAAGATTATTGTATAATATCTTACAAGAAGTTGTTTATATGTAGATAACACATTGATATTACAATAATCATGATCATTCAAAGACAGTTATCACGATCGATCGAAGAATTTCTGAATAAAAAGACGGAACATAAAAATACGCTTCTCTTGTGTGGAGCGCGTCAGGTGGGCAAATCCACGTTGATTACAGATCTTCTGAAAAACCAAAATGCCCTAATCGTCAACTTTTATGAAAACGCCACATTACCGCCCAAGATTGATGCCGTTAAAAAATTTTCAGAACTGGAAAAATTATTATTGCGCGAAATTGGGTTCAAACCATCAACAGGACAAACGTTAGTGATTGATGAGGCACAAGAATCGGAGCAATTGGGGCGCTGGGTTCGATTTATTAAGGAAAAATGGCCGCATCAAAACGTGATTATTCTGGGTTCCGTTTTGTCGAAACTTTTCAGTGAGGATTTGCCTTATCCTGTGGGCCGCGTACAGGAAATAGTGTTGCGGCCATTTTCGTTCAAGGAATTTCTGATAGCGACACACAAACCAGCGTTAATAGAAATTCTTGAAGCCGCTTCGCTGGAGAACCCTCTCGAAGACGCCGATCGGCTGGCGTTGGCTGAAATGTATCTTGATTATTTGCGTATGGGAGGCATGCCGGCTGTTGTGCTTGGCCAGGAAGAAGAAAAAATTGACGTCAGAACCAGTTGGAACAGGCTGCTCGCGCAGTACGCGGCTGATGTGGAAAGGTATCTGAAAGAAAACTACCGCTCACTATTTTTGTCTGGCGTGGGAAGAATCGCTGATCTGGCTTGCCAGCCGGTAAAAAACAGCCAGATCGTTTCAACGGATTCTCCATTTTATCGCAAGGTGCCTTTGTTTTTGGAAATCATGCAGAAGTGGCATCTTGTGTTCAAGGCAGCGGCTCAAACGAAACACCCGGAATCATCGGGGGGCATCGCCTCAAAGCGGTATTTGTTTGATGTAGGGATGACCAGTTTTCTGATTCATCAAAACCAACCTGTGTCTTGGCGCGATCGATCAGAACTGCAGAATATCATCTACGCAAAATTGCAGGAAACATTTGTTTGTCAGGAAATTCTGGCGCTTGAGCCAGAGCC
This sequence comes from uncultured Nitrospirales bacterium, assembly GCA_964526915.1. Classification (GTDB taxonomy): domain Bacteria; phylum UBA10199; class UBA10199; order UBA10199; family JADGCS01; genus JAHJDR01. The sequence continues at coordinate 6,368 of CAZGMS010000244.1, forward strand.
ACAGATGGATTTGAACTATTATCGCGAAACAAAAAACAGTCAGGAAATCGATTTTCTTGTTCCCTTGAATGGTAAAATTATTCCTATAGAAGTCAAATCACAAACGTCGTTCAGTAAAAATTCCCTCATGCCGATGCTGGATTTTCTGGATCATCGCGGATTGAACTGTGGCATTTGGGTATATAACGGCGAGATGCGAACACAAAGATTTCGTGGCAAAACCATTCATTTCATTCCACCGTTTTTCATCAGCGAATTGCCGCGGGTGATCACACCTTAAACAAAAAACTCAAAATATCCCCATCTTCCACAACATCATCCCTTTATTTCACATCCCAATCGTCATGCCGGCAAGAGTTCTAAACAGAGGTGTGCCTGCCCCGCGAATCAGGGCCAGCCCGCCGCTCAGATTGAACGCGATGGGAAGCTTTTTGAGCTTGGCGTTGAGGCCCAACATGGCTTCAACCGGGGTGGTGACCTTTTCGGTGAGTGGTTTGTTGATGGCTGTTGACGCCACAAGGTCGGCCATCCCTCTGACCTGCTCGGTGAATGCATAGGCCAAGCCTGTGCTGGCGAGAAGGCGGCCCTTCTCAGCGTAGTTGAGAAGGTTCACGGGTTCTCTCAATTCTGCGCCAACGTTTATGGCTGTGTACCATTTGTCGTTGATCTGCCAGTCGCCAACAAGTTTCAGTCCGCCCCTGAAGGTCGCGTCTGAGATGTAGTTATCTTCATCGCCAGTAGGCAGAGTGACATAGGGGATCAGCGAGAAGCCCTTGGTCGCGTCTGTGTTTTGCCAAACGCGGTAATGGAGGCGCACAAAGATATCGCCCAGTCCCCATGCGTTGTTGAAATTCACCACAGCCACATCGGGAGTGCTGAACTTGTTGTAGACCACGATGGGTGCGATCACATCCAACTGCCATTTGTCGGCTGGTGCCCACGCAAAGGCGTAGTACGCGGTGACGAGATCATCGCTCACACTTTGCGCCACACCCGCATTGGAAAGTTCCAGGGGCTTATTTTGATAATCCAGTGACGTGGAAAAGGCCCAAGACTGGTCCATCGTTTGTGTCCCCAACGTGTACACCAACCCCGATGACCCCAGCGTGGGCACATCGGAGATGATTGAAAACCGGTTGGTCTCGGCATTTGCCAGCACGGGGATGAGCAGGGCCACCAGCAAAACAGTGATGGTCGCACAGGCCCTCTGCTGTGAGCGACGCAGGCGCCACAGGGCCAGCGAAGCCAAGGTCATCAGAATCACAAACAGGGCAGATTGATTGGCGTTGTTCTCCGGCGCCGCAGGATTCAACTGACAGCCAAAGGCGTTTTCGCTTTCGAACAATCTCCCGTCAACACCATTCGCGGTCGCGGTGGCCACAGCGCTGGATTGGCCCGCTGAATCACCGGCCTCAATGCCGAGTGTGAGTTCGCCTTCGCCGATGGCCTTGGTGACCACATTCAGGAGCACCGAGCCGCCGGCAGGCACCACACCCACATTGCACGACACAGGATTGGTGCCGGTGCAGGGCACGGGGGTGTTGGCGAATTTGAGAAATTTCACCAAAGTAGGCTCATCATCAACGCGCTCAGCCGAGACAAATTCGAGATTATCGGAGAGCGTGATGTCCACAATCACATCATCAGAATCGCCATCACCGGAATTGGTGACGTGAATGCCAAACGTGGCTGAATCACCCACGCCAATGTCGTCGGTGGGGGCGTCAATGTCAATACCGATGTTTGGTTCACCCGGTTCATCGCTTGTGTTGAAAGTGCAATCGTTGGCGCAGTCATCGTCATCAACTTCATTGCCATCATCACAGGCTTCGCCAGTCTCAACAATCCCGTTGCCACATTCAGCGCCGGCGGGATCACCGTCAGAATTCACGGTGCAATCATTGGCGCAGTCATCGTCATCAACCTCGTTGCCGTCGTCGCAGGTTTCGTCATCGTCAATAATACCATCGCCGCAGGTGGAGTCGTCGCTGGGTGTGGGAACAAAGCAGGCGTTGGAACAACCATCACCTTCTACCTCGTTGCCATCATCGCAATCTTCAACACCCGCTTTGACAAAGCCATCGCCACAAGACGCTACCACGCAGGTATTCAGGCAGACATCGGTGTTGATCTCATTGCCGTCATCACAGGCTTCGCCGTCTTCGACCTCGCCATTGCCGCAGTCGGGTTCGGCGGGGACATCTGCGCTAAAACTGAAGATCACTCCTTCGCCAGCAGTACCGCCACCTGAAGTTAGACCATAAAAAACACCATCAGAGAGTAACAAATCGCGTCTGGGAGTTGCCCCATCGTCTGGTGTGCCAGAGAATGAGTGCAAGGTTTCATAACCATCGCCGTCTGTTTCTATTTGAAAAATACTGCCCTGCCAATTTGTTCCCCCTTGAGGGGTCATACCGTACAGAGTGGTACCAGATAGAATCAACGAACCATCAGGTGAGCTTCCATCGTCTCCCACGCCAGTAAATGAGTGCAGAAGTGTAAAATCTGTCCCCTCAGTCGTGATGGTGAAGATGGTCCCATTCGCCGCAGAGCCCCCGCTACTGGTCATCCCGTACAAAACACCCTCAGAAAGGATGAGGTTTCCGAGTGGGTAGCTCCCATCGCCAGCGTCATCTACAAATGTACGCAAAAGTGTAAAATCGCCTCCATCCTCTGCCAAGCTGAAAATAACACCACGATCATTGGCCCCGCCTCGGTGAGTCATCCCGTAAAAAACACCTTCGGAAAGAAGTAGGTTGCCAGCCGGGCCACTACCATCGTCAGCACCGCCAGCAAATGAATGCAACAAGGTAAAATCATCACCTTCTGTGGAAATGCTGTAAATGGTGCCTGAACCGTCGGCCCCACCTTCGAAGGTCGTGCCGTAAAGGGTTGACCCATCTTCAGAAAATATCGGATTGCCAATGGGGGTTGAACCATTGTCAATATCAGTGCTGAAGGAATGCAAGATGGTGATGTCTCCGCCATCGGCTGGAAGACTATAAAGGGTGCCTTTATTAACCAGCCCCCCCTCTAAGGTGACGCCATAGAGGGTTGTTTCGTCCTCAGAGAGCAGTAGTTTGCCTTCTGGCCCTCCTCCGTCTGCGGCGTCGGTACCCGCAAATGAATGCAAGATCGAATAATCACTGCCGTCTGGCATGATCTTAAACACGGCTCCCAGGTTGTATTCACTGCCCGACCTGGTGACGCCATAAAGAAAACCATCTGAATCCTGTATGAGGCTTGAGTAATCAGGATAAGAAGCATCTAAGGTAAAATCATACAACAGGGTAAAATCATCTTCTACGCTATCTTGTGGTATGCTGAACACTATTCCCAGATCGGCTTTGCCCCCATCACCTGTGACCCCATACAGGATGCCTTCGGACAAAAGCAGGCCAAGGCCAGGATCATCCCCATCGTTGGCACCACCCAGAAATTCGTGTTGTGTGATAAACCCAATCCGTGCAGTTGAAATTTCGACAACACTAAGCCATTGCTAGTCATTGATCAGCCGTCATAAGCATCAGGACAATCAGATAATATCAGTA
>CAZGMS010000245.1:0-46979 GCA_964526915.1 uncultured Nitrospirales bacterium
AATCGTGGATCGTAAATCGAAAGAAAAAAACAGTAACTTGTCATTGAACGATCCACGATCCACGATTCACGATTCACGTCTTTTTCGGCAAATACAACACCGGATCAACCGCCTCAACCCCTTTGTGAATTTCAAAATGCAGATGTGGCCCCGAGGCCCGTCCTGTTCTGCCCACTGAGCCAATCTGTTGTCCCTGTTTGACCGTTTTGCCCACAGTCACATTTGTTTTGTGACAATGCGCATACGCCGTAAAAAAATTCTTGGCATGCTTGATCACAATCAAATTGCCATAACCAGCAAATTTTTTCTCAAAAATGATCTTGCCCTCTGCGGCGGCCAGAATGGGCGTGCCTATCTTCGCGGACAAGTCCAAGCCATCGTGCGGTCTGCCGCGCCTCATGCCAAACCCACTGGTCAGGTGAAATTCCTTCACAGGCCAGATCATTTCGAGATCACCGCTATTTCTTTGCTGGGCCAGCTTGGTTTCTTTGAGAATATGAGTGACCGATAAATAGTTACGCATCAACCGCTTCTGAGGGATGAACAGGCGTCTGCCAACATCCATTTTTGAATCATACAGATTGTTGATCTGGGCCAGATCGTCCTGATTGATCCCAAACTGTCTGGCGATCTTTGCCAGAGTGTCACCGTTGGCCACAAAATAATAAACACCCTTCTTGGTTTCGATGGGATCTCGCACTGAACTGACTTCGCCTTCCGCGGTGACAGCTTCAACACTCGGAGACACAACAGGCGCTGAATTCACCCTCGGTGACGCTTGGGCTGTCTGGGTAAAAATATCCTGAAACTGAGCACACCGCGTGCTCGCTAAAATCATTAACAAAACAAAAATCGTTCGTCTCATAAGTACTCCCAAAAATCACCCCCGCTTCCCCAACATGGGAACAAACCGACACTCTCCCAAATCTTGTGTCTCACACCCCACTTCTGTTTTGGTCATCCGCAATAAATGCTGTTCACCACCCTGATTTTTACAGGGAACAATAAGTATTCCCTGCGGGGTCAACTGCTCCACAAACTGCTGTGGGAACCCGGGAGCCGCACAGGTCAGCAATATTCTGTCGAACGGCGCCGCTTCACGCCAACCCACCGACCCATCTCCCACACGCATCACGATATTCTTGAGCGCCAACTCCTTAAATCGTTGCCTGGCCTTGATCGCCAGGCTTTTGAATCTCTCAACTGTATAAACCTTGTCGGCCAACAACGCCAAAATCGTCGTCTGGTACCCACAACCCGTCCCGACCTCCAACACCTTTTCGTGCCCAGTCAACGACAGTGCCTGTGTCATCAGGGCCACAATGTACGGCTGCGAAATGGTCTGACCCTCACCGATACTCAAAGGCGCATCCGTGTAGGCCTGTTCGCACAAGGCCTCCTCCACATAACAGTGTCTGTACACCCGGTTCATCGCGGACAAAGTTCTCTCATCGGTGATGCTACGCGCCACCAGTTGCTCCTGAACCATCCGTTTACGAGCAAGTGCGAATCTGTCGTTTGCATCAACCCTGTTTATCACTAAAAGCTCCTCTAAAACCAGTTTCTCACAGTCTCGATGTGACCATAACTGGTGATATCAACCTGAAGTGGGGTAATCGAAATCTTTCCCGAAAAAACAGCATCACAATCCGAGCCCTTCATGGAAATATGTTTGTATTGATCTCCCCCTATCCAATAATAAGGCGCTCCGCGGGGATCCCTTTGTTCGATGTATTTGCCACCGTAGTCGCGCTGACCAGTTTTGGTCACGGCATAATGACACAGATTGGCCTTTTCGGGCACATTGACATTGAGCACCACACCTGCGGGCAATGTGTGTTTTCGGACCTTTTCCAACATGATTCGGGCAAACGCAGCGCTTTGGGTGTAATCAAACTCCGTCTTGCCCAGTTGTGAAATGGCGACTGAAGGAACACCCAATAATCCCCCCTCCATGGCCGCCGAAACAGTCCCGGAATAGTGAACATCGTCACCCAAATTACCGCCCCGGTTGATCCCCGAAAAAATAAAATCTGGTTTTTTTTTGAGAATGATCCACACACCAGCAAAAACAGCATCAATCGGTGTGCCCTCCACAGCATATACATTCGGTTTCACCTTACTGATGCGCAACGGAGTTCTGAGCGATATCGCGTGAGACGTCGAAGACTGTTCATGCCGTGGCGCCACCACGGTCACACGCACCCCGCGACAGCCCCCCAACACTTTTGCCAAAGCCTTGATGCCTTTGGCCTCAACACCATCATCATTGGTAACCAACACATCAATCATGAGGCTGTTAATACTGATTATTCAGAGAAAGACAAGCCTTTGTCACTCATTCTCTCGGCATTTTTTGGGGGTGCTCTTACAGAAACAGCACAGCAAACACAATGATGATCACAAGAATCACCAGCGCTCCAAACCCAAACAACATGAGTTCCGAAAAAGTGTACTGACGCAAGAATTGCTTCGCCCTCCGCGCGGGGGCAACCGTTGGAACAGGCTCAGGGGTCTGCTTTCGGGTTTCAAAAGATTCGCTTCCCAAAAGTTCCAAGGCTGATTTCTCAACAGCCCTATCGGTTCTACTTTGTTTGTCTGGCGACTGGCCAAGACCGGACTCCGGAGACACATCAGTCTGCTTTTTGCTGGTGTCCTGTTCTTTGGCGCCCGCCAGGGACGATTGTGCGGCAAGGGACACCTGCTCCTGCTGTTGCAGTTCTGAGGAGATCTTTCTTTTTTGTTCCTTCTGCTCTTTTTCCTGTTGCAAAGATTCAGTAATGGCATCCATGTTGAACTCATGAGGATTCTTGAACACAGCCTTGATCGTACCAAAAACTATTTCATCACCATCTTTTATTGATTTTTCTTCTACGCGCCGCCCGTTAACGAAGGTCCCGTTTTTGCTATTCTGATCGACCACGACAAACTGGCCCCACTTCACGGTGATGATGGCGTGCCGGCGGCTGAGCACATGCGAATCCATACTCAGCGTACAGTTCTCATCGCGTCCCACAACCAATTCATCCAGCCCTTCCTCAAAATAGGCCTTCTTGCCCGCGAACTCGTCATCAACCACCACCACTGATGGCATCTTATCTTGGTCCAATGCCCCCAACACTTTTTTGATCATCTTGATTTCGATGATATCGGGATCCGTCACATCGGGGTTGGCTGGTTTGTCCAACGGATTCGTCGAAACCTCCGCTTCCAATTCAATCTCAAACTCCTCAACTCGAATACGATCCGTTTTTTTGACAGGAACCTTCTGGTGCGCGGGAATCTTCTGGTGATTGACCACAGTCCCATTACCGCTCCCCAAATCCTCTATTTCGACCAAGTCGCGGTTCAGCGTCACCTTGGTATGGCGACGGGAAACACCCGTACCCTCAAGCACCACGTCACAGTTCGGCTGTCGTCCCAAAATGACGGCATGTTGCACGAATTTGTAGCGCTGTTTTTGACCCGTCGTTCGATTTGTCACACAAATTTTAAGCATAAATAAACAAATGAATGAAGCAATCAATCAATGAAGCAATGATGCAATCAATGACACCCCCCCAAAGACTTGAGCATGTCGCTCGCTGTATTGACATCGGTCTCCGCCCCCGAGGGGTTTCGTTTTACAAACTGGCAAAAAGCCTTCGCGGCGTTATCTGACTGTCCCAACAACTGATACACCAAGCCCAGCGAAAAATAGGCCTGATGATAATCAGCGTCAATGGAAATTGTTTTTTGAAACCAGGTCACGGCGTTGGGATAATCCTTGAGCAGCTGATAATCATAACCAATGTTGTAGGTTGCTTGCGGATAATTCGGTTTGATCTTGAACGCTGAAGTGTACGCCCGAATGGATTCCTGCAACAACGAAGCCACATCAGACGAGCGTCCCTGTTTTTGCAAATTGATCGCTTGTTGGTAATAGGCAAACCCCACATTGAAATACGCCAATTCGTTCGTGGGATCCTGCTTGATCGCTTCATTGAATTCCTTGATGGCCATGCTGATGTTGTCGTCTTTCAAAAAGTTGAGCCCCATGTTGATGTGCGCCTCGGGAGAATCCGGATTGGCCGCCAAAGCGTGATTCAGAGCCTGTTGCGCCTTGAGTGTCTGTCCAGTCACCGTGTACAACTGTGCCAGATTGTTCCAGGCATCCTCAAGCTTGGGATCGATCTCTAGCGCCAATCGATAACGCAAAATCGCATCTTCGTACTTGCCCAATATCTGATAAACGTTGGCCAATTTGTAATGGGCATACGGGTGATCGCTGTTGATCTCGGTCGCCGTGCGAAAGGCCTCCACAGCCTTCCCCAAATGTTCTTTGTTGTGATCCTTTCGGTACCATTCTGTGTACACCAGTCCCTGATTGTAATGGGCGTCAGAATATTTTTTATTGTATTTCGTAGCGAGCTTTAAATACTTGAGCGCTTCATCATAGTCACCCCGGGTGTGATAAACCGTCCCCAACGTATTGTAAGGGGTCGCAAATTTACGATCGAGCGAGATTGCCTTTTTCAAAACTTCAATGGCATCGTCAAGGCGCCCTTTGTGTTTGTAAGCCAAACCCAGATTGGCCCAACCTTCAACGTACTCAGGATTAACCTCAACCGCTGTTTTAAATTCAAAAATGGCCTTGTCGATATCGCCCTCCTGATACAGCGCCGTGACACCCAGATTGTTATGCATCACGGAACGCTCAGAAGGCTTCCTGGCCTTGGCCGCATCGGCACTCGACACAAAAAAAACACCCAACATCAAAACAACAATGATTGTCACTTTTTTCATAGCGGCTAGAGCGTTGCCTGACGACATGAGCAGGAAAGCGCCCTCAAAAACACATGGGGTTATTGATCACTATATTCTTTTTCGGCTCACCCTTCTCGAGAGTTGTCATAAAAATATTCTGCAACAACCCATCTTCGGGCAATAATTCTAGGCCCGAGAGGGCATGCAGATGAGCCCTCTTGAAATTTTTGACCACAAACGCCGTCAAGGCCTGCGCGGCCAGATTCTGCGCCTCGATGTATCGGTATGTCAGGGTGTACTTCACGGGCTGTTTGCTGAATTTTTGCGTGATGAACCCCAAGGCCTGTTTGGCCTGCGTCCAGTGCAATGTAAAATCACCCCCATTCAGCTTTTGTATGAGTGCCATCATGAAATGGGCCCGAGCCAACGCCAGCGCCGCGTCATCGTATTTTTGAAAATTTTCCTTCAGCGCCTTTTCGAAATAGACCGCGGCCAACTCCAGATTGGCTTGGTCGTAACGCATGGCCAGAGGCAGGCCTTGAGCATAAAAACGAAATGCCTGCAGGCTGGGCGCCTGGTAGTCATCAGAGCGCAAGGCAAAATGGCTGGACAGTTTTTTGAACGCATCGAAAACAGTCGCCCTGAGCAAATCAAAAAAGGCATCATTCACATCGGTATCAAAGGACAAGGCAGTGTCCAAAAATTCTGTTTTCTTGGCATCGTACAGATTGATCATCACACGCATGGTTTTGTTTTCTGAATATTGATACGCCCCAAAAACAACGAAATGTGCGTTCATGGTTTTGGCCACTTGTTTGATGACCTCCGGGTCGATCAATTTCTCGCCAACCACGGCCAATGAATTGATGGCGGCAAAACTCAAATAAGGGTGCACCACGTTCGGGTTTTTCGAAGAAAACATTTCGTAAATTAAGAAAGGGATCCCGTGATACATGACAGAGTCTTGCTGTGATAAATTATTGTCGAAAAAGGGCAAGATGACAATCTTATCCTTTTTTACCTGTACCTGATCCTCAAGATACTGCAAAAAACTGTTGCTCATGGCCTCCTGACTGGCTACTGTTTGACAGGACTGGGCCCAAGCGGGTAAGGTAAGGCCAACAAACAAAACGCACGGAATAATGACATTTATAATTTGACGGATCACGAATTTGTATTTAACTGTTTAACGTTGACGTGGTCAATCACAATTTTGAAATTTGCTTTGTGATTTCTCATAGTTAGAACACAACCATTATGGCTGCTAATTTCCCAAAACTGATCATCACAACAGGTCCAGAGGAAGGCAAGGAATTTGACTTAAGCACCGGTGAGTCTTTTTTGGTGGGGCGTTCGGATGAAAACGACATCATTCTGGATGATTCCAGCCTGTCACGTCGACACGCCTCGATCCACCAGAAAGAGGGTGTCTGGTTCATACGCGACGAAGGCTCTCGCAATGGCACCATCGTGAACAGCACCGCGCTCACCCCAGCCATGACCACGCCCCTCACTCATCTGGATGTGATCCGTCTGGGCATCTACGAAATGCGGTTTGCCACACAAAGTTTTACAAATGATGAAGTCAAAAATTTTAAGCCAGCAGAAAAAGCGGTCACTCCACCAACCTTGCCAACAAACGAAATAGCCACTAACAAAAACAGCAAAAATCAAAGCGAACCTCAAACAGACTTGCTCGACAACCCTCTGACCACAGACCATCAAGAGCTTAAGGAAGATCAGAAGCAATTGCTTCCCGAAAATCATCTGGAAGAAAAACAAAAAACGGGCAAAAGCCTGCTGGTGTTCACGCTCATCGCCCTTTTCTTTTGCGTGATCGGACTGGTCATTTTTTTCTCGTATCACCGTTCTCAAAACACCTCACAAGATCAAGATCCCGGAGCCCAAGAAACCTCCGAAACCGAAGAGGTCACTCAAGAGGCCCCTCCCTCTGATCAGCTTCCTCCACCGGAGGAAGCACAGACAAAGCCAGACACGCCGCCTGCAGACACAAACGCGGTGCAACAAAATATATCCGAAGCATTAACGACCGTGCCCAAAACGCAGGGACCACTGCAAACCGCCGCCGGCAAACAATCCGAAAACCTGCCAATCCCGACGGACGATGGGGCAGAAAAAGCGGCAAACAATGACGCGCAGACGTCGCCCAACGTCCCAACACAACAAGACGATTCCTTCACAACGACACCTGTCAGCACTGTGACCGAACAACCCTCTACCGCACTCAGGGAATTCACTGTACTGCTCGACATCAAAACCGAACCTTATCCCGCCACCATCTACTTTAAGGGCGAACGCCTCTGCACGGCCCCCTGTCGCCAACAGGCTTCGGTCAATGCAAACGATACCTACACCTTGGCCGCAGACTACGACTTGCGTGAGCTCAACGACATCTATCGCAAAAAAGTGGAATTTACAGTCAAACCCAATACCGATGTTTTGGAATTGACCATCAAAGCCGAGATCGGCCAACTCAAGGTCAGCAAGCTTCCCATGCGCATTGAGTTCTACCTGGAAGGGTATTACGACTATGATCAACTCAAAGCCAATCCTGCCAAAATCAACGATGTGGCCTACGGCAAGTCCATTTACTTGCCCTATGGAAAATATGTCGTCGAGCTGAGAGAAAAAACCCAGATAGCGGGTTCACAAAACACCATCACGCAAATCCGGTTCCAAAGGGAATACACCATCAACCAAGACAATCCCACGATTGATCTGAATGTCACAGACAGGGACCTGCAATTTTTTCCAGCCAACATCAAATCAGACCCCCCGGGCGCCGAGGTCTTTTATTCGGACGAAAAAATGGGCAACACACCGTTTTCAGGCCTTCTTCCGTTGGGACCTCATCAGATCAAACTCATAAAAGAGGGGTTCTTCCCCACTATCATCGACATCGACATGCGTATGAATTCGGTTTATGAAACAACCGTTACACTCAAAACATCGAAAATGGGTGAGCTGATCAACGAAGCCAGGGAACAGATTCGCAACGCGCAATGGCCAAACGCGCTCGATACACTCGTCAACGCCCTCAAGTTTGGAGGATCAATCAAAGAAAAAAGTGAAGTGTATTTCCTACTGGGGTCCGTGCACAACAACCAAAAAAGTTTCGATCAAGCCGTTCCCTATCTGGAAAGGGCCAAGGAAAATCCAGATTATTACACTCAAGCGGCCCTCGAGCTCGTCAGGTCGTATCACGGTCTCACAAAAGACATCGAGGCCCTCAAACTGATTGTTGAAGTGCTCGCAAATCTTAGGCCCGAAACAAGTGCCGATCTACGCAAAGAGGCCAACAATGTCTTCCGCCTGATCTCCCCCGTCAAATCAGTCATATACATCTACACCGAGCCCGAAGGGGCCAAGGTTTTCATCAACGATAAAATCATCGAGCAGGCATCACCGCTGATTTTATCGGATCTCGGCTTGGGCAACTACCGCATTCAGATTGAAAAAAGTGGTTACCAGACTTACAAAACCAACCAGAACCTCAAGATCGGCGAATTCGTCTTGATCAAAGTCAGACTCACACCGGAACAGCTGTGAAGCTTAGAAATTCTTTGGTGCATGATTCAATGTTTGTTATTCGTTCGTGAGCTCGTCCCACTCTTTTTATCCTTCAAATATGTCTGTTGTTCGAACGGTTCCAGCATGAGATTGTGATTGATGTCGTACAGTGCCTCACTGGGTTTTGTGATCAAGGGATAACCAAAAATCTTGTGTGAATTGTAGAGGGAGTTTTCATATCGGTTCAGCACACCGTCCTTGTCAATGTCAAAGTGCCGCATGGTTTGCCCTGCGACCAACACCAACGAAGAATGCGGCCCGACTTCATCGGTCTTTTTGGCAACAACGCCAAGTGACAGCAACAGACCAGTTAATGTGATCATAAAATACATCGCGACTGATACCTTGGCTCGCATGGGCCAGACATGGCATTTTATTGAAACAAGATCAATCATCACATTCCTCTGGACTTTTGAAAAGCTCTTCTTTAGGGATTGCCTCATGAATAAAATCATTTCCAATTTTCTGATGTGTTTGATTGTGGTCTTGTTGCTGACAGCAAGCCCCATAGCCTCCGCACAAACCCAGCCCACACCGGCGCAACCAGCACCACAGTCAACCGGCCTCAAGCTCATTGACACCGCCCGCGGTTTTGAGTTTACAGCCCCGAGCGAACTATGGAACATCAATGCCGGCAAATTTTCCATCGGTCTCAACCATAACGCTGTTTTGGATGCCGTGGTGACGCTCAAAAAGAGTTGGTACGATGTGACCACGGCCCAGGAAGCCTACGAAAAAAGAAAAAACAATCTCTCATCATACCTGCCGGGAGCCATTTTCATCATGGAGAACCAACGGGTCCTCCTGCCAGGCAATATCGAAGCACTGTCGATGACGTATAAAAACCCCAGCGACCTGAAGGTCTCCCGCGAGATCATGTTTGTGCACCGCGGTGCGGCCTATGAATTTGTTTTTCAGGCCAAGGAAGAAAATTTCACCACGGTCAAAGAAGATTTCAGGTACATTCTGGAGAATATGAAGTTGTATTGATTCAGACCCATCATCAAAAATCGTGATTTTTTATATCATTTTGTCTTTCTGCACAATATGCCTTGCACAACACTTATGCTTTCGTGATAGCATCGCAACAGATTATCACCCCAGTCGCTTCGGCGCTGGGCGCGAGGCCGCTTTTTAGCGGCCTTTGCTTTTTCTATGAGCCACAAATCAAAAACCTTTGTTTATATCGACGCCTTTAATCTCTATTACGGTGCCATCAAGGGCACCTCTACACGACTCTGAAATCCCCTTTGCCTTCTTTTTTTGCTTTCTTGGCAAGTCTTTTCTCTTTAAGGGTTTTTTGGGGTTTCTTTTTTGCATCTTTTTTTGCGTTTTGATCTTTACTCATGTTTTTTCCTTTGTTTGTGAAAAATCTCGATAATATTATTCACTTGAAATCTGTTCCATCTGCTTTAATCGCTCCCAATCAGACTCGACCTGAGCCTGGATGTGGGTGATGTCTTCGTCCTTCAGATGGCGAAAACGACCCTGTGCCATCAGGTAATCGCGCACGGGCGTGTTCTTGGGTTGGTACGTGATGTGATACTTCGTGCCATCAACCACTTCGTAAAGAGGGAAAACTTTGGTGTTGGTTGCCAAACGGGCAATCTCTATGCCATGCTCGGATGAAATGCGCCAGCCCGGCGGGCACGGTGACAGCACGTGCAGAAACCGCGTTCCCTTCATCGATGCGGCTTTGCGAACTTTGGCCGTGAGGTCTTCCGGCCAGGCCACGTTGGCTGTGGCACAATACGGCACCTTGTGCGCCGACAAAATCTGAATCATGTTTTTTTTGGGGCCCAGTTTTGGATGCAACGATGGCGTCGTCGTGGTCCACGCCAGTTCCGGCGTGGCTGATGAACGCTGAATCCCCGTGTTCATGTACGCTTCGTTATCGTAACAGACATAAATGATGTTTTCGTTGCGTTCAGCCGCTCCCGACAAACTCTGCAAACCAATATCAAAGGTGCCACCGTCTCCTGCAAAAGCCAGCACGTGTGTATCGGATTTACCTTGCATATCCAGAGCCGCCCTGACACCCGATGCACTGGCACCCGCTGTTTCAAACGCCGCATGCAATGCCGGCACTTTTAATGTTGAATACGGGAATGGCCCGGCCAAAATCGACCAGCAACAGGCAGGGATCACCACCACGGTGTGCTCACCCAAAGTGTTCAACACGTGGCGCATCACCATCGTGGCCCCACACCCCTGACACGCCAGATGCCCCGAACACAGCAATTCTTTTTGATAGTGTTCCCTCATGGCAAAAGTCCCTTCCAGATGATCAAAGACTCTGGCGCCTTCATTCGCAAACAGTCACCAACAATTTCTTCAATCAACTGCGGCGTGATGTCGCGCCCGCCCAAACCTGCGACCACACCAAAAACCTGCGGCATATCGGCCTTGCCCTGAATCGCTCCGCGGATCTCATCGGCAAAAATTCCACCCTTTCCAAAACTCAAATTGCGATCAATCACAATGGCCTTCTGGCGACCTTTGAGGACTGCGCAAACATCATCGGTTGGAAAAGGCCTGAACAGTCTGGTTTTGACAAGCCCGATTTTGATCCCCTGTTTTCTTAATTTTTCGATCACCAGCCGCGATGGGCTAACCGTAGAACTGCTGGTCACCAGCACCACATCAGCATCGTCACAATGAATCGCCTCAACAGCCGGATAAGATCGGCCAAAGGTTTTATGGAAAGAGGCGGCCACTTTTTTATCGACCCGAATCGTTTCTTCGTGCGCCTTCTGCATTTTATGGCGCAACTCCATGTACACATCAGGCATCACCAGCGCATTGAACGCGTGTGGGTCTTTGGTGTCGAGAATATTTTCGCGATGAAAGGGTTTGAGCCACGCATCGACAGTTTGCTGATCAGGGATGTCCACTGGCTCATAAGTGTGCGAAAGAAAAAATGCGTCATAACAAACCATCACAGGCAAATTCACTTCTTCAGCCAGCTGATACGCCATCAACACCGTATCGAGCACTTCCTGATTGTCTTCCACGTAATACTGAATCCAACCCGTGTCCCTTTGCGACAATGAATCCGTCTGGTCTGCCCAGATATTCCAACCCGGCCCCACGGCTCGGTTCACATTAACCATGACGAGCGGCAACCTGGCTCCCGCCGCCCAGTGCACCAGTTCGTGCATGAGGAGCAGTCCCTGCGATGACGTGGCCGTAAAAGCGCGCACACCCGTACTGGAGGCCGCAATGCAGGAGGCCAACGCGGAATGTTCTGATTCGACTTTTAAAAATTTGGCATCCAGCGCTCCCGCCGCGCACATCTCGGATAACTCTTCCACAATCTGCGTTTGCGGGGTGATCGGGTACGCCGCAATCATCTTCACCCGGGCCAGTTGCACCGCCCAACTCGCCGCATGATTGCCCATGAGAACTTTTTTCATTTTTCGTCCTCCATGACAATCGCCGCCCGAGGGCATTCGTGCGCGCACACGCCGCAACCTTTGCAATAATCGTAAGCGATGTCATAACCCCACTTATTCATCTGCTTGAAACTGATCGCCACATCGGGACAAAAGGCATAACACGTGTCACACATCGTGCACACACCACAATGAAAACAGCGTTCGGCCTCAGCAAAAGCCGTTTCCGGGGCGATCGTTTGGCTCACTTCATTAAAACTTGCCTGTCGATCCAACATCGAAATCACAGGTTTCATGAGCCGTGGTTGTGGTTCGAAATGATTCGTGTTGATGTCATCGAAACTCACCACACGTGAAATCCCTCGCGCCTTTTGATGTGCCACACCAGAGCCTGCATAGGCCATGATAGAATGGGCACCAAATTCACCAATCACTGTTTTGATGGACCCCTTTTCTTTGCGCAAAAACTGATCGATCGCGATGGCCGCGGCTTTGCCAGCCCCAATCGCCACCGACACTGTCCGCGGGTTGTGCGTGAGGTCGCCACCGGCAAACACGCGTGGGTCGCTCGTGCGACACATCACATCGATGGGAATTTTCTTGCCCTCCTTTGTGAGCGAGTCGGGCAAAAAAGACAAATCAGGCGATTCACCAATCGCTGTAATCACGGCATCGGCTGGCAATGTAAATTCACTGCCACGCACCACCACGGGGCGTCGTCTGCCCGAGGCGTCTGGCTCCCCCAGCATCGTTCTCTGCATTTCGATGCCGGTGACCTTGTTATTTGTTTTGATGATACGCAACGGTTGGCACAAAAATCTGATTTCGGCACCTTCAAGCTCGGCATCGGCAATTTCCTCTGGGTGTGCCGGCATTTCCTGGCGCGAGCGGTAATAACAAATGGTGACCTGACTGCCAAGTCGCAGAGCCGATCTGGCCGCATCAATCGCCGTATTGCCGCCACCAACCACAACCACATGATCGCCCAGAAAATTTGTTTTTGAAGCGGCCACTTTTGTCAAAAAATGGAGCCCACTCATCACTCCTTCGCTGTTTTCATCGGGCACACCCAGTTGTCGACTCTGATGAGCACCGGTGGCCACAAAGACAGCATCAAAAGCATTCAGGTCCTGCCACTGCAGATTGACCCCAAGTGTTTTTTCGCCAACAAATTTGACTCCCAAAGAAAAAATATCGTTGAGTTCGTCATCCAGAACATCTTTGGGCAGGCGATAGGCTGGGATCCCGTAACGCAACACCCCACCCGCTTTGGCATGAGCATCATAAACTGTCACCTGATGACCTAATCTTGCCAGATGATACGCCACGGTCATGCCGGCAGGACCTGCCCCAATGACAGCAACAGATTTTTCTGAAGAATCTTTTAGTTTGGCAATTTTTCTGACAGAGGGTGGTTGGTCACCAACAAAACGTTCCAGATCGTTGATGGCAACCGCCCTATCAAACTGCCCTCGATGGCAGGCTCCTTCGCACGGGTGGTAACACACACGACCACACACACGTGGGAACGGATTTTCTTCCTTCAACACCTGCCACGCCTCATCTGTGTTGCCCGCCAGATAGTGCCGAATAAAACCTTCGATGTCGTTGCCAGCCGGGCACGTATGATTGCACGGAGGCACACTGTCCTGATAACGCGGGCGAATGTAGCGCCACGATCCCGTTTGATTCCAAAGGCTCGACGCCTGCGACATCACAAGCTCAGGCACGTCGTCCCTTTTTTTGTAACAAATTGGCTTGTGTTCTGACATGAGAATCCCTCAAATCATTGTTGCCGCAAAAGCCTCTTCGGCGGCCAACGCATTTTCGTCGGACTTGATCGGCACATCGTCTTTGATGGCTTTCACAATCGCATCAAGCCGCACCAGTTCCGTGGCCTTCGCAAAAGCTCCCAGAATCGCCGTGTTGACAATCGGGGAACTGCGCGAACCCAAACGATGCCTCATGGCCAAGATATTCGCATCCACACAGGCCACCTTAAAATCAGTCAGTTTCGGAAAATCTTTTGGTGCTTTTGACGTATTGATGATCACCCAGCCACCTTTTTTGAGCCCCTGCGTTACCGCCGTGGCCTCAATGAGAGTGTGATCAAGAATGATCACGTGATCAGGCTCATAGATGTTATTGCGCAAAAGAATCTTTTCCTGATCCATGCGCAGAAAGGCCTCGACCGGAGCCCCGCGACGTTCAACCCCAAATTTGGGGAAGGCCTGCACCCACTTGCCTTCGGCAAAAAAAGCACAGGCCAAAATTTTGGAGGCAATCACTGCCCCCTGTCCGCCGCGCCCATGGAAACGAATTTCGATCATAACGAACTCCTCACGAACTCTTTTCGTATGACGAAGCAAGGTAAGGATGCAACAGAAAATCTCAACAATTTATAATAATTGATCTTTTTACATTATTTGTTAGTATCAACCTGTCGTTTGCATATAAACAGGTAGAATCGAGGCACATATGAGCGAAAAAAGTCAGAAAACCGGTTGGACTTATGGTGGGCTGGGGGCCTTTTGCTGGTTATTTATTCTGGGGATAGTTTTACTGATTCAAAAAAATTTTCACGGCAGTTTTTTTGCCTTTGTATTTTTTGCCATGGGGATCGCCTACCTCATCGAATACGCGCCTTGGAAATATCCCGCCGTGCCCTTTTGGAAGATTTATTTAGGACTCATCGCCCTACTCTTCTTATCGACAGCTGTTCTCATGTGTTTGTGGGACGACAAGCCTGCCATTGCGTATGAGCGCTTCACTTCGTTGGTCTATCTTTTCCCCATGTGTATCCCGATGGTAGTGTTTGGCAAAAAAACCTGGAACGAGATGCAAAAGAAATGAATATCATTTTTGATCTGGGCGGCGTCCTCGTCGATTGGGAGCCTCAAAAAATCTTTCTTGAGTTTTTCAAGGACCCGGCATTGGCTCAAAAAATTTACCTGGCCCTGTACACGCACGCAGACTGGGCTGAATTGGATCGTGGGACGTTGTCAGCCTGGGAGGCCGCTGAGCGCGTGGCACAAAGAACGGGCGTCGCGGCCGAGACCGTTCAGCAGTTTCTTCTCAATTTCGCCACTCTCATCAAACCAAAGAATGAAACAATCAAGCTGATACAAAACTTGAAAAACGATGGACACAAATTATTTTGTCTCTCTAATATCAACCCCTGGACATTTGAATACCTGAATAAACACTTTGATTTTTTCAAACATTTTCTCGGCATCGTCATTTCCAGCCATGAAAAGCTCGTCAAGCCAGATCCAAAATTATACGCTCGTTTGGTCAAACGCTACAACATCCTGCCTCAAGAAACCATTTACATTGACGACCTGAAAGAGAATCTTGGTCCCGCGCAGGAACTGGGCATGCCAGCCATTTTGTTTCAATCATCCCCCCAATGCGAACAGGAAATTCAAAAGCTCATCTCACAAGTACGCTTACAGGCGGCTCACAACACGCTCAATTTCATTGCAGGCAAATTTTCGTGGGAAGGTTACATTGCCAACTATCAGAATACGGAAGACAAGGTCATTGCCCAATTTGTGTTGGCAGCCGAAAAAACCATGTCCAGCGGGTTCAACCCAAAACAAATCAGGGAGGCTCGTCTCACAGTCTTGAGTCACATAGAGACCAGCCACGAAGAACACAAAACAGATTATTCCAAAGAATTTGAACTGCAATTCAATAAAGCAAAACGGTGCGGTTATGGTCTCGCCGCATGCATTTTGTTCCCCTTCATCTTGAACAGTTTTCTGCATGATCGCCAAAATGTGTCCCCGGGCCTATTCAAGACAGTACTAATCCTGGCTCTAGCCATCATGTTGTTCCTCATTCCTAAAGCCGTCAATCTCATGAGATGCCCGAATTGCAAAAAAATGAGTCTCCGGCTGAGCGACGATTTTTGCGCTCACTGCGGTGTCCGACTGAGGAATCCGAAAGGCCGCAATTGACAGAACCTTATTGCGGCAACGCTGTGTGTGTGATTCGATAGGTGTGGAGGCTCAGCATGGTCCAACTCAGGCAGAGCAAGGATAAAAAAATGTGAATGACGGCAAATTGTCCCATCATCGCCAAAATGAGAATGGCCAGAATATAAAAGTCGCGATGACTCACAAAAAGAAACAATGAGTTCACACGATCCCAAAGATTTTGTGGATGGGCCAGTCGTTGATGACAAAGCACTTCCAAATCATTGAAACTGCCTGAGTTACCCAAACTCTTTTTGCTCATAAAAGACAAAACCCCTATCATCACCAGCAGTGCCAGACTGCCCCCGGCCAGCGCCAAGACCCACAGGTTTGGACACAACAGATAAAATCCGACTGTTTCAAAGACAATGATGGTGATCGTGGTGAGGTAATCACAATACACATCGAGTTTTTTGCCAAATTCCGAAAAAGCAAAATTGAATCTCGCCACCTCGCCGTCACAACCATCCAAAACAGAATTGATTTGGAAACACAGGAATCCCAGAACGTAGTATTCCCGGGTCAGTAAACACAGAGCCCCTACCAGAGACCACAATAGGGCGATCGCCGAAATGATATTGGGACTGATTGTTTGACTCGCCAGGATCCGTGACAGAGGCAAGGACAATCGCTTGTTGATATGTTTGGCGATCGGGGTTTGCGTGTTCTGCCTGATCTTGACAGCGTACGCCCTGCGATAGGTCTCAACATCAGCTTCGGAGAACACATCAACAAACGAATCCCCATAGTACAAACGGTTCAACGGGATAACGGTGCCAGTAGCCGCGTCACTCTCTTGTTTGAGTACGGTGATCCCACAGAGCTCTTGATCGTTTTGTGTTCTGTTGATGACCTCATCAACAAGCGCCCTTTCTCCTGCCAGTTCAAACAACACGACCCCGCACACCTTGTGGTGATACAGTAAAGATTGTTTGAACACCGCATGACCAAAAACGCGTCGAAAAAGAACCTCTCGCATGTCTTTTGTGACGGTTAGTAACATAGCATTACCCATCAACCCATCACCCGTTGCCTTCTAATATCCTCCCACACCGCGGGACTGGCCAGAAAGTACGGACTAAGCAAGTAACCACACATGAATGTCACCATGCTGTCCCAAAAATAACCAAAGTACGCATGAACGCCCGCATACACAATCCCCACCAAAAGATAATTGCGCACACGGGGCATTGCGAACAGCGTCGGTTTGTGATTGCCAACATACGGGGCATAGGACAATTGCATGGTGCACAAAATCCCCAGATACAAAACAGCACTGAGCGGGTATTTTGCAAACAAGTGCGAATTAAAAAGCGCCACAATGAGCACGCTGGCCAGATTGCGGGGCAAACCAATGAAAAAACCCTTGTGGGCCACAGTCTCCAACCGTGACCTCACATCACGCATAACCCCCGTGAGCAAAAAAGCAAAACCGCAAACCAGCGCCAAATAATAATTCGTTGGGCTCAAAGCCGAGAAAATAAAATAGGATACAATCACACTGGACCCCACAAAATCGGTGATGCTATCAAAATATTTTCCAAAGTCATTACCAGTTTTGGTGATCCTGGCCACCAGGCCATCCAATATGTCGAGAATGAGAATATTGATGAGGATGATGTATGAGGCTTCTTCGAATTTTCCCGAAAACATCAGGATCACGGAAAAAAAAGACAAAAACAGATTGGCCAAAGTAAAAACATCCTTGAATTTGAAATGTTTCATATTCATATGTGTTGCCCCATAAAACCAAAAAAAAATTGTATCAAGCGTGGAAATAATTCGGTGACCGCAACAATGTGCAGGACTCAGTCATCAGCGTGACTGGGGTGGTTTTTAGATTGAGCATTGCGGGTATAGACTTTTCAATGTCCCCCTGGCGACCTTAAGTCCGCAAGGTTGGGCTTTGGTCATGTGATCAAGATCGGTGCCTGACAGGGTTACACTCTCTTCTGTCGTGGGGAAATTTGTACTCTCGCCATCGATGATGATCGTTGGTCTTCCCGTCGATACCTGCATGTCCAGCATGCCGCACGCGATCACCACGTCACCCTCACACAATAAATGCGCATGTGTGAAGTGTCTTCCCAAAGTGGTTCCCCCGTTGATCAGGCGCAACTCAACGACCCCGTCAAACGAGGTCACCAGCACGTACTTGATGGGGCCCCTGAAAGGTTTTTTTCTCAACAGCTCGTATAATTGATGATAGGTCGGATTCACGGAGGTCCGCAAACCAATTTCGGCATGATTGGGAAATCCGTACTGGATCTGGTTTTGCCATTCGCGCATGCGTTTTTGATGGATCACCTTCACGACCTCTGCCCTGAATTCCCGGGGGCAGCCGCGCCAGATGTTGATGAGCAATCTCTCAATGGGTCTCCTGGCCATCGCGGGAACACGAACCAGTGCCAAAGACATCAATGCCTGCTGATTGCCCTGGAGGGCTTGTTCGAAGCGATACTGCTCAATAATCCCCAGGTCCCGCTGAGTGGTGATCACACGTTCCAACTCCGTTGCCTTCGACTCGCATAACCTCAGCAGGGCCACCGCCATCGCGTCTTGTGTATACGAGTCCGGCGGGAAGGTTCGGATGACCTCCTCCAGCGCGCGTTTGTCCCCCAACAGACCAAACAATTTTCCAAAAAAATCCTTGGCTGTCTGCGCGAGGGAATCCCCTTCATTGGGGCTTTCGACAAAACACCCCCATTTTTTGACAAACCACAGCAGGTCTTCGACGGACAACAATTGTTTCAGCAACACTGGGTTGCGACTGGCCATCTCCAGCAAGCAAGAGAGCCCTCCCTTTTGCTCGTAGATGTGTTTGAACAACCACCGCGATGTCGGGGCTTGTGGCTGTTTGCTCATGATGTTGGTCAGCGCATCGAGTCCTTTTGGGGCAAAACCGGCCAAGCGTACGACTTCTGTGCAATCCGCCTCTGTGGTCAGAATATGAAAGAATAGGTCGGGATTTTGTTGGGCGATTTTTGCAAAATGGTCCCAAAGCCTCTCTCTGCGATTCTTGTCCTCAGGATGGGTGGCCAATAATTTTTTTACGATGCGCCCACCCGCATCCACATCACCCTTGATAGCCGCTTTGGTCAATTGTAGCTCTGTCTTGAAAAAAGCAGTGCTCCCGTAATACGCGCGCATCAGGCATGCAACTAGACTGAATTTGCGCTGGGGCGGTTTGGCCAGTGGTTGCCTTGAATGTGTGCCCACGGGAGTACTGTGACCAGATTTGCGGGCAGGCACAGCACCAAGATAGGCACCGTTGTCAGAGGTGGCACACACGTAACGATCTCCAAACCCTGCGCAAGCAGTCCCGGTTGCCTCTACCCCAGCCATTGCCAGAGCTAAGCCCTGTTGCCAAGGATCACAGAGAATAGGTGAAAAATATTTTGGGATAAAAACCATCTTTTTCAACTAGTCTTTTCATCGTTCAGCGTCAAAAAAAGTTGCTAGAAATAATATCTTTTTAACTAATTGTAATAATTATTATTTTTGAACAGTCTTTGAATTGACAAGGAAAACGAAATTCACGTCTCTTTTCGTTCACACTTTTTGGCTTCTAAACTACCAACTACTAACTACTAATTCGGCGAAGCCGAATTTCTGCTGGGGTGCTAGGATTCGAACCTAGGAATGCGGGAATCAAAATCCCGTGGCTTACCGCTTGCCGACACCCCAGTAGGGAGGTTATCAATACGAACACCCTCCGAAGAAGGGCCTTTTACTTGAGTTTTGTTTGCAGTGTCAATCATGCAATCAGGTTTAGAATACCGGCGTGTGCACTTGATCGGGAATGACCATCTGGTCGTGGCTCGCGTCCATCGTCAGCTCGACATTGTCCACGCGACTGGGCAATCTGACGATGCTACCGGGTGTGAGGTCTTCGTTGGACAAAACCCCATTGAACTGGGCCAACTGCTTGATAGGCAGTGCGTAGCGATTGGCAATCGATTTTAACGAATCCCCGGTTTCGACCACGTGATGTGAGGCATAGCGGACCGAATCGAATTGTTCTTGCATGGCCAGCAACATATTGTCCTTGGACGTCGGGGGTATTTTGATAAGATACCCCTTTGGCAACAACACGTCACCATTAATAACCTCGTCTTTGAGACCCTGATTGTAATCCGCAAAAGTCTCTAAGTTAATCCCGGCAACCCTCGCCAGCTCTTTGATATTCATCGGACTCGGCAAAGCTACGTAGGCAAATTCCTGTTTTTCGGCCATCTTGAGATCGCCAAAATAATATTCCTTGTTGCGATACACATCGAGCATGGCCAAAAATTCGGGAAAATAATTACGCGAATCAAAACCATAGCCACTGCCCTTGAAGTTGTGAATGATGTTGGCAATATCGGTAGTCTGTAACTGCTTCATCGCCTGCTGAATGCGGCCAGGACCCGTGTTGTAGGCATTGATGGTCAGGGCCCAACCGCCCAAAAATTCATACTCGTTGGCCAGATGGGTCGCTGCGGCATAGGCCGCCAGAATGGGATCGTATCGTTCGTCTGTGTATTCGTCGATGCGCAGATACCTTTTGCCTGTCGCCTCTATAAACTGCCAGATACCCGCGGCCCCCGCCCGTGAATAGGCCTCGAGATTAAACGCCGATTCGATGAAAGGGATCATCGTCAGTTCGGGAGGCAGGCCTCTTTCCCTGAAAATTCTCTGCATCTCTTCCATATACGCACCAGACGCCTGAAGGGCGGACTTGATGCGCTTGGAAAAGCCGTTTCGATAGGCAAGATTCTCGAGCAGGGTTTTTTCGTCCAAGGTTTCCAGCATGTGACTCGACGCCAACAATTTGGCAATGCGCTTTTCTTCATCGGTCAGACCTGTCTGCGAAATGGTTGTTTTGTATGAACCATCTTTGACCTTCTCACGTTTGAGTTTGCCATCGAGATGCGACAAAATTTGCTTGATTCTAGCACCCTCTTCGCTGATCAAACGATTTTTTATAGCCCCCAAACCACCCTCTTCACTGGAAATTTGCGAAAAATCCAAAACGGAGTAGACCACACCCACATCGTCCGAATGGTAAAAGATCACATGGTCATTGGTGTACACGCCGAAAATATGCGTCCAGAACTTGACCTGCTCTTCAAGCCCTTTGGGAACTGTGAAATCCTCTGCCGACGCGCTCAACGCCTCGGGCGATTTAAAACGACTCTGAATGATTTGCTCTGCGGTCGTAATATAATCCTCGGATATCTCCTCAAACCGCTCTGTCAAATCCGCCTCGGTCAGTGTGTCTGTCTCGGATTGATTGGTGAGTTGGTGATGCTTGAAATAATCCAGAAGCTCTTGTGATAATTCGCTTTTTTTCGCTTCAGGAGACGTGCCCAACCCCTGATCGGCAACAGTCGCCTGAGGTTCCGTGTCGTGGCGCACCTGTCGAGGTAGCCAGAGACCAAAAACAACTACACAGAAAATCAGGGTCAGACAAACTGTGAGGATGTATTTGGCCTGTGTTGACGTTTGTTGACTCATGCAATGTAATCCCTCATTATCCAACCTGATCGATTTGGCTACCAATTCCTCGCAAACCAATCAAGCACCAATATCGGTCCCAACACACAACGGCATGATATTATGAAATTTTTATTTAGTGTGCCCATCAAAATGTCTGCTCGATGACCCTTGCCTCTGCCTCACCCACCTCGATTGTCGTCCGCAATATCCCAGTAGTTTCGGAAAAGGCATCATCCAGATCGATCACATAAAAGCCGTTGATCTGGTCAGAAAATACCTCAAAGGCCAGATCCAAATCAGAGAAAAGGGTTTTGTAGATGAAAAAACAACCTGTGTCTTCTGCAATCTCCCGGAGTGTGCTCACATCCGCAAAACCCACCCCAACAACACAAACAGGCACTTTATGGTCAACCGCCTGAGCGATGGCCTCATCCTTGCTGTGGACGGAGTGGTTGTCGACCCCGTCGGTGAACAAAATCAAAAGGTTGAGAGCGGTTGGCTCATCGATAATCTCTGTCACACCATCGTAAATGGCATCGTACAAAGAGGTCGATAACCTGGCATAGCTGGTATCGTCTACGGCCGCCCCCAACGCTGTTTTTGAGCTGGTAAAATCCTGAACGACCGTCACCTCGTTGGAAAACTTGATCACCGCGCTTTGATAGGCCGAGGAAGCCTCGGTGGGAAAGGTGTTGTCATAGAATAGACCCAAACCGGAATTGACGTCCTCCAGATCGGAATCCATGATCGAGCCACTGTAATCGATGAGCATCCCCAGTGAGGCCTGAACCTCGGTCACATCGGCCAGATTGGTCACGGAGTCTACAGCAACTTCGGCGTAAGTTTCGCCACCATCCGTGGAGACTTCCACTGTCACATCGTCTGCAACAACATCGGTAATGGGATCGCCCTCGCTGTTCGTCAACATAATATAGGTGCGTTTCTCTTCGGCGATGTCCGCTGTGGGCATGGCCTGGGACTGAGCCGTGGTGAAGGAAGATATGTCCGTATCGAGATAACCTTCGAGGTCACGACACAATTCATTAAGGGTGCTGTCACCCTCCTCCTGCAGCCATTCATCGCAATCCAGACTGGTGATGTCGGAAATCGCGTTCGATACGGCCGAACACCGCATTTGAACCAGACCAAACAACAACACAACCATCATCAAAATCCGTCTTGTCATGAAACCTCCAAATGGGCCATAAGGGCCGTATGCCCCAGAAGATCGAAAAACTCCTCGTCGTCGCGCTCAAACCCGAATGGTCTTTTTTAAAACAACATTATCGCTTCACGAGTGACAGTAAACACAAAGAACTGTTTTTTATCAATGACAAAAATGACACAGCCCTCTTGCAGATCGGTTTGGGGCGCAAAAAAGCGGGAAGTGTGTTTTTGAATTTTTTGGCTGATTTTGACTGCCATCAGGTGTTGCACTTTGGTTCGTCGGGGGCATTGATCCCCAGTTTGAATCCGGGCGATCTTTTTTTGGCAGGCTCGATTCGCCATCAAACACAAATCATCACTGTCGATCCCACAAACATCAAAACTGTAACCGACCGTTTTCCCTCCATCCAAACAGGCTCCCTGCTGACCGTTGATGCCCCCTTGGTGAAGCCCCATGACAAACGCGACGCCCATCTAAAATATTCTGCCGACACAGTGGACATGGAGTCCTTTGCCATCGCCAATATTTGTGCTCAAAAAAACGTTGGCTACCTGTCCCTGCGTTCGGTTTTCGACAAACGGGAGGAGGACATTGAGTCTTTGGGTCTGCCCTGTGATGAAAACGGAAACTTTCAGCCAGCGCGCTTTGTGGGCAATCTGGTGACCCACCCCAAACTTGTCGTTAAAATCCCCAGCCTCCAAAAACGCCATCACCGGATGAATCAGAATTTCAAAGAGGTGCTTCTGTGGTTTTTGGAGAAGATGTGAGCCCAAAAACCAGTTGGTCGAGAAAAAGCTTTGAGGCGATTCAGAGGTCCTGTCTTTTGACGCCTTAGTGTCCTCCAGGAAGATGGCCCAACTCGTTGATGCGTTCAATAAAATAGATAGGCATTGAAATCACACTATTGGCGTGCCCATAATTTCGGGGGGCAATTTTAATGGCAAATGTGGGATGATATTTATTAATATAAACATGAAGGCTTTTTGTTGGCAATCCCCTCTTCGAGGCCTTGACCTCAATGGGGATCAATCCCGCCCCTGGGTGTAAAAACTCCACCTCCTGTTCACGACCCATTTTTTCTTTCCAGGAAAAAAGATCATGCCCCCCAAGTGAAAACAACTGTTGCGCTACAAAATTTTCTGCTATGGGGCCTTTGTAGCAACTCAATTCATCATTCACAATGGATTGAAAAGGAACATCGAGTGCCGCATGCAACACCCCCACATCAAAGTAAAAACACTTGAAAGCATTTTTTGTTTCGTCTTCATTGATCAAAGGGTATTGTGGTTTTTTGACGATATGGGATTTGATAATGAGACCCGAGAGTGAAAGGTATTCAAAAACATGATTAACGCGTTTATAAGTCGCGTTCTCTCCCAATGATGAAAATTTAAAACGCCCTACCGGCACTTCTGATTCTCTGTATTTGGCAAGCTCCCTAGGGACAGCAGAAAATGTCAGGGCCAGCTTGCCAACAATGTCTCGCCCCACAGCAAACTTTTTTTGATTGAACGTGAGAAAATCGTTTCTGTATGAACTGATGAGTTGTTCCTGAATTTTGCGCGCCAGTTCCGCCGCAACGAACACACCTTGTTTTTCGCAAGTTTCTAAAAACACACTCACAACTTCTGGCATCCCGCCTGTAAATAGGTATTCGTAATATGTGGCCATCAGCTCATTGTGGCACAAGGCTTCTACAGGTTGGTCAAGAGGCAGGTGAAGATAAATCTCGTAGAGATTTTTATTTTTGTTTTGTAGATAATCGCCAAAAGTCAGAGGGGTCACCAAATATTCCGAGGTACAACCGATGGGGATTTCCATTTCAGCCTGATTTGCCAAAAAAAGTTTGAGGTAACTGCCTGTGGCAATGATGGGGAGCGACGTGTCTTCCTTGAAGGTTTTGAACAATGAGTACACGACTGGTAATTCCTGAATCTCGTCCAATATCAAAATGGATTTTTCTGTATCTATGGGTGTGTTAAAAACCAGTTCGAGTTTTTGCAGGACATCCTTTGCGCTGGCTTTTTTGGTAAAAATTTTGGGGAATTTTTGTTCGGTATCTTTCCAAAAATTGACTGTAAACACCTTGCGGCCGGTGGATTCCGCAAAATTTTTTGCCAATGTCGATTTGCCAACCTGTCTGGCACCAAAAAGAACACAGGGCGTTTTTCTAATAGGTGTTGAATACCACTGCTGTAACTGTTTGAATTCTTTTCTTAATAACTGCATATTCGTATTTTACTGCCGTACTGCCGGTTTTTCAACAAAATAATCGGCAGTACTGCCGGTTTTTGGGAAATTAGTTCCAACGCATTGTAATTACAGTGTTAATTTATTCCGAATTTTTTCATCTGCAAACAAATATTTATTTAGCCTAAATTCCGCAAGTCGGAATTTAGAAAACCACGCAACTTCTGCAGTGATCATGCCCGTCACAATTTATTTGTTTTGATTTGATTTCGGCGCTCTTTTTTTGGCAGGCGTTTGGCAGGGCCCTTTTTCTGCGTTTTCCATCTTTTGTGCACCACTTTTGTGGCCACATCGTCATCGCGGGCATCAAGATTGCCCCTGCAATTGATCACCTTGCTGTAAAACTGTGGCGAACCCATAACCGCACTGCCCATCTTTGCGGCATAATCAATAATAGAGCGATCCGAACTGACCACCAACGCTTTTTCTCGTTCCTTAAGCACAAGATTTCGAATCACATCGTCAGCACTTTGTCCAAAAGATGAAAAACAAACATGGACACCCGATTGTAAAAATGACGGCGCGAATTCACTCATAGTGAGAACACCGTCAAAAACCACGGTGATTTTGTGTCGTTTGTTTTTTTTATACTGCGCCAATAAACCAATCAACGCGTTGCGACCCGACTCCAAAGACACGCGTTCCCATCGCATGAGTGCCTCGACTTGTCTGATGAGATTATAACCATCGATCACAATGTGCATACAGTCACCATCATCTTTTGCCGTGAGACAAGTTAGGCAACATCGATAAACACGCTCAACGAGCAGATCAAACTTATCAAAATGGTCATCCTATTGACTTTAGACCAATTTGTATACGACACTTTTTGCCTAGTTCCCCCCGTCAAAAAAGAGCTACCAAATACACATAATAAATTCAACATGTTGGTCTTTGTTTTTTTTGCGTTAAATGGCACGCGCCTTGCTAATTTGAAGATAGGGGGGTCAGCATGTCATCTTGGCGCGACAGGTTGTGTGGGTCAGAGGCTATCAATACCAGCACTGATGCCAGTGAAATGTCTCTAAAGCAGTACTTGGCACCGCAAGGGAATGTGAGTTGCGGAGGGGGGTATTACCCTATCAATTTGAATGCGGCCAATATGAAAACCTTCAAGGGGACTTTTGTTCTGCCAACAGAAGAGTATGCCATATTGTTGTTTAAGGATGATGGTTCCGCCGTGATTTATTCGGACACAGAACCCAAACATGCCCGTGATGATGTTTTGGATGAAGAGGGTTGCACAGACCCTTCATGATTTTTTTCACATCTCCTTGGTAAAAAGAAACCCGACAATATTATCTTCCGTCGGGTTTTTTTTTGGAACGCCCGGCAGAGCGCACCCGAACATGTTTATCTGGACCCTATTGAACAAAACTGGTTTTTTGAGAAGTGCCCAATAACTACCTGAAAATTTGAGTTTGATCGATCAGATCAGCATGGGACTCAAACAAAACTTGTTGCCTTATGACATTCTTCACATCTGGGACCATTGCAGCGGGCACACTGAGAGACCTGATCCCCGTTTTTAGTAAGCTGAGAAGAACTTCGATCCGGCCAGCCAGCTCCCCACAAAGAGACACGGGCGTGTCACCGGATTCTTTGACCACTAGCTCAATGAGCCGCAAAACAGCCGGATGATCGTCAACAAAATAATCAGTCACCAACGGATTTTCTCGTCCTGCGGCCATCGTGTATTGGGTGAGATCATTGGAACCGATACTAAAAAAGTCCACGTGCCTTTTTAGAAAAGAGATTGTCAAGGCCGCTGCCGGCGTTTCGATCATGGCACCAATGCGTGGCAACTCGTGAACCCCCATTTCATCAGCCAACTCATGTAACCGCATCACGATTTGAACCACATCGCTCTCTGTGGTCACCATGGGGATCAGAATTCCAATACGAAATTGTTGAGACACCAACAGCATTGCCCTCAGCTGCGCATCCAATAGATCGGGATATTCTCGCAGGACACGCACGCCACGTCGTCCCAAAAAAGGATCGGGCTCGGGTGGCAAATGGAGATAAGGCGGATTCTTGTCGGCGCCGATGTCGAGCAAACGAATATCAACATGTTTTCCCCGCGCCAGACGAAGGCTATCCAAAAGAAACTCTGCGAATTCTTTGTCTGAAGGGAAGTGTTTGGCTGACAAAAAGAAAGGTTCGGTGCGAAACAAACCGATCCCATCAGCGCCACCTTTCATGGCCAACACAACATCTTCCCGACTACGAACGTTGGCCAAAACAGAAACATCAATTCCGTCCAAGGTCACTGTGCGTTTGAGGCAACTATCTTGGATCATCGTTGCCTTGCGTTCGTGCACTTCGCCAACAGCGCCCTCGTGTTTTTCCAGGGTTTGAGCGTCGGGATTCACCACCGCGATTCCCTCGATCCCGTTCACCAGAACAAAATCTCCCGTGTGAACAGTTTGAAGCAACTTGGGAATTCCACCCACGCAGGGAATGCCGAGTTCGCGCGCAAGAAGCGCCGCATGCGCTGCCGGACCGGCGAATTCTGCAAGCACAGCAACGGTGGACGAACGCGAGAGAAACACCGTGTCCGAAGGGAGCAATCTGCGCGCTACAAGGACGCTGTTCTCGGGGAGATTTTCGAGACTGTGTGCGTGAATCCCAGACAATGATCGCAACAACCTGCGGGATAAATCTTCAATATCATCTCCTCTCTCCCTCAGCACTGCATCATTCATTTTTCTGAATTTGCCGGCCAGGGTTCTGAACACCATTCTGACCACTTGTTCAGCATTGACTTGCTCCCTCTCTAGGGTTTTTTTTAAATCTCCAACAACTGAGGAATCAAGCAAAATGGCCTCGTGAGCCAGAAAGATGTCAGCAGAGTCCTTACCTAACTTGCCCTCAATATGATTCGCATCGATGGTTAAACTCTGGCGCACGTCGTCGATCGCCCTGTCAATTCTGGCCTGTTCCTCACCAATCTGCGTTGTGTCTATTTGATAGATTTCGGAGTCTCGTTGCAACACGTCGATATAGACAAACGCCTTCCCTTTGGCCAGCCCGGGAGACACCCCCTTTCCAACCAGCGTAAGCATCTTGTCAATTTTATATTCAGTCTGCATCTGCTGAACTCCTGGACAACTCAATCACGTGTTGTGTTGGTTTTTGATGTCTATTTTTATATCTCCCCTACAATGATCTGCATTTTGGCGGCCCGATTGTTATTGCGTCCAGCATCTGTATCATTGGTATCGACAGGTTGCTCTTCACCATAATAGCTGACTTTGATGATATCTTGAGGGACGCCCAGTTTAACCAAAGATTTGAGCACGGTCAGCGCCCGGCGTTCGGAGAGCTTCATGTTGTAATCGTTGGTCCAGTTGGAGTCAGCATGACCAACAACCAGAACGGGACTGCTTTGATGATTTTTCCAGAAATCTGCTGCGTCCTCAATGGTTGCCCAGTTATCCTGGGTAAATTGATCCCTGTCGTTTTCGAAGTAGACCAGACCAACAAAGTTTTCTTCTGGTGTCACTGCCTCCACAACTTTTTTGTGGTGAGGAGCATTGAAGGTAAATGAGAGGCCCGAATACACACGAAAATCAGAAGCACCATAACCGCTCGTGATCCCCATGCCGCCCCCCACATAAGTATGCAGGTTCCGAGACGCCAAAAAATTCTTTTGTAAAATAGCGCGAGCACCTACGGGTGTCGTGATTTCACTGCCAAACAGGTTGTTCATTGCGGTGGACCCTTGCACTTCAACAATACCAGAGATCGCGTGAGTTTCTGAAAACTGATGCTGATAGCCAGCACCGTAGGTTACGGCATTGCCCACAACCAGATTCCCCAATGTTTCTTCTTTTTTAAATTGAGCACCGGCGTTGACATAAAGACGATGGGGACCAAACTTTTTTTCACCAA
This sequence comes from uncultured Nitrospirales bacterium, assembly GCA_964526915.1. GTDB lineage: Bacteria > UBA10199 > UBA10199 > UBA10199 > JADGCS01 > JAHJDR01. The sequence goes on from CAZGMS010000245.1 coordinate 28,509, forward strand.
TCACCGTGCCACCTCCCGTGATTCCTGTATCACCCAAATAAACTGAGGCATCACCTGTGGGGGCTGTTACAAAAGGAACCACTGCAAATCCCCAATTGCCAGCAGTCGTATCAGCATCCAAAAACTGGATCTTGGAGCTAACACGCAGATCACCAAGATCTGGCCCACCTCTGTCACGATTCGGGATAAGCGTGGGAGCAATATCATGATAAAGATTGATTGGCATGTTCGCTGTGAGGTTCACATGCTTGAATAAGCCAACTGTGGCAATCAAATCGGCTGTGATGAATTTATCCACCACGCCAAAGACGCGTGCATTATTATTTGTGAAACCGATTTCGAGCGGGTGCTGGGCATAGTTAAAAAACGATCCGATAACAAACTGTCCTGGAACCAATGTTTGCGAGGTAAACAGTCCATAACCAGAGCCAACGGCATCGGCAGGAGCAAATGTTTGCACGTTCAACGCATGAGCGGGACGAGCCAAACTGAGAAGCACGATCACCACCAAACCAATCATTTGGGGTTTTAATAAATTCATACGGGCCTTTCTGATTCGAAAGAGACCGAAGGAGGCAAGGATCAAGATCATGAACCAGAGACCTCTATCAGTTTTTTCGGATGTTGTTTGAAAAACAAGGGACAAAGAGCAACCAAAATTTTCGGCGCCACCTTGAAAACCTATATCACTTATACTGGGATCTGAGCTGAGCGCAAATTCGCGACAATTGGGAACATCGTCGCCATCTGAATCATAATTGATCAAGACGACATCGCCGTTGCCATCGGTACAGCAATCAGGAATACCGTCACCATCAGCGTCACCAAAAGCAGGATCAAGCGCATCTGGTAAACCATCGGCGTTGATATCAATGCTCACATCACACACAATACCACCGGGAACAATCACGTCTGTATCAACACAAGCATCATCTTGTAAACAATCAGCATCGGCGCAATCAATCGCTCCGTCACCATCGTTGTCGAGCCCATCACTGCAGGCTTCACAGACGACATCGCTTCCACTGCAATCCTGATCGATTCCATCGCCACAGATTTCTGTGGCTCCTGGATAAACAGAAGCATCGCTGTCATTGCAATCTGTTCCACCGTCATCATCGCTGACAAAACCATCTTGATCGTCATCTGTGCCATCACAAACGTCATTTTCATCAACCGTTCCATCACAGTCATTGTCGATGTCATCACAGATTTCTGCGGCATCCGGATGAACAGCGCTGGAGCCATCATCACAATCACCTTCGCACGTGGTGTAACCATCACTGTCCGCATCAAAGCCTTCATCGACCTGCCCATCGCAGTCGTTATCAACCCCATCGCAGACTTCTGTGGCAGAAGGATTGATGGCAGGGTTCGTGTCATCACAATCCCCATTGTCTTCCGTGTAGCCGTCATCATCGTTATCATCTTCCGCACAGATTTCATCGGAACCGTTACAGTCCTGATCAATACCATCTTCGCAAATTTCTGTTCCTTCCGGATGAACAGCAATGGAGCCATCATCACAATCGCCTTCGCACGTGGTGTAACCATCGCCATCAACATCAAAGCCTTCATCGATTTGACCATCACAGTCGTTGTCGATACCATCACAGATTTCTGCGGCATCCGGATTGATAGCGGGGTTCGTGTCATCACAATCCCCATTGTCTTCCGTGTACCCGTCATCATCGTTATCATCCTCCGCACAGATTTCATCTGAACCGTTGCAGTCCTGATCAATACCATCTTCGCAAATTTCTGTTCCTTCCGGATGAACAGCAATGTCTCCATCATCACAATCGCCTTCGCACGTGGTGTAACCATCACCATCAACATCAAAGCCTTCATCAACCTGACCATCACAGTCATTGTCAACCCCGTCACACACTTCTGCTGCTCCCGGATATATAGCCGCATTCGCGTCGTTGCAGTCGGTATGATCTTCAACGTAGCCATCAGGAGGAGTTGTGTCCGTGACCGTGGGGCCGACGGGGTCGCCGTAAGCATCACCATCGTCATCGGGATAGTAAATGGTGTCGTCATCGGTACAATCAAGACCGTCATCCACTATAAAATTACAGTCGTTATCAAGGCCGTCACAAATTTCTGGATTACCGGGGAACCTGGCGGCTGTTGTGTCATCGCAGTCTGTGTTTTCTTCCACAAAACCCGCAGGAACCGTGTATTGCCAACCAAATTTGTCTTTGATACCATCGCCATCGGAATCATACATGCGCAGGTGTTTTTCGACTTGTAGACTCACACCCGCGTCGCCGTATGCATCGCCGTCCGCATCGGCATACACGGTTGCATAAAAGCGCATCAGAATTGGGGGCCAGAGATCGTGAGGAAAATCGGGAAAGCCATCATCATCATCATCATCATCATCATCACCACCGCACCAACCTGTTGTGCCGGGAGAAACGCTGTCATCGTAATCGGCCTCTTGACAGACGTACACATTTTCTGTGGCAATCAAACACAGATTGTTTAAGTAAAAATCCGCTTCATTGGTGTCTTTCGTAATGATCAGAAGATTCCGAAGACTCACGGCAGAATCTGCCGTTCCGGAACTGCATTGAAATGGGCTTTCACCCGCACCAAGCAATGTACCATCAATTTTTGACAACGTGCTGCTTGATGAACCCACAATCAGCTGGCCAGCCGCCGTTTCCACATCAAAGACAATTCCACCTGCACTGTTGTTGAGTTCGATATCCAGAGCACTGTTGAAAATAATTGTTTGATCGAAGTCGGCATCGTCCTCTGAACCAAGTGAATCACAATGGGCATTTGTGAGGCCATTAATAAAGTCATCGACAATATAACGTAAGGAGGATGAATTATAGCCGCTGCCATCCCCCTCGTCGTGATTGTTCACAACTTCACACGGATCCGCAAAAGCGCCCCAGGAAGAAACCAGACAAATCAACAGAAATAAACATGTTTTGATTTTCATAATAGGACCTCGTTCTTGTTTATTATTTTCGTTCCAAAGCGCTCTTGCGATCGGCAATGATTTTTCTTTCTAGAATTACCGTGCTGGGCGGCGCCCCTGTTGGAGGAATCAAATCAGTCTGATAATATCGCGCCTTCCCCTCATCATCATTATTGATCACCAAGACGTCTCCCGGGGCAGTTTTTTTCAACATGATGGCAAACTCAACACGCCGATTCGCTGGCTCCTCAACATTGTCAGCCGTTGGCACTTCAAGCTCTTCTTCACCATAGCCAACAGCGTAAAACCGTGCAGACTCAGTGGTACCAAGCCTTGTGGTCAGGGCTTGTTGAACAGCCTGAGCCCGCGCACTGGACAGTTTCCAATTGAGCAGGTTTGACCCTGTGGTGCTTGTGTGTCCTTCAATTCTGATCAAGGCGATATCTGGATTTTCTCGAACAGCCTGCACTATAGCATCGAGCAATGGGTAAGAGCTCTCGTCAATCACCGCTTTATTCGTTTCAAACATAATCTGTTCTGTGATCTTAATTTGTGTTTCCGTCACAATAACAAGAGGTGGAACTTCAACCGGCGGAGGAACAACCGCTAGCGGTGGAATAATGACAGGCTTAGATTCGGGCACAACCAAAGAAGGCGCAACCACAAGCTCAGGGATAACCTCTGGCTGAGGGACTGGAATTGGCTGAGGTGCCGCTCTGTTTATCCAAACAAAATCAACGCCCAAACGAGCGATCAAAGAATTGGGATCGCGATAAATGTCATTTAATTTCGAATCACCGATTGTTTCAGGAGTCGTTTCTGAGGAATTTGATTGAGTTTTCAAAACAAAATGCGGATCCGTTGAACCTGTGACGCGTAATCTGAAAGCGTCCGTAATTTTTGGTCGCCAGGTCATGCTGACACCAGCTATCACAGGACTTTGTGTGCCAACAATACGGGCTGTTCCAGGCAGGTCAGCACGAACCGTGTTCTGATCATTGAAGTAAAACGGAATGCTTAAGTACGGATTGACCAGAACAGCACCACCCTGACCGAGAGCCAGGACCGGTCCTGCATAAAGACTGCCGTGCTTGTAAGACGATCCAAAAACGTTTGTCCCATTGTATTCACCTTGATCGTAGTACTGCGCGCCATCGTGATCGTAAAAGATATTGAACGTGCCCCCCCCCTGCAAACCCAAATGCAAATTCTTGGCAACAGGCCAAAGATACCCACCATGCAATTCTAAAGCCAAACCAGCCCCACGCCCATCTTCTTCAAACCCATCGGGAGCATTATCAGTGCCAATACTCGTTTGACCGTAGCCAACTTCGCCTCCAACAAACAGCTCTCCAAGTTCTGCCCTGTCTTCTGCTGCGGTGATAGGGATTGAAAGATCAGTTGGGGCTATTGGTGTTGATGCCATAATTTTCTCCTTGTCTAGTAGAGCCTATCTAGGTGAAGCGCATCTTCGTCACAATCAGGGGAGACAGGGTTTTTGAGTGGGGGATTATCTTACAAAGTTGGGGGGTCAAATATCGTGGTGAGCATATAACATTTCTAATGCTGATGGGTAATAAATCGCTGGATTCTTCACAGGAGCATCTGGAGCGGCCTTTTTTTCTATCTCAGCGCCAACGGCCTGTAAAACATGACTCTCATTTTCAGGATGATTTGCAGGTAGTAATGAATTAGTTTTTTCCGAAACACTTGATTGAAATTTTTCTTTCATGGCAACATTCCCCTCTCATCGTCTTACGAAAATCTCCTGGAAAATTTGATCGATGAGATTGCCGCTTTCACGGGCATAAAATTCCCTCTCGCTCAAATAGTCGTTTCCGTTCGTGTCCAGCCGGTTGAAAATCTCGCTGGTGCTCCGCCACTCATTTCGTGAAATTCTTCCGTTGTTGTTCCGATCAAGCTCCCCAAAAATTGAGACGGGATACTGCTTTTGGTCATAAAACTCGGCACTGTTTAATCTGCCATCGTGGTTTTGGTCCAAATGTGTGTAGGAAAGACTGGTATTATTCCATTCATTGCGTGTGATGTAACCATCCTGGTTATCATCAAACTCGCCAAAGCGATCTAACACGACTTTCTTCTGACAAAATTCCCCCACACCCAAAACGCCGTCACCATCTATGTCTTGGCGGTTAAACTCCTGCTGGGTCCCCGTCCATTCGTGGTGAGAAATGACGCCGTTGTTATTACGATCCGAACTCCGGACCTTTCCGTTGCCCTGATACTGCTTTGCCTGTACCTGCGTCATCGAAAAGATTAGAACTGCAATCAATGAAACAAAACAAAACGTGTAAAGTTTTTTTCGCATAAAACACCCCTTTCTATTGTCAGTTTACAAAACCAAAACATTCCGGAGCGACATCGAAGACCAGGCACGACCAGAAATCAGCACAACCCATAGCGACACACTCATTGATTTTATCATTAGCCGCGGCCTGGTTTTCGTTGCCACAGTCATCTTCGATCGAGTTGCGACATTCACTGACACAAGTGTCGGTTTCATCGCTGGTCGGATCTGTGTCCTCGCAATCAAATTTCTTGGTGCAATAATCGCCGCAAGTAACCTGCGAATCCCAGTTGTCTATGGTTTCTTGTGCGCCACCACAATCAACAAACAGCAGACTGACAAATAGCAAGAAGACTAAGGCGGCCAACCCCTTAACGCCTACCTTGACAGCATGTCTGACAACACCCTTCTTGTCCGGATTTACGGGATCGTGTTGTTGCGATTTATTAAAATCCATAACTGAAACTGAGGGAACAATTTCAGCGTATAAACAATGATGGTGTACCGGCCGTTTTGCGCACTCTTGTGTAACGGGCTGATTATTGAGATTCGTTTTCATAATTTTTTTCCATTCTAAAACAATCACACATTCTTCATATGTTATTCTCACTCCATTTTTCGGCATCTTTTATTGCCTTCAACCTGGCATATTTTTGAAACTCATCAACCTGTTTTTCAAACTCACCTTTGGCGATGCCATACTTTTCCTGCAGTTTGCCTATAAGGCGTTCTCTTTTGCCAGCAATGATATCAAGATCATCATCGGTCAACTTGCCCCATTTTTCTTTTGCGTTGCCTTTTAATTGTTTCCAATTGCCTTCGATGGTATCCCAATTCATAATCTTCTCCTTTTTTTTGTTTCACAATTATTTGTGATTCGTTGATTGTAAAACAGAACCTACAAAACAAACACAAATGCCACAATCAGGGGAGACAGGGTTTTTTGATGAGGGATTATCTTAATTAACAGGATGTATTACGACACAGGGGCGTCAAAAACAAATTTGAGGACAACTCCCTGGGGCAAGTTCGGCTCAACATCAAACGTGGCATCCATCATGTGAGCGCGGTATTTCATAATATTCAAACCAATCCCTTTTTTGCGGTCCAGGTCAGGCGCAATTCCTTGTCCATCGTCTTTGACACTAAAAGTCATTTTGTCGGCATTTTGGGTAAAGCTAATCTCGATATTTTTTGCCTGACCATGTTTGACGGCATTCGCCAGCCCCTCCTGAGCAATGCGATAAAGGTGAGTGGCCGTCTGATTGTCGATTTGGATAGTCTCCGGGCAAAAAACCTGGCAGAGAATCCCCAAATGCTGTTGAGTGCGGGCAGACAATTCCTCAAGGGAATAAACGAAGGAGGCGCTTTCCATATCTCCCGGATAAAGCCCGCGGGCTGTGTCACGAGCCTGATCAACGGCTTTATGGATCAGGGATTCAATGTTTTTAAATTCACTGATATCAAAGGGGCTATTTTTCTCTGCCTTTTGAGTGAGGCTATTGTGTAACATCTCTATCCCTGCCAATTCCTGGCAGAGGCCATCGTGGAGCTGAGACCCGAAGCGCCTCTGCTCTTGCAAAGGAATTTCCAATATTTCTTTTTCCATTCTTTTGCGCTCTGAGATCTCTGCCTGAAGGTTTTGGTTGCTTTGCACAAGATCGAGGGTTCTTTCCTGAACACGCTTTTCCAGATCTTCGTTAATCTGCTGCAGATGTACTTCCTGCTTTTTGAGTTCCTTTTTTTGCTGATAAAGCTCAATGAAAATATTCACCTTGCTTTTGACAGCAAAGGTGTCGAGCGGTTTGAGCAAAAAATCCACCGCACCGCTTTCATAACCCTTAAACAAAAAACTCTGGTCTTTGGCGGTGGCCGTCACAAAGATGATCGGGATGTGCCTCGTCTTCTTCGTTCCCCGCATGAGTTCGGCGAGTTCAAACCCGCTCATAACAGGCATTTGAACATCGACAAGTGCCAACGCGAATTCCTGCACCATCATGAACTCCAACGCCTCAGTTCCTGATTTGGCTTTGAAGATTTCGACGTCATCGCGTCTGAGCAATCCTTCCAAAGCCATCAAATTGTTTTTGAGATCATCAACCAGAAGAATCTTGACCCGATCGGCGCTATAATTTTTGTCTGCTGTCTTCATGTGAACTCTACCTCCCCACCCTTCGCTAAAGCTTCAGGGAGCCCGTCCTAACATTAGGAGGGGCGGTGCCAAAAATTTGCCCACAAATATATCACACACCTTCATCATTTCTTTTGATAAATTCGATCATTTTTCACAAAGGGATCATAGTATTTTGCATATTTTAAAAACTGAATGGTCTCTTGGGCACCCAATCCCAAAAAGCCTTTTTTAAAAAGCGAGTCGAAAAAAAGTTTCAAGGTCTTATCCTGAAGTTCGCGATCAAAATAAATGAGAACGTTTCGACACGAAATCAAATGCATTTCAGAGAACACGCCATCAGTGACGAGACTATGATCCGCAAAGGTGATGTTTTTTTTCAAAGCGTTCTTGAATTTTGCCCCGCCCGCAATCACTGTGTAGTAATCCGTGAACCGACACTTCCCGCCAGACTTTTGATAGCTCTGTGCACAATTATTTATTGCGGCCAAATCAAACAACCCTTTTTCGGCCTGCTCAAGATTTCTGGAATTGATATCGGTTGCGTACAGGGTCGTGCGCTCAAGCAGGTCTTCTTCTTTCAAAAGGATCGCCAGTGAATAGACCTCCTCTCCCGTGCTACACCCGGCAACCCAAACTTTGATCGAAGGATACGTTTTGAGATGTGGGATCACCTTTTCCCGAAGGGCCAAAAAATAGGTGTGATCGCGAAACATCTCACTCACGGGTATCGTCAGAGATTGAAGCAGATCGTAAAAACACTCCACATCACCCAGAACTTTATTCTTTAACTCAAGAATGGTGCGGCAGGCCATCCGGTTCATGGCATGTACCACCGTCCTCTGCATCGAAGCAGGTGCGTATTGCCTGAAATCGTAGTCGTATTTGAGATTAATCGCTTCAAGCAGAATTTTGAGTTGGATTTCAAATTCCCTGGTGTGAGTCCGTTCCATGTGAATTAATCCCGTTCCAATCTTGGTGCCCATACTCGAATGACCGAGAAGAGCTGATCAAGATCAATGGGCTTGGCCAAATAGTCGTTGGCACCTGCCTCCATACAAAGCACTTGATCGTTCTTGGTGGCCTTGGCTGTCACAGCTATGATCGGGAGCTTTGCAAAGCGTTTTTGTTTTCTGATCTCACGGGTCGCCTGATAGCCATCCATCACGGGCATCATGATGTCCATGAGAACAAGATCCAAACGAGGATTGTCTTTGAGCTTCGCGAGCGCTTCCTTGCCGTTCCTGGCGACCTCGATGCTGGCCCCTTTTTGTTCCAACGCTGCTGTGAGCGCAAAAATATTTCTGACATCATCATCGACGACAAGAATCTTATACCCCTTGAAGACATCTTCACAATTCTGCAGGATTTTTAACATCGGTCGTCTTTTGGGAGATTCCTTGAACTGGTTGATGTGCAGAAAAAAATTTACCTCATCAAAAAGCCGCTCCGAAGACATGGTTCCTTTAATGATAATCGAACAAGAATATTTTCTAAGTCGATTTTCTTCGTCCCGAGAAAGCGATCTGCCAGTATAAATGATTGTGGGGGGAAATGGGATCAAATCATCTTGCGCAGTCATTTTCTTTAAAAACTCTTCGCCTGACATATCCGTGAGTTTAAGATCAAGTACCAGACAATCATAGACAGTCTTTTTGAGAGCAGAAAGAGCCTCCTTTGCCAATGCGACAGCCGTAATTTCAATATCGGCACCAGCAATGAGATTAACAATACTCTCTCTTTGAATTTTGTCGTCCTCAATGATCAAAACCCGTTTGATCCGTTCAGGTCGTAACGCAACAGGTGCTGTTGGAGAGTCAACATCAACGACAGCGATGGGTGAAGAATAAGCCTTAAGATCTGCCACCGCAATGAGGGACTCATCATATGTCATTGGCAATAGAAGAGTAAAGCAGCTTCCTTCGCCGGAAATACTCTCGACTTCAACACTCCCACCCAGAAGCCTGGCGAGATCCCGTGAGATTGAAAGCCCAAGGCCCGTGCCGCCATATTTTCGATTGGTTGTTCCATCGGCTTGACGGAAGGCCTCAAAGATCACTTCTTGTTGCTCCTGAGGAACCCCAACACCTGTATCGATCACCGCAAACGAAAGTCTTTCGCCAGAACTTCGAAACACCTTTAACGTCACCTGGCCTTTTTCGGTAAATTTAAACGCATTGGAAAGCAGGTTTTTGAGTATTTGCTCCAGTCGTTGACGATCAGTGAGCATCCTCTCGGGCACATCGGGGTCGATCTTGATTTTAAACTGAAGTTTCTTTTCTTTAGCCAAAGAATCAAAGGTCTTTTCAATAATATTAAAAACTGTGGGAAGAAAAACGCTCTCGGGCCTGATCCCGAGCTTGCCGGCCTCTACCTTTGATAGATCCAGAATGTCATTGATAAGGTTGAGAAGGTCGTTGCCGGCAGACGAAATGGACTGAGCGTATTGAATCTGTTCTTGGGTCAGGTTTCCGCCAGCGTTGTCTGCAAGCAGTTTCGCCAGAATCAGGGTGCTGTTGAGCGGGGTCCTCAGTTCGTGGGACATGTTGGCCAAAAATTCGGATTTGTACTGACTGGCCCTTTGAACTTCGCTGGACCTTTCTTCAAGCAGAGTTTGGGCATTACCCAGCGCTTCGTTATTTTCATTTAAGATATCCCTTTGCTGTTCAAGTTCATCATTAGAGGCCTTCAACTCCCCTTGTTGGGTTTGAAGTTCTTCAGTTAAACTCTGGGATATGTTGAGAAGTTCTTCCAGCTTTTTGCGACTCATTGAGGTGTTGATCGCAATACCAATATTTTCGGACACATGTTCCAAAAACGTTTTTTGATGCTCTGAAAAAGATGAAAAAGAAGCCAGTTCGATCACTCCATTGACTTCTCCCTCATAATAAACAGGCGCTAACAAGAGCGAACGCGGCACAGACTCACCCAAATCTGAACCGATTTTTCCAAAATATTGTGCGGGAACTTGTTCGAGAATAATGGGACAGCTCTGCAGCGCAGCCTGACCAACAAGACCTTCTCCAAAGGCAATCGTCTTTTCTTTGTTTTCTAATTTTGAGGAAGCGTAACCGCTCACGCGCTTGAGAGTCTTTTCTTCGGTCACGTAGTAAAAGGCACCCATCTGTGCATTCAAAAATGGAGCCAGGTGACTCAAGACGCTTTGCCCCAAACGTGAAATATTCTGTTCGCCACGCATCTTATCGGAGAGTGTGATTTGACCTTCACGCAAGAATTCGAGTTCGCGTGCCTTTTCTCTAAATGAGGCTTCTGAGTGCTTTCTTTCGGTAATGTCTCGTTCGGTTGTGGCAATTCCTGTGAGGTTGCCTTTATCGTCAGTCAGTTTTGTGTTGGTCAGCCAAACATCGACAATACGACCGTCTTTTGTTTTGCGTTTTGTTTCGAGCGTTGGGACCAACTCTCCACGTTTAAGAGAAGAAAGAAACTGGCGTGCTTCTTCTTGATATTCCTTGGGCACGGTATCCACGATATTCATGTTCAAAGCATCTGCCTCAGAATAACCGTACATGATCTCGGCACCCTGGTTCCAGGCCAAGATGTTGCCATCCAAATCCTGAAAGGTGATCGCATCATTGGAATCTTGAATGACCGTGGCCATGCGACGAAACTTTTCTAACGACCCCATCTCTTGAGCAACCGCTTTAGGGTGTTTAGATTTATGACTCAGTTTTGATTTTTTTTGAAGTTTTATGATCTTATACTCTCGATCCTTGTATGGAAATCTGTTGTATCGAAGACATCTTCGATGCTGTGTTTACATATAAACCTTATTGGACAGGTACACAATGACCAAACCAGAAAAACAACAAATAGTATCTTCAGAGTACATTCGGAAACACAATATATTCGCACCTTACGGGGAAGGCACTGTAATGATGCAGGAATCTAGAGTTACCGCTTCAGCCGCCGCCCCCTGATTCAACGCCCTCCCTTCCAGATTAGCACCTGTGAGCAACGAAAGAGATGTTCCCGCAATCATGGTTCCCTTCATAATCGAAGTTGTTCCAAGCGTGACTGTACTCCCCGCGGTCCAATAAACGTTGTTGGCCTTTGCGCCCTTGGTGAGAACGACCTCACTCGCAGCTTCGGTAGTGATGGAGGTTGCGCTTCTAATCACAAAGACTGCGTTCGTGTCGCCCTGAGCATCCAGATAAAGAAAACCGCCCGGTGAGATTTCGAGTGAAGAGCCTGATTCATACAGTCCGGGGTAAAGCGTAAGACCATTCAGATTGCCGGAGATTTCTTGAGGGGTTCCCCTAACGGCGTCTCTGGCATCGATAAACGCGGTTTCGGCAGCTGTTTTTGCATTGGCAAGAAGTGTAGGGTCAATCAATGCGCAGGCAGGACCTGCCGCATCAACGGCGTACATTGTTCCCGTGATTTCCGGACACGTTTCCGGAACACTGAACCCGCTAATGTTGGAGCCGGAATCTGGCGTCAAACCAACATCTCCGGTAATTGCAGACGTTGCAATATTGGTGATGGCAGCCGATGCCAGAATTGCAAAATTGGAAGACACGCCAAGAGAAACTGACTCTTGAATGACAGTCTGAGCCACCTGATCGCTTGTTGTAAAGTTCCATACATTATCATTGGCCAACGCATTGTCAGCGAGATCGCGACTTCCTGTCGTGACTGTTGCCGTGTATTCTGTGTTGGCAGACAGATCGCTCCCGGGATTAAAAGACGCAATATTGTTGATGAGATCATAGTCAACCGTTCCTATGACGGGAGTTGTTCCGGGTCCTGTCACCAAAAAATTTTCTGTGGTGATCGTGAGCGCATCCATCGCCTCATTAAACGTGGCCGTGATTGTTTTGTTCAAAGCAACGCTTGTATCGGCGTCCGAAGGATTTGTTGAAACTAGTGTTGGGGCGTTAACATCCACATCTGCTCCAGTGGTGAAGCTCCAGACGTAATCACTAGCCAATTCATTTCCGGCAAGATCTGCAGCCGCAGTCATCATCGTAGCCGTGTAGGTCGTAGACACCTCGAGATCGTTTTCGGGAGTAAAAGTAACCACGTTGCCAACCAAAACATAATCGACTGTGCCCGTAACAAGAGTTGCATCAGGTCCCGAGACGATAAAGTTGTCTGTGGTGATTGTGAGGGCATCCATTGCTTCGCTGAAGGTGGCGGCTATTTTTCTATTGAGGAGTACATCAACATTTTCATTGACTGGGTCTGTTGATGCAACAGTCGGGGCAGTGGTGTCTGCCGTAACCCCTGTGGTAAAACTCCAAGTGTATTCGTTTGCAAGTGCCCGGCCCTCCAAGTCAGCAACACCCGTTGTGATCGTTGCCGTATATTCAGTATTCACAACCAGATTGCTGGCCGGTGTAAAAACGGCAGTAACGCCAGAGTAGGCCACAGCACCTGAAACAGACGTTGTTCCCTGCATGATGGTAAAAGTGGTGTCTGTGATCGTTGCTGAATCCATCTCCCCGCTGAAGGTCGCGGCTATTTTTCTGTTGATGAATACGCCATCAGCACCATCAGCCGGATCAGTCGCACTCACGAGGTTGGTTGTGGTGGGTGTTGTGTTGCCTCCTCCGTCGCCACAGCTATGACAATTGCATCCAAAAATAAAAACGGCCAGAACCAAAGCCGGCAACAAATTTTTCGTGATTTTCATAATTTTCCCTTCAAAAAACGTGTCTTACAGACTCACATTCAATACGGTTTGCGTGTCGGCATCGATCACAACTGTGATCGATTGAGTTGTTTCCTCAAAAGAGGAGGTAACGACAACCACATCGCCCGTGGGCAAAGTGATGAGGCCATCACCGCCGTCGGCAATGTTGAGAGCAAACAGTTCAATCTCAACATTGACATCATCAACAGTGGTGTTTCGACGAAAACTTGTGGTCGCGTGAGCTTCTGAATCGGTATCGCTGATGTTGGAGGTCAGCAAAAGCGTTCCTGTCGTGGCAGCATCAAGGGTGGCGTCCTGCGTAACGCTGTCACCCGCGACAACGGTAATTTTTGCAACGAACGCTTGAAAACCTTCTTTATAAAAAACCAGGTTGTACGTGCCGGGTGATAGAAAAAGTGAATAGTGGCCAGCATCATCTGAAAGAGTGGCCGCCTGAACCGTCACGCGATCTTCGGCGTCCACAGCCATGTCATCAAATATCTGGGCTGAAACAGTTGCGCCTGTCAGCACCTCTGATGATTGTGTCACATCCCCGCTGATGATGGCGGCTTCGTGTGTATCCAACATCTGAATTGTGGGCTTGAGTAAATATTGGCCGCTATTCCCGGCAACCACAACTGAAGCGCTGGCATTAAAGTCAAGCACCAGCTCTGTTGTTTCATTTACATTAATCTCAAAACCCTGCACAATTTTGATCCCTGATTGCATTCCACTGGGAACTTTTAACTCATGTAGGTCTCCCTCCAAGTCGATCACATAATTGGCAAAGGGATGAGGCTGGCTCAAAAGATTAATGGTGCTGTCGGGATTTTCGCCAACAATCAAGCGCATCTGCGTGTAATGCCCTGTATCAAGATCAGAGAGCCCCACGGGCTCGCGCACACCATTGACCAGATCGAGAAGATTGTAAGTTGCGTTTGGTGTTCCAACCGTTACCCAGCCTTCTTCGGTTTCTTCTCCGTCGGCAGATTGATGGACTTGAATTTCGCTCACGGTCACATAAACGGCTTGATACTGATCCGTGGATGCGTCGGTGAGTCCAACAGACAGTATTCCTGTGTTGCTCCCTCCACTTCCGCTTGAGCAACCCCATATAAGAACGGCAACGAGTGGAACCATCACGAGAACATTAAATAGTTTATTGTATTTCATAAAATTCACCTTTTTGAAATCTTCATATTCCCAACATTCAAACCCAAATCGACACCTCAGCCCTGGCAACACCAGAGATGAGAGACAGAAGACCGATTTTTAAATGCGTCCCATCAGAAGGAGAATAACAACGATGATGAGCAAGGTGCCGCCAATTCCGCTGGGGTAGTAGCCAAAATTGCGGCTATGCGGCCAAGTCGGTAAAACGCCCACCACCATGAGGACCAGGAAGACAATAAGAATTGTTCCTAACATATTATGTTCTCCTTTTTATTTCTTGAGATATTTTAACAAAATCGTTCATTTTCTTTTCTATTCACTCACAAAGCCGTAACACTCTGGCGCGGCATCAAAGACCATGCAGGCCCAGAATTCGGCACATCCTTTATCGACACACTCATTAATCTGATCATTGGCAGCGTCCTGGTTTTCGTTACCGCAATCGTTTTCCATGGAAGCGCGGCAGTCGCTCACACAGACATCTGTTTCGTCGGTTGTTGGGGCTACGCTGTTACATTCAAAATTTTTGGCACAGTAGTCTTCGCAGGTATTTTTTGAATTGAAATCGTTGATAGCTTCCTCCGCACCGCAGCCTATGCCCATGAGGCCCAAAGACAGAAACAGGGCACCTGTCGCGCACGCCATCATTGTCATCTTGGAAAATTTTTTCATGTTAAAACTCCTTTGAATTGTTTTTGGTTTCATCACCTGTAGGAGAAATACAAAAGAATGGTAAAAGAAAAAATCAGGGGAGACAGGGTTTTCAGCTGGGGGATTTCCGCACTTTTTCGGGTGGGGTCGGGGAGGAATTGAATATTCTCGTCGTTGAGGTTCCGCATTCACACGTCTTCATAAAAACCGTCATGAGGCTCGCGGGAAATTTGTTGGCGTGGCTCAATGCCAGAATCATGGTTTTGTGATTTGTTTTGGGGACCGAATAAAGTTGCCTTTGTGCCCCCACATTTTTCAGGGCTTGATCGAATCTTAATGAATCGTGCTTGATTTCTTTTTCATCCCTGGCGGCGTAGAGGATCAGAAAAGGTGGTGCCGCTTGTTTGGCAAAAAATATGGGAGACAATTTCTTTCTTAATATTTTACTCAGTTCTGTTCTGTTGAAAATGGCCTCGATGGCGCCTTGTTCTTTTCCATATTCATACATTTCGTGACTCATAAAGTTATAACCTGCCCCACTGACAGCAATGACGCCGCACAAGATTTGAGGGGACAACCCCAAAGACAGTAAAGCAGAACGATCAAGAGCCACCCTGCTTGCCAGCTGAGCACCAGCAGAATGCCCAGCCAGAAAGATTGATTTCTGATCACCCTGATATTCGGGAATGTGTTCATAAACCCAGGCGGTAGCTCTTGCTACATCCATCACCTGAGTTTTCCAATCGACATCGGGCATTAACCGATAACTGATGATAGCTGTGCCAATTCCTTGCGAAGCAAAATATCTGCCGATATTGCCATAAACATCTGCTCCAGCAACGTTAAGATCTTTGTCGCCCGTATTCCAGCCCCCACCGTGAACAAAAACCATGGTGGGCCAATTTGTGCCCTTGGGCAAAAAAAGGTCAAGCCGCGTCATGGCGTTCTTTGAACCCTCATCCAAAGAATAATTGAGGTTTCGAATCACTTGGTTCTCGGGCAAATTCACTTTCTTATACAGAACAGCAATGCCCAAAGAGGCGCAACCGCTTAACCAGGATAGAAAGATAATAAACGCGATGATCTGGTAGGATTTATTTTTCATAAACGTATTCGAAGGGACCAATCATCTCACAAGCGAAATCGTTAATTGATCCCCTGATTCCTCCGCCAACGCGGCACGATCAATGAAACAATAAACAAGACAAGAAATACGACAAACAAAACCTTGGCTATTGAAACCGCATCTGCAGCAATCCCTGTGAACCCAAACACGGCGGCCAATACGGCAACCAGAAAAAATGAAATGGACCATCGTAACATAGTGTGCTCCTATTTATTTTGTGACATCTTCTACCTTATCGCCAGCCTTATCGAGGTTTTTTTGAATATCCTCGCCTGTTGTTTTCAAACCTTGATCAATCTTGTCGCCTGTTTTTTGAAGTTCGCGAACCACGTTCGCACCAGCCTTCTCAAAACCATTGTCGCAAGCCACGCCGGCAAATACGATCAATAACAGAATGATGGGGAGCCAATTTTGCATATAAGTTCTTTTTTGATTTATTTGTTTTTAATTTTTGAACACCCAGAGATTCTAAAGGAGCTGGCTCACTATCACAATCGGGGGTGACAGGATTTTGGGATGGGGGATTTTCTTATTTTTCTGACAGACACCACTTGACTGCGAATTGGATAAGTTCGTGAGAATTTTTGAGATCGAGTTTGTTTTTGATGTTGGCGTAATGAGATTCAACAGTCTTGACGCTTACGTGAAGTTCTTCCGCAATTTGACGCGTGGTCTGTCCCTGCCCGGTCATCTGCAACACTTCAAGCTCACGATCACTGAGGCCATCAACAAAAGGAGCCGTTGTAGCCGTGCCTTTGTTCGAAAACCGATGCACAAGTTTGTCTTTCCATTGATCACTCACATAAATTTTACCATCCAACACCTTGCGAATGGCTGAAATGACATGCTCACTCACCTCTCGCTTATTGACATACCCCTTTGCTCCAGCTCGTACAACGCGTTCCACGTAAACAGACTCATCATACATCGAAATGATCAGGACAAGCAACTTGGGTTGTTTGACTAAAATATTTTTGGTGAGCTCGAGACCACTTGTGCCTTCCAAGGAAATATCCACGATCGCCAAGTCAGGTCTTTCTTTCTCAATGCCCTTGATGGCCTCTGGCGCATTTTCTGCTTCCCCGACAACGATCATATCCTCTTCATTGTTGATCAAAAGCGTCAGTCCTTGACGCAGGATCGGATGATCATCAACGATGAAGATCTTAGTTTTTTTGATGCTGCTTATATTAAGAGGTTTTTTCAAACAAGACTCCTTTGGATGAGCGGTCCTTATATATCTAAAGTATTCCAAATTCAATTTACAAACGTAACAAAGAAAGAACAATCAGGGGGAACCATATTCTTGAGCAGGGGATTGTCCTAGTAAACTGTCCTAAAGCCTTTTTCGTAACAGAAAATCACAGCCCCCCTCTAGGAGTCCCAACGACGAGGTTCTGTCCCAAAAAGAGATACGCTTTACAATTCAACCGAATCACGTTACTTTCCAAACCCGATGGTTCCAGACCTCAAACAAATTAAATTCGTCTATATGGGAACCCCCGATTTCGCGCAGGTGATTTTGAAGCATCTCCACCAATCAGGCGCCAACATCGTGGCCGTATTTGCACAGCCCGACAGACCTTCTGGCCGTGGGCAACAACTCACATGCCCTCCCGTTGCTCTGTGGGCAAAAGCAAATGGCCTCAGTGTGTTTCAGCCGGAAAACCTCAAAAACGATTTCACCGTGAACCACATCGCCGCCCTCAACCCTGATTTCATTGTGGCGGCCGCCTATGGAAATCTCTTGCCAGAAAGAATCCTGCGAACCCCGAAACAGGAGAGCCTGAACGTACACGCATCGCTTCTGCCCCACTACCGTGGCGCCGCGCCCATCAACTACGCCCTGCTCAATGGTGATGCACAGACGGGTGTGTCGATCATGCGCATGGTAAAACAGCTTGATGCCGGTCCCGTTTTTGCCACACGGGCATTACCCCTATTACCTGAGGACAACGCCATCACCTTGACCTACAAATTGGCCAAGCTAGGCGGTGAACTGCTGATCACAACGATCGGCGACATCCTTGCGGGTTCATGTAAGCCCACAGAGCAGAATGACACGGCGGCCAGTTATGCCCCTAAACTCACCAAAGAAATGGGGGTGATCGATTGGACCCAACCGGCTGTGCACATTTTTAACCGTGTCAGGGCCATGCTCCCCTGGCCAATTGCCTTTACGACACTCAGGGGTGAACCCCTGAAAATATACGGGTGTACCGTCACGCATCAACAATTATCCGCTTCCCCGGGAACCGTCGTGAGTTTGGAAAAAAACGGCTGGCTCGTTGCCACAGGTCAGGGTGGTTTGCTGATCACCGAGGTACAGCTGATGGGAAAAAAACGCATGTCAGCGTTTGATTTGACCAACGGACTTAGGTTAGGAAAGAATGATCAATTTGTGTTGGGAGAATAGATAAATCGTGTGCACAAAAATCACGTGTTCAAGTATTCAGGTGTCCACGTGTTTACGACAGATTTTTTT
>CAZGMS010000246.1:0-28243 GCA_964526915.1 uncultured Nitrospirales bacterium
ACGTCCGTGACTCGTCGCGGACGTGGCTGATGAAGCTGTGGTCAGCTTTCTTTGGCCCGCTTGCTGTCCCAATAGGTGTAGGCGATTAACAGGCAATAAGCAACGAGGCCTGTGAGTTCTGCAACTCCGCCTTCGGCGTTGTTAAAAAAGTCAACCCCCAGACCCATAGACCATTTCTGCGAAGCCCAGCGCATGAGGGCCGCGATCACTCCCATGATCGCACCGCCTGCAATAAAACCGGAGGCGATCAATGTGCCCCTGCTGTTACGGGCATTGGCCAGCTTCTCGTTGCCCTGAGCCGATTTGATGACCATATGAGAAATGAAACCACCCACCAGCAGAGGTGTGTTGAGTTCCAACGGGATGTACATCCCCAGAGCGAAGGCCAGACCGGGAACCTTAAAGAACTGCAGGATGAGAATGATGGCGGCACCAATCCCGTACAGCATCCACGGGGCAGGCTGATCGGACATCATGGCCTTTACCACGGCCGCCATGGCGTTGGCTTGCGGGGCAGAAAGGGGTTCAGGATGGGCGGGTGTCTGTACGAAACCGTACACCTGATTTAAGAGAATCATTACGGTGCCGACAGTCAGTGCCGAAACAACAATCCCCAAAAGCTTGGATTTTTGTTGTACCGAAGGTGTCGCCCCCAGCCAGTATCCGACTTTAAGATCTGTCACAAAGCCGCCCACCACAGAAAGGGCTGTGCACACCACGCAACCGATGAGCAATGCGGACATCATTCCCATGGGTCCCTTGAGTCCGGCGGCGACCAATATTCCAGCCGACAAGATCAGGGTCATGAGCGTCATGCCCGATACAGGGTTGGTGCCGACTGTGGCAATGGCTTGTGCGGCGACGGTCGTAAACAGAAAGGAAATCACCATCACCACAATCAGTGCGATAGCGGCCTTGCCAAAGGGATTTGGCTGTCCTTTGAGTACGACGATCGAGAAGAACAGGAACAGGGCGATGGCAACACCAATGAGACCCATGGCAACCCATTTCATCGAAAAATCATGATCGGTGCGCTCAACAGCAACTGTTTCGGTGTTGGCTGTTTTTCCCTTGAAAAGCTCACGGAATCCCAGACTGAAGGCAGTGACAATGATCTTGCGCGAACGCCAGATGCCGATCATGCCGGCGCAGGCAATCCCGCCAATGCCCATCAGACGGACATAGTTTTTAAAGATTTGTTCAAGGGTCATGGCCGCAATGTCCAAAGGCAGGCCATTGGGACCGAGTACCACAGGCAGACTCATGTAATGACCAAAATGGGCCACGAGAGGGACCATGATGAACCAGGACAACAACGAACCCAGTGTGATGATGAGGGAATAATGCAGACCGATGATGTAACCCAAACCGAGCACCGAGGCGAGCACGTCGATTTTGAAAACCAGTTTGAGTTTGGCCAGGAGGGTATTCACATAGGGAATCGTGTAGGTCGTGATGGTTTCGGAAAAAGCCTTGGCGTGCAATTGCAGAAAATCGTAAATGCCGCCGACAACGGCCGCAGTCATGAGTATTTTGGCTTGTGTGCCACCAGATTCACCCGCCACCAGAATTTCGGTTGTGGCAGTGGCCTCAGGAAAAGGGTACTCGCCATGCATTTCTTTGACGAAATAACGGCGAAGAGGAATCAGCAACAACACGCCCAGCACGCCACCTAAAAGGGATGCCATGAAGGCAATAAACTTGTCGACAGGGAGTTCCAGAATGAACAAAGCGGGCAGAACAAAGATGGCACCCGCCACAATCAGACCAGAGGCCGCTCCTACGGATTGCACAATCACATTTTCCAGAAGAGAAGCGCGTCTGCGATACACGGAACCCACGCCTACTGCGATGATCGCAATGGGGATGGCCGCTTCGATAACCTGACCAACCTTAAATCCCAAAAAAGCGGCGGCAGCCGAAAAAATCACAGCCGTTATGATACCCAGCAAGACAGCTCTAAACGTCCACTGCGGCATGTTAGACGACGCGGGGACGATGGGCTGATAAACCTCGCCGGGCTTGAGTTTGCGAAAGGCATTTTCTGGCAAATGAGCATTGTTACCTGTTCCGTGCATGTACCCTCCTATGGGAATTCCGAGAAAGCGTTTTGTCGGTGTCTCATGAAAAAAGAAACAGAACATCACGCTCAAGACAACATAGCCCACATAAAACCTCGCTACACACCCCCGTGTGATATGGGCTGGATTCAGCGGCATAGATAATTTTTGCAAGGATTTCCAGAAGTTTTTATAATTGACATCAAATACAAGTGTTCATAACAGTTCCCTCATGACACAAGAAGAATATCCTTTTGAACCGTATTTGATTTCGGTGACACGACCCATCAACATTACCACGCGTGAAGAACGTCAAAAAATTATCCGCGATCATCACTTTAATCTTTTTAAAATCCCTTCCAAAAAGGTGATGATTGATTTGCTTACCGATTCGGGCACAGGAGCCATCAGCAATGTGCAATTGGCTGGTATTATTCTTGGTGACGAAAGCTATGCGGGTTCGAGTTCGTTCGATAAAATGCTTTCCGCCATCGAGGACATCACGGGATTCAAATACGTGATTCCCACACACCAGGGGCGCGGAGCCGAAAATGTCCTTCACTCGACTCTCATCAAGGAGGGGGATTTGATTCCCGGCAATACCCACTTTGATACCACAAAGGCCCACATTGAATACCGAAAAGGGATAGCGATCGATTGCACGATTGATGAGGCCAAAGACCCGTTATTGCAACATCCCTTTAAGGGCAACATTGACCTAGACAAGCTCGAAAAGGTCCTCAAGGGAACGCCCAAGAACAAAATTCCGTTTGTGCTCATCACGGTGACTTGTAATTCTGGTGGTGGACAACCTGTTTCGATGGCGAACATTCAAGCGGTAAAGGCCTTGTGCCATAAGCAGGGGTTGCGGGTGTTCTTTGATATGGCACGCTATGCCGAAAACGCCTATTTCATTAAAACGCGCGAACCTGCCTATCACGACTGGACCATCAGGGACATTATCAAGGAGATGTTTAAAGGCTCAGATGGGGCTACCATGTCGGCCAAAAAGGATGCGATTGTGGCCAT
This sequence comes from uncultured Nitrospirales bacterium, assembly GCA_964526915.1. Taxonomy (GTDB): domain Bacteria; phylum UBA10199; class UBA10199; order UBA10199; family JADGCS01; genus JAHJDR01. The sequence continues at coordinate 3,090 of CAZGMS010000246.1, forward strand.
GGGAGGTTTTTTGGCGCTCAGGGATGAAGGGCTTTATCAACAGTGTTCCGTCTACAGCATCTTGTTTGAGGGCTATCTCACTTATGGGGGCATGACTGGCGGGACCATGGAAACGATCGCCGCAGGCATGTATGAAGGCACGGAGTACCATTATCTCAAGGCGCGCGTGGGACAGGTCGCACGCCTGGCCCAGAGGATGAAGGATCTAGGTGTTCCTGTTGTGGAGCCCGCGGGGGGACACGCTGTGTATGTGAATGCGGGGAAAATGATTCCACATATTACGGCCGATAATTATCCTGCCCAAGCGCTCGGGGTTGCGGCCTATGTTCATGGTGGCGTACGGGGCGTTGAGATAGGCACTGTGTTGGCGGACCGTGACCCTATTACCCGGCAAGAGAGACACCCACACCTGGAGTTACTACGACTCGCCATCCCCAGAAGAACGCTCACAGACAATCACATGAACTATGTGGCCGAAACCTTTCACAAGGTAAGCCAGCTCAAAGACAGCATCAGAGGGCTTAAAATTATCCGCGAGGCACCAATCTTGCGCCATTTTACCTGTGAGTTTGACGAAATTTGAAACCAGTCCTTCGACAATTTAAATTTTATCTAGTGACACAGCTCAGGACTAGCGAAACCGATAATAGAGCTGCCCAAACCATTCATAGAACGCATTTTGACTCTGATTGAAACCAATCACAGAGGGCACGAAATTGATCAGACTCAAAGAGGGCTGGTTTGCAAAAACAGTGGGTGCTGGGATCACATCAAAACCGGCTTGTTCAAAGGCAAAGCGTGCGCGCGACATATGTCTGGCATGAGTCACCAGATAAATGTTTGTGATGTGCCCGCGCGATAGAATTTCGAAACTCATCTTCGCGTTTTCATAGGTTGTGTGAGAATGATCCTCGGTCCATTTGACAGGCGTGAGCAATTGCTCTTCCAGAATCTTTTTCATGACATCGGCCTCGTTAATGCCCGTCCTCAGGGGATCTCCCCCACTTACCAAAATGGGAAGCGAGGTGCGATTAAACAAATAGGCGCCGTAAAGGACTCGTTCCAGCGAAACGGCTTGGAGGCTTGGTGCATTGTATTCAGGGGCGAACCCCCGAGTGCCGCCGCCCAAAATCACAATGGCCTGGGCCGGATGTTCAAAACTTGTAAGCGGAGGATCCTGTTGCAGGGCAACCAACAGCCTCTGTCCAACGTAGGGGGTGCTGAGGACCAGTAGGGCAAGCACACACAACAATGAAAAATATTTTCCCAGCCCTGCTCGTTTGAGTGAAAAGAGTGAAAACAGCAACAAAAACCAGATAAAGCCAAAGGGAAGGACCAGGGATTGTTTGATGATGTACATGGCATCCTTTCCACCATTTTTTACGATAAGGCAAATGCTTCATTTGTTGCGCAAAACGCATTACGTTTGACAAAAAACAAAACCACATTTAATATCAAAAAGTTATGCATATACAAAATTATATGGAAGAAATGGTCAATCGAGAAATTGACTCGGTCTTGAGTCTTTCCAACTCTGGTTGCTCTTGTGAGCAATGTCGCACCGACATTGCCGCTTGGGTTCTCAACAGAATGCCCGCGATTTATGTCGTCTCAGATAATGGTCGCACCTATTCCAAGTTAAAAGAATTCGACTATCAGCTTAAAGCCGAACTCACGGTGCGTATTGTGGAGGCATCAAATATTGTGGCCAAAAACCCCAGGCATTAACAAGTCTGGAATAGGTTGAGAATTGACCCCCGGTCCTTAATAAGGAAACAATAACTAGGAGAGGTTGTTATGGCAAAAATAATGATTTGTGATGATGCGGTCTTCATGAGAGAAACGATTCGGGAAATAGTTGAGACGGCAGGGCACGAGGTTGTTGCTGAGGCCGAAACGGGAGTAGATGCCCAGAAGCAATACCGGCAACACAAGCCTGATCTGGTGACCATGGATATTCTCATGAAGGATTCTGGCGTGGAAGCAATCAAGGCCATTGTCAAAACTGATCTTCGGGCGAAAATTATTGTTGTGAGTATTCTGTCTGATCAAGAAGGTGAAATTGTCGAGGCGATTCGCGCTGGGGCATTGGGAATTGTTACAAAACCCGTGCGCAAAGAGGTTTTGCTTTCTGAAATTACACGCGTGATGGCCAAGTGATTTTATCATGGCAGATCTTGGAGGAAACATTATGCCGGCAACAAAAAGAATACTCATTGTTGATGACGAAAGAGACCTGGTGGAAACATTGACGTATCGGCTGGAAGCGTTGGGGTATGAGGTTTTGACTGCCTATGATGGCCAAGAAGGTCTGGATCGGGTGCGCGAAGAAAAACCCGATTTGATTCTGCTGGATGTCATGATGCCCAAGCTCGATGGGTACCATGTGTGTCGACTGATCAAGTTTGATGATGATCTCAAGGGGATCCCCATCATCATGCTCACGGCCAGGGGACAGCCGCAGGATCGTCAGACGGGCAGGGATTCAGGGGCGGATGATTACCTTACCAAACCATTTGAGAGTGCCGTTTTGCTCGAAAAAATCCAGCAACTCCTGAAGCCCAAGGCATAGGGGGAGACTACAAATTCAAAATAATATTGATGCGCACAAGCGGGATGAGCAGGTCGTCATTAGCGATCCTAGTGTATTGCACACCGATTTGAGGGGCAACGACCACCCTCTTTGAAACCTGTGGGTTGTATCCAAAACCAAATTCACCGCGCAGACCGTGATAGTAACTGGTTGTGCTGGGGCGGAAATCCCAAATACGCCCCGCGCGCGATGGGTGCATCAGGGCATAACCGGCTCCCCCATAAACCGAAAACCATTTATAAAAACGGTAGGTCGCCATGGGCATGAAAGAGGCAAATACATAATTGATGCCGGAATCGTTTGTTATAAAAACGTCCGTCATGCCATAAACAGAAATGTTTTTATTGATGTGATACCCAAAAGGAAGGCTGACGCCGCCACCAAAGCTTGTTAGCTCAAAAACCTCCATCCCCGCGTGTCCGCCAAGACCCAAAAACCAGTTGGTGTTGGGCGCGGCCAGCGTTTGTGCGCGTGATGTGGGAACAAAAACAATGAAACAAAAAAGAAGAGCGACAAAACAAAAAAGGGGTCTCATACCTTCCTCCGTATGAGGCCCCATAACCATGGCCTGCAGACAGAGTAAAGGGTTAATTGAGGGTGTCCTTCAGGTCCTCTTGCACATTTCCAATGGGCTTGATGTTGAAATTTGCAACCAACACACCCAGAACATCCGGGGTGACAAACGCGGGAAGACTGGGTCCCAGGCGAATATTCTTGATTCCCAAATGCAAGAGGGTCAAAAGAATCGCGACCGCTTTTTGTTCATACCAGGACAAAATGAAGGATAACGGGAGACCGTTCACATCCGTTCCAAAAGCATTTGCCAGAGCAGACGCAATTTTGATCGCCGAATAGGCGTCGTTGCACTGGCCAATGTCCAAGAGACGCGGGATACCGCCGATAGTACCAAAATCAAGCTTGTTAAAGCGGTATTTCCCACAGGCCAGGGTCAGAATCACACTGTCTTTGGGGACGGCATTGGCAAAATCTGTATAATAATTTCTGCCCGATTTGGCGCCATCACACCCGCCTATCAGATAGAAGTGTTTGATGGCCCCAGATTTTACCGCGGCAATCACCTGGTCGGCCAAGCCAAGCACTGTGTTGTGCCCAAATCCCACCAGGAGCGTTTTGGCAGGCGCATCCTGTTCGAAGCCTTGTTCGGCCTGCGCGGCACGAATCACCGGTGCGAAATCGTAATTTGCGATGTGTTTGATGCCCGGCCAGGCGACCAGGCCCGATGTGAAGATTCTGTGTTTGTATGACGCGCGCGGTTCCTGGATACAGTTGGTGGTCATGAGAATGGCCCCGGGAAATTTTTCAAATTCAATCAGCTGGTCTTGCCAGGCCCCACCATAATTACCCACAAGATGTTTGTATTTGTGGAGTTCCGGGTACCCGTGAGCGGGCAACATTTCTCCGTGCGTGTATACATTGATTCCTGTGTCTTGTGTCTGTTTGAGAATTTCTTCCAGATCTTTAAGGTCGTGTCCAGAAACCAGAATGGCTTTGCCCTTGAGCGGTGTCACGCGTACCTGCGTGGGCACGGGGTGACCGTAACGAGTGGTGTTGGCGCGGTCCAACATCTCCATCACTTTGAGGTTGGTTTCACCCACGGCCAGTGCCTTGGTCACCAGTTCCTTTACGGAATGATTTTCGGTCAAAAAACTGAGCGTGTTGTGAAAAAAGGCGTATACGGAATTGTCTTCCACTCCCAGAAGGCGTGCGTGTTCGGCGTAGGCCGCCGTGCCCTTCAGCCCATAGGCTACCAGTTCTTCGAGTCCCGCAATGGTTTCGCTGTTTTTTTTAATACGGCTCAAAATGGAATGGGCGGTCGCCTGTGATGCCATCTCTGATGTGGTGCCGGTAAACACACGGGAGTGGGCCTCAACAACAAGGTTGTGTTGTTTGCTCAATGTGTCGATCAGCGATTGCCCTTGTAAAATCAATTCTCTCACGCGTTCCGCGTCAAAGTTCACGTTTGTGACGGTTGAGAAAAGGGCCGAGAGCACGAAATGATCGGCCTCGATTGTGGGAAGGTTTTTTTGTCGCAGGGCTTTGGCCTGTTGGGCAACCCGCTGGCTGACATAATAGAGTGCATCCTGCAAATCAGCGGTTACAGAATCTTTGCCACACACACCTTTTGTGGTGCAGGCTTTTCCGTGTGAGGTTTGTTCGCATTGATAACAGAACATGTTTTCTCCTTTATATTAAAGTTTATGATGTTATGATTATTCCTTCCAAAGTGATAGTTTTATTTTCAAAACACACATCACTTCTTCCGGATAGCTTGATGGCCTCTGCCACAATTTGACCCAGACCCCCACAGCAGGGGACCGCCATCATCACCGTGATGATTTTGGGAGTGTGGGCCGTTCGGATGATCGCGGCCAGTTTTTCAACGTAGCCACTCTTGTTATCGAGTTTGGGACAGGCCACCACAACTGCCCTGCCGCGAATGAATCGCCAGTGCACATCGGGACAGGCCACAGGGGAGCAGGTGCTCAGGACGACCAGTTCGGCGTTTTGAAAATACGGGGCCAGGGGATTCACCAGATGCAATTGCACGGGCCATTGCCGAAGCTCTGACCTCATGACTTGTGGCAGGACGTTGGCTGAAACAGGCTTGTCTTCACTTTCTTGTTGCTTGTGCATCATACGCATGCCGGGACAACCCGAAGGTGGGGTGTGTTTTTGCGCATGCCTGTTTTGTGCCAGCACCATCTTATTGACGGCCTGTGGCCCTTGGGTGGTGAGCAGATGTTGTTTGACAGCAGGCTCATCAAAATCCGGTGCGTCGCGTTCTTCTATGATCAGGGCCCCCGTGGGACAGTCTCCCATGCAGTCGCCAAAGCCATCACAAAAATCCTCACGGACGAGCTTGGCCTTGCCATTCACAATCTGCAAGGCCCCTTCGGAACAGCCTGTGACACACAGGCCACAACCGTTGCAAAGGTCCTCGTTGATTTTGATGATGTTGCGTTTCATGCGACTTTTTCCCCTCATGATATTCTCATAACGAGACAAAAGACGCCTTGATTGGAATCAAGAAAACGGAGGAAATATCAATCGTCGCAACAGCGTGCAAATTTCTCTTTTGAGGCCACAATGAGTTCCCCGTTTTTTTCAGACAAAAGCTTTTTGTTCTTCATGATTTTAAGACATCGCGAAAGGGTTTCGGGCGTCATGCCTAGAATATTGGCCAGTTCTTTTTTTGAAGTGCTCAACGGGTAATAATGTTTTTTTCCCTCTGTTCTGAGGTTGCCCAGAATGTGGGAGGATAGGCGTTGTTGTGGGTTGTTGAGTGAGAGGTTTTCGATAGTGCGAACAAATTCGCGCAGTCTTTTGGAATAACCCGCCATGAGTTTTAACGAAAGAGCGGGGCGCTCGTGAATCATGTCAACAAATTCCTTTTTGGGAATCCTGACCACCAAGGAGTCTTCAAGGGCCTTGGCGTTTGCGGGATAATAGTCCAGACCAAAAATGGCGGCTTCGGCGATGAGCGATCTTGCTGGTTGTGTGTGTAGCGGTTGCTCCGCGCCCGAAGCAGAGGCCTTAAAAACTTTGATTGTTCCCAAGGCAACAACGAAAAAAGCGTCAGCCGGATCCCCGTCGCAGAACAAAAAACCATTCTTTTTGAGTTTGATTTCGGTCGCGTTTTTAGCCACGAGGGCCATTTCGTTTGGCGACAGGTGTTCGAACAGAAAAATGGTTTTCAAAAAATTGATGATGTTCATGTGCGGGAACCCTTGCGTTCGTATGGATGATGGGGGATGATAGGGGCAAACATTGCCATGATCAATAGAAAAGCCAGGCGGGGTCTCGCATTGATAGGAGGTTGTTATGAAGGATTGTCTCAAACCCACATATTACATTGATTTTGAAGATAAGGCCGTCATGGATTTTGTCCACAAACATACCCGGCAGGGGGCGACGTTGCCACAACAGGCCCAAAGCCTTTTTTATGCCGTGAGGGATGGGATTCAATACAATCCTTACGAAATCGAAACGAGCCAGGCATCACTCAAGGCAAGTGCCACTCTTGGCCGGGGACACGGATTTTGCATTGCCAAGGCTGTGGTGATGGTGGCCGCTTGTCGTGCTGTTGGGATCGAGAGTCGTTTGGGGTTTGCCGATCTGATCAATCACAGACTACCAGAAAAACTCAAGGCCATGCTGGGAAGCAATCACATTGTGTATCACGGTTATTGTGAGTTGTATTTACACAACAAGTGGATCAAGGTCACACCTGTGTTTCCATTGGCGTTATGTCAAGAGCATGGTTACCTTCCCGTATCGTTCGACGGCATCTCAGATGCCATATTTCAAAAACAAGATGTTCGAGGGAACCCTCACATGGAGTATATCGGTTTTCATGGCGTGTTCGACGATTTGCCCTTCGATGAAATCCTAAAGGCTTTTCAGACCTGCTATCCCAAATATTTTACAAAGAGAGATAATGCTGTTGGGGTGTCTTGACGTTTTGCTGGTAAAGAGCTACGGCAATGAAGTTCTTTTGAAAGACTAATCACCGTTTAAAGTTTTAAGGAGGCTTTTTATGAAGCGCAGTATTGTTGGTTTTATGGTCATCGTTCTCTGTGTTGTTGCGTCGTGCTCGGTTTTTACAAACAAGGATAAAGACGAGGTTAAAATCAATCTGCCAGGTGTGAGCATCGAGACTAAGGGCGACGATGCCAAGGTCAAGTTGCCGGGGCTTGACATCAAGACCGAAGCAGATAAGACCGAAGTGAATTTGCCGGGCATGACGATCAAGACAGATGAGTCCTCTGCAACCGGTGAGGACAAAGACACAGAGAAAGAGGCTCCGGAGCAGCCCTCGACGCTTAAGGTGGAAACAGACAAAGATGGTCAGGCGCAGACGATGACCATTAATTCCGATGGGAAGACAATCCAGATCAAGGTCGATGAGAAAAATGGCATTGTTCAAATCCCGGGGATGAACATTCAGGTCAGCAAGGACGGGTCTGTGGTGACCACACAACCCACGGACAATGTCCCGCAACAGCCCGTTGTCGAAATAAAGAACGCGGAAGAGGCCGGATCGGCTGATGAAGAAGCTGTCGAAGAATAATTCATGAAAACAAAATCGACATGTGCGTTGTTGTTGGTTTTTGCCCAGTTACTGTTTGTTTCTTGTGCGGCCAGAAACAATTTGGCAAGCGAGTTTGTATATCATCAAAACCAGCAGGTGCGTGTTGGTTTGAATTCAAGCAGGGCCACTCAGGCGCAAGAACACTATCAGCCCGAAATCGACGGAGCTGATTTTGATTCGTTTGACGACAAGGCGGGGGCCGTACTCATTGGTCTGTTAGGTGTGGGCCTCACGGTGAGCGCGATTGTGATCCCTATTGTCCTGCTGAATCGGTAGTGTTGTTCTCATTCATGTTGTATGTGTCTCCGCTGGCTTTTCTTGCGTTTGCATACAGGGGGCCAAATAGAAACTGTAAAACAAATGCCACCAAGGCAAAGGGTAGCATTGTGTAAAAAGAATGCGTGAGGACGGTCAGAACAAATCCAAAAATAGCCACAGCTTCTCCCAAGGCCATTCGGATGATGAATAGGGTCAGCGTTCGTCGGGTGATGTTGATGAAATCCTGAAAAATGATGAGGTTGGTTGTGTTGTTCAAGCCCTCATAACCCGCGTGTGCTGAATACATATCCGAAACGATGTCTTTGGTTTCTTTATAAAAGAGAGGCATGAGGACGCAAATGGCAATGGCAATGGCGCTTTGAGCACAAAAGACAAGGTACAGAACCCTGTTGGTTGTGTCTGCGGGAAATAAAACAACAGCGTCTGGCTGGGTCTGATTGATCAAATAACCCGCTAAAGCAAAAATCACGATCGCAAGGTGAAAGGCGAATTCTAAAACGAACAATAAACTGGATCTGGCAGGGGCCGACATATCGTTCAGTTGGCGTTTTTGCATTTTTGAATCTCCACCCGCACGTTGTAACAGGTTGTTAGCGCGCGGCAAAAAAAGTTGACCAAACCACTTTACACAGGGTGCCCCCAACGACAAATAAAAAAATAATTTTCACAAAATGGGCACCATGACGAATGACCAGCCGGGCTCCGACCATCGCCCCAAGAACTTGTCCCACAGCCATCAAGAGCCCAAGACCAAACAGGACCTGATGACCCAGCAGAAAAAAAAGCAACGAGGCCACATTGCTGGTGTTGTTGAGCACCTTGGTGTTGGCTGTGGCTGTTTTGAGGTTCATTCCCAAAAAAAACGCCAGAGACAGGGCCCAAAAGGTTCCCGTGCCCGGACCAAAAAAACCATCATAGAACCCAATCAGGGTTCCAAAGAGAGCATAAAATCCAAGGGCGCCAAGGCGTGGTTTTTGATCCTCCAAGCCAAAGCGCGGGGCAAAGATCAAAAACAAAAAGACTCCCGCCAGCATGAGCGGCATGATGAGCTTGAGGATGTCGGATGACATGTGCTGGATGCAAATAGTGCCCAGACAGGCGCTCACAAAGGTAATCAGAATTCCTGCCAGCAGGGATTCTGTGCGTACCAGCCCCTGGCGCGCAAAACGAATGGTGGCAGTCAGACTGCCAAAGGAAGACTGTAATTTGTTGGTGCCCAGCGCCAGATGAGGTGGGATGCCCACGGCCAGCAGGGCAGGGATGGTGATGATGCCTCCCCCGCCCGCGATCGTATCGACCAACCCGGCAAAAAAGGCACAGGCAAAAAGGAAAATGATTTGAAGATAGGAATAAGTCATGAAAAATCATTCTTGCAAAGGAACGTAGGAAGATTAATGTGAATGGCATGAAAGATCAACATGACCCTGCCTGTTTTTTTGACGATGGCATCAGGTTTGAATGCCAGCAATGTGGCGCCTGTTGCACGGGTGATCCGGGAACCATTTATGTCTCGGCAGAAGAGATCAAAAAAATTGCGGCACACAACAAAAGGCCAATAAAAAGGTTTGTCAAAGAATACCTGTATCCCTTCAAAGACAGTTATTCAATCAGGGAACATGGTGATGGGCGCTGTTATTTTTTCGAAACAGGTCGAGGGTGCACGATATATGCTGTGCGGCCCCAGCAGTGTCGTACGTTCCCGTTTTGGTTCTCAAACCTGCGAAACGAAGCCTACTGGCAAGTCATTGCCAATGGCTGTCCGGGCATTGGCAAAGGGAGATGTTTTTCAAAAGGGGAGATTATCGAACAGATCAATTCGTTTTGAGAAAGGCACAGAAAGGCAGTGTCTATTTCTTTACACACAAACCTCTGTAGTGATACCATGGAAATGCTGTGTCTGCCGTTGTTGATAAGGCTGTCTTGTGTTGTTAAGGACTGTCTAAAAAAGAAAAATGGAGGGGGGAATGAGACGACAGGGTTTCACCATCATTGAGTTGGTTTTGGTGCTGGCAATTTTAGCTGTTTTGTCGGTATCTGCCATGCCCAAAATATTTGGTCTGACAACCGAAGCGCGGACTGCGACAACCGACAATATGGTGGGGGCCGTTCGTACAGGCATTTATCTTTATCACCTCTATTATCAGGAGTGCCCTTCGATGTTATTAGGATTAAGATTGGGACCTTGTTCAGCAACAAATGCTTGTTTTGGGAATGTGCTCAAAACGCCTGTGCGATCCCAGTGGAGCGTTTTGGTACGAAACAGAAGATTCCAAGCCCCCGACGGACGTGTTTTTGATTACAATCTTGCCGATGATTGCAGTTTCAATCCCCTCTGACAATCGGTCAATCGGTTTTTCCTTATTATGATCAATGATGAACATGAATAAATACACAATAAGATTTGACTGTTTCCGAGTATCACGAATTATCTTGCTTCATGTCCTTCGCGCTCTCTCTTAAGACAGAAGCCCTTTCCGACGCCGGAAGTGATTTGTAGATTTTTTTAAGTTTTATCACAAACTCTTTTTTTAATAACGAGATTGTATTGAACACGTTGTCTGCCGTTACGCCCGACCCTGGCACGATAAATCCGCATGCCTCTCGACGCAGGGTGCTCCCGCCTACGCTGATCAGAAGCGCTTCACAGTTCACCCCACCATCAAATTGTGCACCGTGCACGATCATTTCTTCCATGCTGACGGGGTTTTTTTCCAAGTACCACCACAGATCATACAAATCCTTCTCAGCGCATCGGCTAATCAGGCAAGCACACTTCATGGCAAAGAGCGTATCAAGGCTTGCTACCGTTACGCCATCTTCTGTCGTGTGTGCTTTGCCGATGGTATGGAGAGGGGAATCCAACACAGCGTCAATTGTAAACGAGCTGCCTGGCGCCTTGACCTCAACGTGAAAGAAATGGGGTGTGTGTACAACATTGGCAAGCCCCCATCCTTTGTCGGCCAGAGTCTTTATGGCAAGGACTGTGGCTTGATGGTGTGATTTTGTTGCGGCAAAGAGATCAAGATCGTACGAAACTCTGTGTCTTGCGTAGTAACCTGCCAAAGCTGTTCCACCCACAAGCCACACACCAAAATCCAGGCCTTGAAAGATTGTTTGCAAGGCTTCTCGTTGAGCCATTGTTGTGACGGTTGAATCGATGTGTGGAAAAGGAGTTAGGGTTGATAAAGTATTTGGCACAAGACCTCCATTTGCTGACGACGGACGGGTTTGATGAATTTTTTATAATCTGAAAATTTTTTGTAAATCACATCACCTGCCACAAGGGAAGCATTGCGAAGTCCGAGCACTTCTACCAACCTTGCCAGTGCGGGCAAGCGTTTTTGGACAACGGCCTTAACAAAGGTCTCCATGTTGGGGAAAAGGTTGTCCCACAAAAAACTGGTTTGGAGGGGTTGGAGTCGTCGTCGTTCGCTCAAAAAAATGCTCACATCAACACCAAGTCCTCTTGCAAGACCAAACAAGCTTTTGGTTTCGATGTTTACAAAATCTGACCTGTCAGCTTGTTTGAACCACTTTGTAACCGTGGCGTTAGACACTGCCGCCAAACGTGCTAGGTCTGTTTTTTGTAGAGATCTGTTTGCGGCAATGTTTTTAATTATTTGAAAATACATATTTATTAACAAAATCTATTTACTATAGTAAACGATTTGATGCTAAAAATCAACCAGAAAAGGTCAGGAATGGGAGTCCGGAGTCCGTTTACAGGCAACTTTTGACAACACCTGACGATGAAATCTGCATGGCACCAGATATCCCCAGACTATCTCCCTTTGCCACACAGCTGGCATTGTCTCCAGAAGTGATGGGACAAACTGTTGTGGCCAAAGCCTCTGGTTTTGAAATGGCAAGCCCGTCTCTCATGCCCAAGGGGATTGAGCCACCTGTGCGAGATCTTGCAGGACAACCCCTGTTGCCACTGCTCATGAGGCTTGGGGATTTTGAGCATGTCAAAGGGCGGCCTGGCCAAATGGATGATCCACAGGCCCATGTAGACATTGAGCATATAGGCGGGGTATCTCTGCTGACGCCCCGCAGACCCAACATCCCCTGCGCCATCATCGCTCCCTCCGGAAATGTCACGGTCTTCACAGGCAAAGCTATGAAAGGAATGCCTGTCGTTTCTGAGCTCAGACAAAGGGAAGGTGTCAGGATCACCATAAAAAGATTTTGTGATCTCCCAGAAGACTCGCTTGTCATCACGCCTTCTGGAATGACTGTGTTTGCCCCCTCTGTTTTTTCTGAACAAAACAAACCTTTATCGATAAGGCCAGCAGACCTGCCACAGCTTTCCCCCAGAACAGCATCAATCATCAGCCGCAGTCGGTTTGGTGATGTTGTGGCAGCGTATTTACGAGGTCTCAAAAGAGGGCTGGATCTTAGTGCTGTTAGGGTGCCTGATCTGTACCTCGATCATGTCAATCTCACGCATCGTGCCGACGAACCGGGCCACAGAACAGACGGTCAAACCCTGATAGCCTCCGAGGCAGAAGAAAGCCCCTTCAACAGATGGTACGAAGCTGAAATGGTAAAGTTGTGCAAGGAAGGCATGAATCTAGACAGAAAGTTTGGCTGGTTGATCAGTTGGGAAAGGGGCAAGAGCAGTGTTGTCCAAAACGAACCTCATGGCAGGATCTATGTATCGGTAGTGCCCAGACACGCTCCAGCTATTTGTCGCTACTTGTTGGCGCTCAGAAAAAGAAGGTCGGGGGCCACGCCGTTTGAATTCAAATTGGCCCTGGTTAAAGAGGAGTTGGAAAGGGCTGATCCCATGGTGATTTATTTTTCGCACAAGCACCAGAAGACTCTCTTGGGTTATATGAACAGCATGTATGATCAGATACAGGCGCGCATGCAGGCCACACGGTGTTCCGAGGAGGCATGTTGGCTGAAAGAAACAAACCGCATCCCACCGCTCACTTTGCCGTTGCGGCATAGCCGCACAGGTGTTGTCATGCGAGGGTTGTCTTTTGGTGAGTCCCCCATTAACAGAGGGCAATCTTTTGGAACACAAAGAAAAGCGGCATGGGAACAGTCTGCCCGCTGGATTGCGCTCATCAGTCACTATGCAGACCAGATTGGTCTGGAAATTGATGTTGAAAATGCCCTCATCACTTTGGGCATGCACCTGCACAATGTGGATCCTGAATACCCTGCTTTTAATCTGCGTGAACGAGATGGGCGGTCGGGCACGGATGTTTTTGCCGACCTGTTAAAACAGTGTGAAGAACCAACCGAATTTTTCCCCTAAGGGCACCAATCAGTGCTCTCGACTTAAATGCAAAACCGATTTATGCTCAACGACGTAAGTTCGAGACATTGTTTAACACAGCGTTGTTATTGGCTGGTCTGGTTGTTCAGGAGGCACAATGAAAAATATATCACCGATTTTATTTGTATCCTTAGTGATTTGTTTTTTTGTGAAACAAACGGTTTTGGCACAAACGCCACCATTGCCAACACAGCTCACCCCCAACCTTTTTTTGGTGACCACCGACAAAACTGCTTACGCCAAGGGTGAGGCGGTGAGAATCAGTGTCACCAATCATTCCGGGAAAAGTGTGCGTGTCGACTCGTACTCAAATCCGCCATGCCCCTTGGAACAATTTTTGAACCAGCAATGGACAACCGTTCCCAGTGTTTCCTGTTCCTGTGATGACGATGTGCAATGCAACATGTCTGAAGCCTACATTGACCCCAAAAAAACATATGAATTCAGTTGGACACAAACGACATCATGGTGTGTGTGGCATGGGGAAAAATCTGCCCCGGCAAAGCCCGGGATTTACCGTGTGACCTGTCCCTTGAACGACCCTTTGTCTCGCGAGAATCGAATCGATGTCGTCTCGCAAAATTTTATAATCAAAGAGTGACCGTACTCCATGACTTATTTATGACTTCGGTAAAACATTTAATCAAAGAAAACGAAACGGGACGCATTGATCTTGTGGTGCAAAAACTCACGGAGCGTTCGCGCACGCAAGTCAGGGGTCTTTTTGATCACGGTTGTGTTTTGTTAAACGGAGTTGTGTGTGACAACGCGGGAGAAAGGGTGCGGGCGTCGGACGAGGTCTCTGTTCATTACGATAAAAACCGAAACTACAAAGAACTTCCCAAAAAATATCGGTCGCCGATCTTTGACCTGATTTTTGAGGACGAATGGATTTTGGTTGTCGATAAAAAAGCGGGGTACCTGACTGTGCCCACCGATCACCGTGAGCCCAACACTGTTGTGGGGGCGCTTTGCCAGTACATGAGTTTGGGCAAGCCCAAGCGCCGCCTGGTGTCGATTGTTCATCGTCTTGATCGCGACACCTCGGGGCTTTTGGTGTTTGCAAAAAATGAAAAGATTGCACAGCAGATTAAAGCACAGTTTGAAAATCGCAAACCCCTGCGTGAGTATTTGGCCATTGTGCGAGGGCGGCTTGATAGCCCCACGGGCACCTTTAAGAGTTTTCTGGCCACGGACAAGGGGCTGAATCAGTATTCTACGCAGGACAAAGGCGATGGCAAACTTGCCATCACGCACTACAAAATCAAGCAGGTTTATAAAGACACCACATTGGTCGCTGTGACTCTCGAGACGGGACGTCGCAACCAGATTCGCGTACATTTTGCAGAACAGGGGCATCCTGTTTTGGGTGATGTTCGCTATGAGGCAGATCGTGCCAGCCATCCTCGCTGGAAGGCAAAACGTCTGGCGCTTCATGCGGGACTGTTGGGCTTCAAGCACCCGGTCACCGGAAAGGATGTTGTTTTTCGGTCCAAAACCCCTGAGGAGTTTGAGATTTTTGCCGGGCAAAAGTGAGTGTGTGATGCCTGAGCCCCTCAATTCATGCGGGGAATACGGGAAAACGCAATTTGTCTGCAGAGGATGAAGACGTTCTTTCGGCCATGTATTTGGAATGTGCGCAGTAGGGATGGGGGTCAGATGGGGGTCACGAGGAGCATGAATGCAGGTACGGTCCCGTCTGGCCTTTTATTCAAGACGGCGCAGAGCTTGGTGGCCCACGCTGGCAAGACCCCTTCAGGAAGTTTTTCTTTATGGCATGGAGCAGCGCATTTCGGTGCCCGCTTGGCAGGGGCAAGAAATCTGGATCAGCCTCGTCACGTGCGGTATCTTTCTGATAATCTCAAAGGAGTTTCATTTAGAGCCTGTCCGAAAACCTCAGTTTAGTGTCGTGTGATTGATTTTTTCTTTGAATCCGAAACATCCCGAGGTTGATACCCAAACATTGTCCACCCTTGGTTATTGCAGAAAGGCCTCACCCATTCACCCATTTTCACCTTTTTGCGACACCGGTGGAATGCTTTTAGTGGGTGTCTCGGGTCCGAGCAATACAGCGATCCATTGTGTGTCCTTATTGTTCTCGCATGTAAACTTCAGTGTCATGGTAAGCGGTATGCACAAAACCATGCCGATCGGACCGAACAGGCTTCCCCAAATAATCAACGAGAGAAAAACAACCAGCGTTGATAGCCCAAGTTTCTGCCCCATGAGCCTTGTTTCAATCACATTGTCAAGAATGAAGTTAATGGCCATATATCCTGCTGTTGCCAGCACGGCTTGGCCTACTCCTAATTGTATAAGAGCAAGAAGAACCGCGGGAATGCCGGCGACCGTGGAGCCGACACTTGGTACGTAGTTGAGCAGAAAGGCCAGAAAGCCCCAGAGAATTGGAAAATCTACGCCGAGAATGGACAGCCATATCCCTACCAGAATACCTGTGGCAAGACTGATGAAAGTCTTGATGACCACATAACGTTCAATATCGCCTATGAACCTTGTAAACTGGGGAAACACCTGCCGAGGATGACCGAGAACGGCGCGGAGCTTGATGGGAAAACTCGATGCCTCGAGCAGTATGAAGGTTACGGTGAGCAAAATCAGGACGATGTTCGAAAAAGCCGAACCCAGCGCCGCAAGCAGGCGCGCGGTCAGGTTCATCACCGCACTTGGATTGAAATATCCGAGCAGAATCTTATCCATGCCCCGAATGCCCTTGGTTGTCAAAAATGCGCCAAATACCGAGATTTGTTCTTGTAAACGAGTCTGATAGTCAGGCAACTTGGTGTAAAAGTTGTTGATTGATGCGCCTACGATTGTCCCGAAAATCAGCAGGATGGTGACCATGCCGGCCACCACCAGCAGCACAGAAACAATGGATGGGAAGCGTTTTCGTTGAAGCCAAAGTACGGGTGGCGTCCCGATGATGGCAAAAAAAATTGCGACAAGGAAGGACACCAATACTGACTGTGCCTGATTTATGCCCGTGATGATGATCACGAGCGCCGCCGCGATAACGAAGAAGCGGATTCCGGGTTGATAATCATTTTGTTCAGTCATAAATATACAACAACGGCCTGCCATTAAAAAATAAAACCTGAAGCGGCCAGCTCGAGCACCCAATAAATTCATCCTAGCAACGGAGCAATTATTAATCTCTGAAAAATAAAAACCAGAGAACAATGACCAAAATCCCCGGTACTCCCAACAGATACATTAAAATCGGAACGCCAATTCTTCCATTCATATTATCAAGCGTATTTTTTATTAATTTCATAAAAATTTTCCATTTCATTTAGTGAATTCAAAAATCAATATATGTAAATATATCTTTAAAAACGATCAGGGGAGATATTGTTTTTGACTGGGGGATATCCCTGCTTTGACACCAACTTTCATTTGAAAGCAGAGGATCGGTATCAAGTCTTGACTTGACCCTCTTCCCGACCCTCTTCTCTTCCTCTTTAACCACTCAGGAAACCCCCTAGGCAAAAAACCTGTCTGCCCCGATTGTTCCTGTGCTTCCAGAATCGTATGTAAGTCCTGTTAAAATATGAATAATTTAAACAGGAGAATTCAATGTCAACAACACACGATAACGTTGTATCCAAACACAAAGATGGTTATGCTGGAAATGGGACCAAGCCAGACTTTCGCGAGGACTTCAAGGACCTCACTAATGCGACCAATACGATTGCCAGTGATGCTGTTCATTTGGTTCAAGACAATGCCTCTCAATATTATGATAAAGGAATGATTCAAGCCAAAAAGTTCAAAGTGGGTATTGAACACCAAATTCAAAAACATCCTTTGCAGTCTTTGTTGATTGCGACAGGCGCTGGTTTGCTTTTGGGGGTTTTATGGCATCATCGGTAGATCCTACAACAATAACAGGATCAGCAGAGGAAGAATCCTTCGTATGCCAACTCCAAGAAATGCTGGCATACGGAGCTTCCTATGCAGATGCCAAAGTTGATTGTCTAGCTGCTGCTACAAAACAGAGTTATACAAGTCTTTTAACCAAAACCACTCAGGCCCTTCTTGGAACTGTGATCCTTCTGATCGCGGTTTCCTTTTTGATGTATGGAATGGCGACAGGTTTGGGCTGGGCTTTGGGTGGCAACTTATGGTTGGGTTTTGTTCTCACTGGAGGTGGTTTGATTGTAGGTAAATTGGTATTATCAAAAGTTGGTGCTGTTCAAACAAAGAAAAAATCTTTGAGAATCACAACAAAAAAATACGAGCAGGAACTTGAAGCCCAACGAAATAGATTTGGGCACGACATGATGTGTCATTCAGACAAAAAAAATATTACATTTAAGAGTGAAAGTGAGTTTTTAAGTTGGAGGGCAGCAGTGGCAAAAGCAGCCTTTCTTGAAAAAAAGAATCACCTTAAACAAGAAGTCATGAATGACATGGATGTAAAAGCCTTAACACAGAAATATCCCCTGACCACAACGGGAGTTGCCGGAACAGCCGGATTTATGCTTGCTGGGTGTATCGGCAACTCGCATGCTCATGAAAAACAGCCCTCTGTGCAGATGTCTTCAGAAAAGTCTTTTTTTTCTGAAGTGCTGGCCTCCCTTGTCGTAGATGTTTTGAAAGAGTCTGTGATTCCCCTTGTTAAAGTGCGTGCTGACCCTTGTTCCAGTCACACAAAAGAAAAATCATGTGAACCAAATATTGCTTAAACAGGAAAACCCCCAGAAGTCTTTGCTGGGCAAAAGTGAGCGTGTGTTGCCTGTCCCTCGATTCAGGCGGGAGATGTGGGAAAACGCAATCTATCTGCCGAGGATGAAGATGTTCTTTCTGCTTTGTGACCTATGTCTGTGATGCAAGAGGATTGGGTGTTTGTTTCAACTCGTTCTTTGACTTCCCTCAAAAAGCTGGCTAACCTGATGGTGTTGGGTTGCCTAACCAAATACGTAATGGTGTGGTGAAAAAACAGTTTTGAAAGTAATCCATTCTATATCTTGCCTATTTATTGTCTTGGTTTTGTTGGGGGTTGCGTCCTTATCTGTCGCCGCAGAAAACCAGCAAAACCCAACGGCTGATTCATCCTCATGTGAAGAGCTGAAGAACAATCTCGAACAACTAGTTTTGGTATATGATGACTACAGCCATGAGGCCGGCAAACACAGAGCGTGGCTGGATGAACTTCGCAAAGATATGGACGCCCTGACGGTATCCATAACAAAACTTGCAGGGGGGGCTGTTGGTTTGATGGCTCTGGACCAATCAAAAACATGTGACCAAGCGGTCCTTGCCAAAGACCCCAAAAAACTCAGCAATGAATCCAAGATTGCGTGCATGAACTGGGCCTTGGGAGAGATCCAGAAAAAAATGGAGCAAACGAAACGCAACATCACAAAACTCAGTGATCTCCTGATTAAGGCCCTCAACGATATTGTTGAGGCACAAAAACGCATGGTCATAGCGGGTTGTAAGATCATCGAACCGCAGACACCTGTTCAGTCACAGGAAAATCCTCAAGAAAAGACGTCGCAACTGGTTGTCGATAAAAGCGGGGAGGGCACGTTTGAGGATCTTCTTTATACACTTCAGGAGTTTGCTGACGACACCCCGGATGAAGGCGTTTTTTTGGGTAAGTGGACCGGCTCCGCGAAGGTGATCAAATCCAATCAGCCGGGCGCCGTGGGAACCTCTCAGCCCTACGTTTTAGAAATTTCCAAAAATGATTCGGGCCTCACGTTCACAAGTAGTGCTGGTGTGATAGGCAAGCCGGAGTTTTATCAAACCAAATTTGAGGGCAATCATTTGCGCGTGGATTATTCTGGTCCCTTCGAAACGCCGGGTTTGCCGCAGGTTCAAACCACGCTCACTTTCTGGATCGATGTGATGCTAAAGAACGATGCCTTGGACGGACAAATGTATGTACTCAGTGAGGCCACGTATGAGGGCAAGTCCACAACCAAAGAAATGTTGCTGTCTGTGGTGTTGGGCAGGGTGAAGTGAGTTGCAGGGTGGCACTTTTTTGGCAGACTCACCACCGTATAATGTGAAAGACGGTCGTCAACAGAACAACGGTTCCCACCGAAAGCAGGGCGAGAATGCCCACAATAATGAGTGTCAACAGCAGACGGTTTTTTTTAAGAGCAATGAGTGAAACAATGAGCGACATAACAAATCCAATGGCGGCACCAGAAAATAAATAAGTCAAAGCATTGGCTAAGCCATCGTTTGTTGTGGCGGGTAGTAGCTCAAGGCTATTGAGCAAAGAAAGAAAGGTGGCGCCAAAAATGGTGCCCAGAGCCATACAGAGAAGAACGCCAATGATTTTAAAAATGGTTCGCTTAGTGGGGGAAAAATCTTTCATCTGTTCTGTTTGTATGTCACTTTCTTTGAAGCTGTCAAATTATTGCAGAGTCAGGGTCAGGGGAACAAAAGAAATACTTGAAGGAGAAGAAGTGTTTGAAGACAATGAGAGAAATGGAACCTGTACGGAAAAGCGAAGGCGGAGTCACTTCAACTTTACAACATGTCGGTAAAGACATTTGACGATGCGTTGCTGAATCGATGGATTCTATTTTGGAGGAATTTTATGAAACAAACGATCAGAATCTTATTGGCAGGATTGGCCGTTATGATTTTCAATGCGGTTTTTGGAATGATTACCTGTGGCCATTTCTTCAGCTGGGTTTATCAACTCGAACCCACAAATATTTGGAAGCCCATGGATGGCCCACCCGGTGCTTTTTTCATGGTTGCCAGCCTGGTTTTGAGCATCATTTTGGCCGTGGTGTACACCATAATAAAAAATGGTCTGCCTGGAAAATGCGTTTATTGCAAAGGGGCCTTTTTTGGTCTTTGTGTCTGGGCAGTGGGTATGTTGCCGGGCATGTTGGCCACATACGCGTTTATGACCGTGGCTCCCACTGTTGTTGTGTATTGGCTGATCATAGGGCTGATCAAAACGCCCTTGAATGGGATCATCATTGCAACCATTGTGGGCGATAAAAAGTGAGCTGTTGAACAGCGCACCCTGTGCGAATTCATTTTTTTAATCAAAAATCGAAGGGGTCTTTTTTTTCCACAAACCAACAAGGGTCTGTCGTGACTGTTTTGTTTAGCGCCGGTGGGCGTTGAAACCACTGCGAAAAGGAAGAAAACTAAGAAATTCGCATAGTTGAAAATAGCTGGTGGCAGGGTGGTGGCAAAGATTAATGAATTTGGTTGAATTCCAAAGTTCTCGATCTTTTTTTCAAACTGCCCTAACCTGAGGTTATGAAAAAAGAACTGATTACAAAACTTCATGGTGAATTTGAAAACTGTGCCCAGCATGATGAGTCTATCGAATTTTGGTTGGCTCGTGACCTTCAAAGACTGCTTGGGTACGAAAAATGGGACAATTTTTTGAAAGTTGTTGAAAAGGCAAAAACGGCCTGCCAAACTTCAAAACATAATATCGAGGATCATTTTGCCGACGTCGGGAAAATGATCGACCTTGCAAAAGGTGCACAACGAAATATTGATGACATTAAATTGACTCGGTACGCTTGTTATCTGATCGCCCAAAACGGTGATCCCCGCAAAACCGAAATCGCCTTTGCCCAGACATATTTTGCTGTTCAGACTCGAACATCAACATGACGGAGGTCGGGGTTGCGCTTGTAATATCAAGATATCATAAAACAAATTCAACACCACGCTACCTTCGTCATAATTTTATTGCAAATAATAAGGCAGAAGATTTGACTATTAAGAGATTGACGAGAGGCAATCCAACAATGACGGCTAAGTTTGCGGGGCTGACCGATGATGATGGGGATTAAGAGTATGAAATCAAAAACCAAAAAAACCAAAGCTCCCCCCCTCAAATCCACCCTCTTCAACACCATCCTCCCGGAGCTCAAGCTGTTGTGGAAATCGGGCGTTCAGTAGCCAACATTAGGAGAAGTCATGAAAAAAGAAAACAAACTCCAGATTCGCAAAAAAACGAAAACGGAACAATCACTGTCATCAGCGAGGCCAAAACATTCGCAGATTTCCACCAATAATAGAACTTCGATTGTTCGTTCATCGGCAGCTGAATATCTTACGTATATAGCCGCCAGTGGTGGAAAAGGCGTAGAGGCCGTTTATGCAGACGAAAACATCTGGCTAACACAAAAAATGATTGGGGCGCTCTATGATGTAGAAACGCACACGATTAACTACCATCTGAAAAAGGTATTTGCCGACAGCGAACTGGAAGAGGATTCAGTTATTCGAAAATTTCGAATAACTGCCGCTGACACGAAACTCTATGACACCAAGCACTACAATCTTACCGCCATTATTGCCATCGGTTACAAGGTCAACTCCGAACGCGCTGTGCAGTTTCGTAAATGGGCTAACACCATTATTGAGGAGTTCACCATCAAGGGCTATGCGATGGATGATGAACGTCTAAAGAATGACGGCTCCGTTCTTACCAAAAAGTATTTCGAAGAGCAGCTGCAACGTATTCGGGAGATTCGTCTGAGCGAACGCAAGTTCTATCAGAAAATTACCGACATCTACGTGACCGCCATTGATTATGATGTCACGGCCCAGTCGACCAAACGTTTTTTTGCCACAGTACAAAACAAGCTTCATTGGGCCATCCACGGCCAGACGGCTGCAGAAATCATCTATCACCGCGCCGATGCCGGAAAAGACCATATGGGGCTCACCACCTGGAAGGACGCGCCGAAAGGGAAAATTCAAAAATTCGATGTTGCCATTGCCAAAAACTATCTGACAGGAAACGAAATGTCGCAGCTGCAGAGGCTCGTTTCGGCCTATCTGGATATTGCAGAAGATATGGCGTTGCGGCACATTCCAATGACCATGAAGGACTGGGAAGTTCGTCTGAACCGTTTCATTGAAGCAACTGACCGGAAGATTTTGCAGGATGCTGGAAATGTGACAACAGAAATTGCCAAGGCCCACGCAGAAAGTGAGTTTGAAAAATACAGGATCGTACAGGATCGTCTGTTTGAGTCCGATTTTGATCGGCACGTAAAAAAGCTGCTTGAAGAAAAAAAGGGAAAGCCATGAACGAATCTGAAACAAGAGCCCCCCGAGTTTGAGACGGACGACAACCGTACGTATTTTCTGATTCGTTTGCCGGTGCATGAAAAAGCTGAGTTCGAGGATGCTGTGGAGTTGGAAAGTTCGGAGAAAAGTTCGGAGAAAATACAGTCGTTGATGCGCAGGAACCCCTTGGCAACCATTCAGGAAATGGCAACCGATTTGGGGGTATCAACCCGGGCGATTGAGAAACAGATCGCAAAACTCAAGGAGGCTGGCCAAATCACACGAATTGGACCCGATAAGGGCGGCCATTGGAAGGTTATGGCTAGCCCAAAAAAAATATAACACTTTGAAATTGTTAAAAAAATAGTTGTTTCTTTGTTTGAGAATATTGTTTGGTTCGAGCAAAACAGGGCATTGGCGTGTAACTTAATAGTTCTATTATAGAACTAGAGTTAAGTTATATCCTGAGTAAATCAAGTAAATACAGTTAGTTAGACTGATTTCTAATAGATGTAAATAGAACTAGAAATGGATTTGAAAGGAACCCCTTAATTCCACATAGAGACTGGATGTGGAATTGAGGGGTTGTGGCATCTTGAGAAATGGCAACCCATTAAGTGCACAAAATTTGATTTTGCACAACTGACGGGCCGAGAAATTTTAACCGCTTTCACCCACGGAATGCCCCCTCAGCGGTATCGCTTTCCCCTCTTCCTACAATTCCTCCAAATAATCTGCCCACTATTAATCGTTCTCTATTTTATATCCCATTGACTCATAAGCCCGCAGCCGGTTCCTGTACATCTTGATTGTCAGGCCACTCGACGTGTCGAGGTAGTCATAAATTCTGATCTCATGTTTGTCTGCATGTTGCCGATGCAGCCTTCCAGCATACTGCACAACGCGCCCCTTAAACGACAACGGCATAGCCAAAAACAAAGTATCAAATTCGGGCAGGTCAAAACCTTCACCGATTGGCGACAACAAAAGAGGTTAAGGAACAGATCAATTTTTTCTTCGGGGGTGATTGGTGTTTTTGTCGCAACAGTGGTTCCCAACAATGGGGGTTGCTCTGGTTGCGGTTTGTCTTGTTTGTATCTTTCAATCTCTGAGATTACCCGCTCTCTTTCCTGATCCAGCTGTTCAAGACGAGATTTGAGCGCACTAAGATTGGAATCTTCAATCATTTATTCTTTCCTGCCAGCTTTTTGCCCTTCGCCGTAAGTCTGCCCGCCTTCGCGCAAGGCTCCGGCGCGATGTTCCATATTTTTGCAGGCGGCTGTTGGGTTTGGAAGGGTTAAACTATTATTTTTTGCCT
Source organism: uncultured Nitrospirales bacterium (assembly GCA_964526915.1). Classification (GTDB taxonomy): domain Bacteria; phylum UBA10199; class UBA10199; order UBA10199; family JADGCS01; genus JAHJDR01. The sequence goes on from CAZGMS010000246.1 coordinate 26,719, forward strand.
TTCACCACTTCCCAATGCCCACCTTTGTCTGGACCAATGCGACGGAGTTTACCTTCCTTGATTAATTTGGAACTTGCCATTTCAATGGCGCGCACAGTTTTGCCAACAATGCTAGCAATCTCAGCCATTGTCATTGCTGGATTGGCCGCTAAAAGCTCCAATATTTTCACCGAAGTTTTCACCGAAGTTTTCTGGCTATCATCCCCCAACAAACGCGCGGCATCTTGCTCGCCCAGTGCCTTGATCAAGTGTTGCGGGCTGGCATGAAAGGTCAACATCAGGCCAGACATTCCGTAGTCGTAGAGTGGCGGCGCAAGATCATATTCTTTGCACTCGCGATTGATTTTTTCGATGCCGCGCCCCCACGACTCGATATAACCGGCGCGGAAGAAGGCGTTGGCAATAAGCGGGTTGTATGGTGCCGAAGGATGCTTGCCCATCAGCCGTTCCAGTGTCCAGTCTTGCGGCAATTGCCCCGAACTCCAGAGCACGATTTTGTCGTGATACACACTGATCTGAATCGGTATCCCGCTGCTGTAATCCTTATGCACCACCGCATTCAGCAACGCCTCGCGCAAGGCCGCATAAGGAAACAAGAAGGCCTCTATTCGTTGCAGACCTTCATAGCTGATATAGGCTTTGAGATACTTGGAGAACAGAATTTCCAGCACCTTCTCGACCTGTTCAAACAAGTTGCCGTGGATCTCGTCCTGATAACGCAAATCGTCGTCAGTCACGAAGAAACCGATTTTTATGTATGCACCGCTGACAAATTTTTCCGGCTGATCGTAAAACAGCAAGGTCGCCGCGCGCTTGAGATAACTACCTTCCTTGAGCTCCATATTTTCGAGCAGGGAATCGTTGTCATCGGCCAGCACCTCTTCACTCATGCGCCCGCTCTTAACTGCCTTGGACTTGAATAGCTTGAAAGCCGCATCACTGCAATCATCCGCGTGAAACCCCGGCATCGGCACACCGTCCCAACGCCAGCCCCGCTTTTGCAGCAGGAATTTTTCCAGCGCAGCACCCTTCAATTCCTGCTTCGTGCTGCCGCTGCGAAAGTGATACTCGCCCTTGTAACTGATGGGGCTGGGGTAAGCCTCCACCACAATTTCCAGCCAGTCCTTACCGTCATCGCTATGCAAATTCACCGGAACCACCATGCCCAAAATATCCCGCACCTTATTGGGAATATCCTCCAGCAACTTCGCCGCATTGGCCACGCCCAACACCTCGCCCTTATCATTCTTTCCGATCACCAACGTGCCGCCCTGCGCATTGGCAAAGCCGCATATCCACTTCAGATATTCATCGCGCCACGATTGCTTCCATTCGATGATTTGGTTTTCTTTCATATCAGGCGATCCTTTAATGGGCGACTTGAGCATCATGGATTCATCTCGGAAAGCAATGCAGCGAGCGGGCTGTCGGGGGCAATATAGGGGGCGACAATTTCTGTTGCCAGTGTAATGACCAAGCGATTGCGTGCCAATGATGTGGCGCGCGTGGTGCGGGTAACGCTGGG
>CAZGMS010000247.1:0-19179 GCA_964526915.1 uncultured Nitrospirales bacterium
AGGGGCGCCCCAAACCCCCCCCCTTTTTTTCGAATTTGATCTTTTTCCCCGGCACGTTTTAATGAGCTTTTATTACGAAACGAGAACTTTATGAACCAAAAACCAATCATCACCCGCTTTGCCCCGTCCCCCACAGGTTATTTGCACATTGGCGGCGCACGCACCGCACTGTATAATTATTTATTGGCCAAAAGATATGGTGGCAAGTTTATCCTGCGCATCGAAGACACCGATCTTGAGCGCTCTACCGATGAATCCATAAAAGCCATTCTGGATGGCATGACCTGGCTGGGGCTCAATTGGGACGAGGGCCCTTATTATCAAACCAAGCGGTTTGATCTTTACAATCAGGCCGTGGAGCGGCTGGTGCGCGAAGGAAAAGCGTATCCCTGTTTTTGTTCGGCCGAAAAAATTGCGGCACAAAGAGAGGCCACACAGGCAGACAAAGAAACATTTCGTTATGATCGGGCCTGTTATCATTTGAGTGAAGACGAACGGAAAAGGCGCATCGAAGCGGGAGAACCGCACTGTATCCGCTTTTATTCCAATGACGACGAGACCATCATCATTCACGATAAAATCAAGGGCGAAGTGAAAGTCGAAGGAAAAGAGCTTGATGATCTGATCATCAAACGGACTGATGGTGCTCCCACATATAATTTGTCGGTTGTTGTGGATGATGCCGCTATGGGGATCACATTGGTGATCAGAGGCGATGACCACTTGCGCAACACGTTCCGTCAAGTTCAGCTTTACAAAGCGCTTGGGCTGGATGTTCCTGAGTTTGCGCATTTGCCACTCATTTTGGGGGCCGACAAAAAAAGATTGTCCAAGCGCCACGGTGCCATGAGTGTGATGGCGTACAAGGATTTGGGGTATTTGCCAGAGGCGATTGTAAACTATCTGGTGCGGCTGGGTTGGGGGCACGGTGATCAGGAGGTGTTTACAAAACAGGAGATGATTTCTGCCTTTGGTTTGGAGGCCTGTTCTACGGCGGCGGCTGTGTTTGATTTTGATAAACTGGGTTGGCTCAACGGGTTGTACATTCGGCAATCACGGCCAGAAGATTTGGCGCCACTAGTGAGAGAATTTTATACCCGAGAAGGGATCGAAGTCGATGATGAGGCCAAGCTTATCAAGGCCATTCATTTGTCACTCGAAAAGGCGCGCACGATCAAGGATCTGGCCGATTACATCAAATTATTTTTTACTGATGTCCCCGCAAATGCTGAGGCAATCAGTAAAAATGTTAATGCCGAAACCCTGCCCATTATCAAACGGGTTTGTGAGGAGCTCGAAAAATCATCTGAGTTGAATCACGATACTGTCCATGCGCTTTTCGAAAAAATCATGCAGGAGTTCAACGTCAAAATGGGCAAGGTCGCCAATCCTGTGCGTGTGGTCCTCTCTGGTCAGAACGTCAGTCCCGGCGCGTTTGATTTGATCGAGGTGTGGGGCAAGGAAGAGGTTTTGCGCAGGCTCAAAGAGCTGGTTTGACATAAATGCATAATTGTGTTATGCTAATATGCGTATGAACAGAACAACCATTTGTCTCGATGAACCCATCTTGGCGCGCGTGCGTGCCAGGGCACAGAGGATGCAGAAAACCCTCAAGGAAGCGATTGCGGAACTTCTTTTGCTTGGCCTGGCAAAAGTGGAAAAAATCGAGAAAGAAGTGCCTTCTCTTTCTCTGCTGAAATTGGGAAAAGAACGTGCTGACATTTCTTCCCGCACACGATTGTACGAATCTTGGGAGGAAAAAGTTTGATCCCTTTTATCGATGCTAACATCTGGGTTTACCTGGCCAACCAAGAATCGCCCTTTCATAAAAAGGTTAAACAGCATTTGGCCCCGTTTCTTGATGGACAAAGGGATTTCTCAATTTCTTGGCAAGTGTTTTACGAGTTTATTCGCATCACGACCGATCCCAGGGCGTTTGAAAAACCGGTTTCTTGGCAACAGGCCTTTGAATTCATCAAAACAGTGTTCTCCTTTCCCAGCGCGCGCATTCTTAACGAAGGGACAGCGCACGGGCAGGCCCTTCAGAAAGTGTTGGAAATTTCTGGATACACCCGGGGGCACTTCATTCATGATTGTCACATAGCGGCCATGCTTTACGAAAATAGCATCAAGGAAATCATTACGGCAGATGGTGATTTCAGGCGCTTTAAGTTTTTGACGGTCACCGATCCTACGGGTTAATGGTTATCAAGAATATTTCAATGACAATGGTATTCCCCATAGGCCAAACCCCAAGAGGGACAGTTTGTGTAACATGTGTGACAGCCTGATGGGTCTATATTGCCGGGGTGTGCCTGGGTTTCACTTGTGCTGAGTGCCAACACTAGGCCAAAAATTATTGTTACGATGATTTTTTTCATACAGTTGTCCTCGTGTTCGTAAAATGGAATGCGAAAAAGCGCCCCAGTTATTTACCGGGACGCTTTGATTACTGCTTAAACCAACTGAGAAAATATTTTTTGAGAATCTGGGTTATAGATGGTGTTGCTGTGTTTTGTTTCGTTAAACGAGCTCAGGTTGTTCCATTTGATGCCGTCTGGATATGACCTAATATGTGGATTCACGTAGGTTCCATTGCTTCTGTAATAACCTCGCACATGCACGTAGGCGTATTTATCATTTTTAGAAGCAGTTTCATTTGATGAACTGAAATTATTCCAGCGATAACCGTCAGGGTTCGTTCGGATATGTGGCGCGACATAAGTGCCATTACTTCTGTAGTAGCTCCTTACATTAACATAAGCGTAATAATCAGCACCTCTCACGATTTCTGGTCTGTTGATTTGTTTGTCAGTTGAATTTGCAGTAGAAGTTTTTGCAAAAACCGCCGTGTTGATTAACATTGAAATTGCCAATGTTGTGATCATAAGTGTTTTTTTCATATGCTCTCCTTTTCTGTTTGTTAATAACCCCTCTTGGTTTACACAGCGGGTAATCGATAGGAACCGAACAAAATAAATTGAAAAAAATGTAACTCTATGAAATCACATAAATATGGAGCAGGGCATAAAAACGACAATCCATTTGGTGAATAAAGCAAAAGCTGGTGAGGATGCGGCCCTTAATTTGCTATTGGATAGATATATGGAGCGCGTTCTTCGTATTGTCAGAATGCGGCTTGGTTGCAAGCTCAGGGGAAAGACAGAATCAATGGACATCGTGCAAGAGGTTATGATCAGGGCTATAAAGGGCTTCAAGGACTTTGAACCAAAGGATGAGGCGTCTTTTTTGCATTGGATCAGCAAACTCGTTCAAAATGAGATCAGGGATTTGGCTGATTATCATAACGCGGGCAAAAGAGATTTTAATCAAGAAATAAAAAAACCAAAAAACAGTGAAAATGACCGTTCGGTTATTGGTAACCTTCCCGCTAAGAGTATGTATAGGCCCAGTGTACAAGTGCAGTTTAAAGATGATGTTTTGCACCTTGAATGTGCTATGGATCAATTGGCCGATGCTCAAAGAGAGATTATTGTCATGCGACAATACGAGGGTATGGCTTTTAAGGACATTGCGGGGGTCATTGATTGTTCCGAAGATGCGGCGCGCATGCAGTATGCCAGGGCCATTGACAAATTGACTGATATCATGACCAATGAATGAAGAAATAAACAAAATATTTCAAGAATTCCTGGCAGAGCATAGCGATCAGATCGAAATTGATTTTACACCTCTGATAAAAACCTACCCCAATTATCAAGAAGAACTTAACAAAAAAATTGCGGCTTACAAACGATTAATGGGTATTATTCATCATCAAGATATTGGTGATTGTCCAAATTTGCGTGCAGGACAAATAATTGGAGGTTGTGAATTAGTCAGGGTGTTGGGACAAGGGGGGATGGGCATTGTTTATCTAGCAAAACAGGTTGCACTCAACCGCGAAGTGGCAATTAAGGTGATTAGAAAAATGCCCGGAGAAAGCCGCTTTCTGGCCCGTTTTAAGCAAGAGGCGAAATCAATCGCAAAACTTAAGCATGAAAACATAGTGCAAATTTACGATGTGGGCGAAGAAGAAGGTTATTCCTATATTATCATGGATTACGTACGTGGCGTTTCTCTAGACAAAATTATCAAAAAAATTGAAGAAGTTGGCACGGAAAAATTCAAAGAAGAAATGATCTTAAGTGGTTCTCAGTCGGAGGTCATCGAGGGTAACCAACTGGGATTAAAAACTGGTAGTGACTTTCTTCGGCTGTGTTGTGATTTGATGATACAGGTCTGTGATGCGGTTTCTTATGCGCATGAACAAGGCATAATACACAGGGATATAAAGCCATCAAATATTATTATCGATCAATATGGCAAACCAACGATACTTGATTTTGGCTTAAGTCGTGATGTTAACGAAATGGGCATGACATTAACAGGGGAGTATTTGGGTACTCCTGTCTATTCTGCTCCTGAATTGCTAAATGGTGCGGCTCGATCAGATATTTTATTAGATGTTTATGCTTTAGGGGTGGTTTTTTATGAACTGATTACGCAAAATCTTCCGTATCAAGGACAATCATATGGTGAGCTGTTGATTAAGATTACAAATGAGCCGCCAGAGAATCCAAAGAAATATTGCAGGAAGTTACCCGCCGACATAAACAGAATATTAGTTAAAGCAATCAACAAGGATGTGAATCTTCGTTATAAAAACGTCGCGGAATTACAAAATGACATTCAAAATTATTTACTGAACAAGCCTGTTATCGCTAGAAAAAGATCCTTGGTTTATTTAATAAAAAAATGGTTTTTCAGAAACCGTAAGAAAATTGTTGCAATTACAGTGTTTGTATTATTGTTGGGTTCCTTTGCAGGCACTCATTCTTTCTTCAAATATTACAGGCTCAAAAGAATTATTTCTGAATACACAGTCGCCATAGCAAGAGGCGATTTGCGAAATACAAAGAAAAAACTTAATGAAGCGATCGGGCTGGCCCCGCAAAATTCTGATATGTGGGCCTTGTTGGGTGCTGTACAAGCTGCCACAGGCGATTATGCGGATAGTATCGAATCTTTATTGAAAGCAGATACAATACTTGAGAAAAAAGAATATAAAATTCAACTTGCTCATATGTATTTGATGGAGGGTGACGTTAATGCTGCTAGATCTTTATTGGACGAAGTGCCAGATGATGATGATAGTAATTCTGTACGGGCATTCTATTTTTTATCAACAGGAGATATACAGCGTGCCTTGAAGGAATATCGTGAGCAAGCAATAAACAGGACAATGAATAGTGATAATTTTTTGTTAGCTCATAGTGAATATTCTTTGCCCCCAATTTTCAGGGTTGCTCTATGTTATTTACACCTGAATTATAGACAGCTTACAAAGGCCTATTTACAATATGGTATGACCATGTTCCCTTTCAATAAGGGTTTGTTTGGTTTGACTGATTCTATAGCGCCGCACAACAATTCGAATGTCAAACGACATGATTTGTTCGACAACATTTCGGAATATAGATTTAACAAGGCAGATATTGTAATTAAATTATCAAAACAATGGGAGAGATATCCATTTGCGGTATTCGTGAACGATAATGTAATAGCAGAATTTAGAAGAGTGCCAGGAACGCCAAAAGAACTTATCTTGGGTACGACTGTTTATGTAAGCCGTCTTGCCAGGAGGAATCAAAACATTCTCGATGATGTATATGCACACTTAGATGAGGTTTTAGTAAAATTCAGAGGCAATATCCGTGAAAGGCAAGAACCCGTCACGCTAAAGGGACACAATTATTTTAAGTACCTATTAGATGGTAAGGCATACATTTACAAAAAAGAAATTAGAGCCCAAACAGGTGTCTATGAATATGACGAACAAATTTATCTGATTACAGCATTTGCCGACACAGAAAAATTTGGTGACTATGAACAAGAATTTAGAGAAATGTTTAACAATGTAAAATTCGAACATGTGAAGGATTGGGGTAAACATTGGCCACCAAACCGAGTGTATGAAATCAAACTTCCGGAATCTCCAGTTTACTATGAAATCAGATATATGGGCGATGCAGTAGCCTTGTCCGATGATGTTATAGAAACCACATTAATGATAGATCCTACGTCATATGGGAAAGGTCTTATTACCGTAACAGATGTGTTTACAAAAAAAACGGCAAAAAGTGACATGGATTCGGTTGTTAAATATGTTGTAGAAAAAATAAAAAGTACTGGGAAAATTCTGAATATTGACACAACTACGGTTGGTGATCAAAGGGTTGCTGTTATCAAATATAATAAACCCGGATTTGAGGCGGATTTAAAAATATGTGCTCATGAAAAACATGTGTTTGTAATCGATTTTCAACAATTCGAAAATGAACACAAACAAGATTTGGCAGATAGTATATTAAATTCATTTGTGTATAACCACGCTAGTTCTGAATATTATTTTACAAATAGTGAAGAACAGAAAACAGCCAAACTAATTCAATTTGTAAAAAATCTGTACGACAAAGATACTGTTCAAACTTTATTGAAAACTGTCGATCTTACCAAAGAATCAGCAGCAATAAATGATGTAGACACACTATGGGCGTTGGCCAAAGCCTATGAAACTGGTGAATATGGCATTCCACAAAATTTACAGAAAGCTGATCAGATTGTTGGAAAATTGTTGAAAGAAGTGGAAACAACAGAAAAACATTGAGGCACTAATGAAATCACTGGAAACAAAAACACATGGTGAATTATTACTTTATCTAACCCAAGATGGGCAAACGCGCATCGAGGTCAGGCTTGTGAATGAGACCATTTGGCTCTCAATTGCTGTCGTCAAGGCTGAAACTAAATAAGGGCAAGCGGCGGGATAATGGTATTTCAAAAGAACAATGCGGCGGCGCCGATTTTGCCTGAGGCGTCGCCGAACATGGCTGGTTTGATGAGGGGTGTTTTTTGACTTCCAAAAATTTGTTTTTGAATGAGTTCCTGTTGCTTGTAGTAAATGGGCTGTAAAGACAATCCCCCGCCAAGAACGATGATTTGAGGGTCGTACGCTGAAACAATGTTGCCGATCACGACAGCAAACAGGCGCATGGTTTCCTCGATGACCTTGCTGGCTACCTTATCCTTGGCACGCGTGCGAAACACATCTTGCGTGGTTTTGATGTCTTCAGACCCTCCCGCAGAATGATAACGAGTCAAGATGGCCGTCCCGCTCAGATAGGTTTCGACACAACCCCTTTTTCCGCAATGACAGGTGCGGCCATCGTATTTGATGACTGTGTGTCCCCACTCAGGCGCCAAACCTTGTGAACCGGTGATCAGCTGTTTGCGTGCAATCACGCCGCTCCCAAAACCCGTTCCCATGATCAACCCAACAGCGTGGTCCAGGCCCCGGGCCGCGCCAAATAAATATTCGCCGATGACAAGACAATTGGCGTCATTTTCAATTTTAATGTCGAGGGGAAAGTTTTTTTTGAGCTGGGTGAAAAAATCGGTATTGTTGATGCTGGGCGAATTGGGTGCGTTGCGCAAGATCCCACTTTGAGGATCAAGACTTCCCGGGATGCTGAGGCCCACGCCGACGATATCGTGAAGTTTGCGCAAGTCGTCAGTGATCTGGCAGAGCGCCTCCTTGAGGATGCGTGGGTCCAACGGTGTGGGGATTCGGATGGTGTGGGATACCTCACCGACACTGCTGACGATCGCGGCCTCGATTTTGGTGCCACCGATATCCAGGCCGATCGCGTATTTCTTTTTCTGGGCTTGAGTCATGAGACGTTACTCTGCGAATCCCTTGAGCCGCAAATGTTTGAGGATCATGTTTCCCTTGAGGGAGTTGGGCATGTTGACGAGAGCGGTCTTGAGCGTACCCAGCAAAGAGGTGTTGCCGCTACCGAGCGTCACCACATGGCTACTGGGAAGTTCCGTGGACGAAAAAACAAGTTGCAACGAGGGCAGAGAGTTTGATCGCTTGAGCTGTTGAATCACCGAAAATTCGTAACCTGTCAGCAGAACAAAAGTATTGGTTTTTCCGGCATCGATTTCCTTGATGATATTTAACACATCGGGTGATTGTATCATCTGCCAGGAAATCTTTTTGATCATTTCGTTTTCGCCAAAGATGACATTGTTTAGAAACGCGCCATCGTAATCCCCCGAGGTGTAAAGACTCACCTTTGTATTTTGATCTGCCAGATCAATCAGGTTGGTCGCTTTATTGGTCATGATGAAATATTTTTCATACGGGCCCGATGAATAAATGGGAATGGTTTTGAGTACAGAAATGAAATTAAAACGGTCCCGATAGGTCGCAATGAACTCGGGACTGACGATGGCCAACTGAACACCCTTGTTCTGCAACGCAGTGACCGCTTCATTTTTTGAGTTGATGTAGAGACCATCAAAGGAGGTTCCCGTCTGTTCCCTGAGGTAATCAAAAAATTCCAGAAGATAGGGTTTTGCCTCTTCCGTCGAACCGTCACCACCGGGTTGAATAACGTAAAAACTCACTTGTTGTGTATCCGTCGCGAGTGCCAACAGCGGAAAGAAACAAACGAAAAGGGCGATGATAGCGGTGTGTGTTTTCAAGGCGCAAAATATAGGTCTGCTCAAAAAAAGGTTCAACCTAAATTCGGCAGATGAGCTGCCATTTTTTGTTTTTCTTTTTTTATTGACCAAACTCACATTCGAACCTAAAACTCCCCCATCGTCTACACAAAAAACTGAGAAGAAAAACGCTTAAGGCGCATGCATTCGGTTATGTTCTTTGGGGAGAGTGTCTAAATCGACACTCTCTGAGGAGGGTAGGCAGACATTTATCATTGATTTACCCATCATGATCCTTTTTGGGGCCTTGTTTGCCGTTTTTTCACACAGACTTAGGCAAGGGACTGTTTTTGCCGATCCATACCTGTGGCACGCCGTTGTTTTTGCTACAGTTTTTAATGTGGCTGTCGTTTGGGCTATCAGGTTGTATCCTGACTGGATGTGGATGTATTTTTTAAAAGATAGCCACAATACCCCGTCTGAATACGTGTATTTGTTTGTGTTTCTCTATTATTTTCCCGTCATTTTTGGATTTTATTTGGGGCGCGATTTGCGCAGGGTGTCCTTTTTGTTTTGGTTGTTTTTCATGGCGGGATTAATTGCCGTTGAGGCCTGGCTGATCCTTAAGCTCTTTGATCGTTATGCCGTTCTTGGGACCAATGAGGCATATCTGAGTGGGAAAGCGATTTCGCTATTTGGGCCCGAGAATCCCCTGTCGCTAGTCATGAATGGGGCCGTGGGTGTGATGATTGTGTACTTCCTCGTTGTGGCGTTTTTTTATCGCAGGAGCGAAAAAAAGAAATTAGCAGGGCGCTGATGGACTTGTTGAGGTGCCCTAAAGGGTAATCATGATGGTTGCTAAAAATGAGGCACTGCCCAAACGCGCGGGATTGATATTGGTTGCCATCGGTGCGGCCCTGATCGTGGAACCCGAAGGGCTTCGTGTTACCCATCAAGAACAGTCGCTCATTACGAGATGTCACGCGACGGTCAGGGAATTTCCAACGTTATTCAGGCGGGGCTTTATTGTGGGGCTGTATTTGTTTGACCTGAGTGTGTTGTTTTGGGGTTATGGTTTTAAACGTTTTGTGGCTTTAGAGCAAAAAAAACAGCAGGAATTTCTGGATCGGTGCCTGCAAAGCCGCTCGGGGATCATTAGGAACATGATGGCAGGGATCAGGGGGCTGGTGATGATCAGTTATTTTTCCCACCCCGATGTGTGGAAGTATATTGGCTATGATCCAAACGGGCACGTTGAGGAGAGACGAAGGACGAGGGACGAAAGGACGAAGGACGAAAGGACGAAAAAAGGCTGACGACCTACGGCCAACAGACAACAGCCAGATTCTGGCCGTTGACAGTGAGCTGTTGACTGTAAGCCGAGAGCCCTGCGTCATATTGCGCCACAGCGTTTTATTGGTGTGTCATCATGCTTCATTCATTCAAAAACATTCAGAAAAACATTGAGCTTGATTGCGATGTTTGTGTCGTGGGCTCTGGTGCGGGCGGTGCCGTGGTGGCCACAGAATTGGTTGAGGCAGGACTCTCTGTGGTGATGATTGAAGAAGGTTCTTTTTTTCAAACCAAAGATTTCAAGGTCGATGACACGGTCTGGTCCACAGCGCATTTGTATCGCGACGGTGGGGCTGGGGTGATTTTTGGAAATCCCAACATCATGTACGCAGAAGGCCGCTGTGTGGGGGGGAGCACCACGGTGAACGGGGCCATGTGCTGGCGGACCCCCGAGAAGGTCCTCAAAAGATGGCAGTGGGAAAGAAACCTCAAAGACCTCACTCTGAAAAATCTGGAACCGTTTTTTGAACGTGTCGAAAAAAAAATCAATGCCACGCCGATTTTACCCGAAGCGGTTAACCGTGATTCAGAGCTGTTGCGTTCGGGGGCCGAGCGATTGGGCTATCGTTATCATGCCAACATACGATCAGCCAAGGGTTGTGTGGGGGCCAATATGTGCATCACCGGATGCCCTTTGGGTGCCAAACAATCAACAGCGTTGGCTTATATTCCAAACTTTCTTGCCAGTCGCGGGGAATTGTTTACAAATTGTCGTGTGCATAAGGTGTTGACCAAAGAGGGTGAGGTGGCTGGCGTGACAGGGTGGTTCGTAGACCCTGAAACGAAAAAGAAAAAATTTAAACTCAGAGTCAGGGCGAAGACGGTCGTTGTTTGTGGGGGCGCCATCCAAACCCCGGCTTTGTTGAAAAAAAGTGGCTTGCGTGATCGGGCAGGGCTGTTGGGAAGCAACTTGCTGGTCCACCCCAACATGAAGGTGGTGGGGATTTTTGATGAGGATGTCCGGGCCTGGCATGGTGTGAATCAGGGGTATCAGATCACGGAATTCCACGATGAAGGGATCCTGATGGGGGTGAATTTTGCGGCACCCGGACTCATTGCCCTTTCCATGCCTCTCGAAGGCAATCACATGTTGCGTGTGCTCAAAGAGGAGCTGAATCACATGGTGTTGGGGGCCGCCTTGATCGAAGACTCGGGATCAGGGCATGTTCGCACTGGCCCACTGGACACAGTGGTTCCCACTTACTGTTTGAACGAAAGAGACTTTCGCCAATGCCTTCGTGGAGCGGCCTTGCTGGCGGAGGTGTTTTTTGCGGCGGGGGCCAAAAAGTGTTATTTACCGCTTGCTGGTTTGCACGAAATCCGGCGCGTTGAAGACATTCCCAAAATATTTGCACAGCGCTTTCGCAAGAGTGATTTGGAACTGATGACTGTTCACGTGATGGGCACGGCGCAGATGGGCTCTGGTCCCGAGAATTCCGTCGTCAATGGTTTTGGGGAATTTCACGGTGTGCGGGGTTTGTTCATTGCCGATGCCAGCGTATTTCCCACCTCCATTGGGGTCAATCCTCAAATCACCATCATGGCGCTGGCCACGAGAACGGCGGAGCATATTGCAAATCGTGGATCGTGAATCGTGAATCGTGGATCGTGGATCGTGGAAGTCTGTGTCATCCCTGCGCAGGCAGGGATCCATATTTAAAACAATTCTGGATTCCAGCTTACACTGGAATGACAATGGTCTGATAACACTCGAACTACGATCCACGATCCACGATTCACGAAATCATCATTGCATCGCCGTAAGAAAACAGGCGGTATTTTTTTTCGATGGCTTCACGATACGTGTTCAGGATCATTTCCCTATTGGCAAAAGCACTGACCAGCATGAGGAGTGTGGACTCAGGCAAATGAAAATTAGTGATGAGCCGATCCACCACTTTGAAGGTGTGCGGCGGATAAATGAAGATATTGGTGTTGTCGGTCGCGGGACGCAGGGGCAGGCCAAGCGATTCGAGCACCCTCGTTGTGGTGGTCCCGACTGCCGTGACACGTCGTCCTTCTTTTTTTGCCTGATTGATGATCTGGCTTGCCTGATCAGACAGAGAGAACCATTCTGAGTGCATTTTGTGATTTTCGATGTTGTCGACGCGAACGGGTAAAAATGTTCCCGGCCCCACATGCAGAGTGACGTTCGCCATGATAACGCCTCGTTCCTTGAGTGTGTCCATCAATTCTGGTGTGAAGTGCAGGCCCGCTGTGGGAGCGGCGGTGGAGCCGTTCTGTGAGGCGTAGATGGTTTGGTACCTGGTGCGATCAGTTTCATCTGCGACCCTGTTGAGGTAGGGAGGCAAAGGGACTGTGGCGTGTTTTTCCAAAAGCGGCATGAGCTTGCCTTCAAACTCAATGAGAGCAAGTCTTTCGGCGCCCGCAGAGTCGCAAATGGTGATCGTGAAATCATCAAAATCAAACACGTCACCTTCCCGCACTTTTCTGCTGACGTTGATGAGGATGGTCCAAAACTCGTGGATCGTGGATCGAGAATCGTGAATCGCTGATCGAACGGTTAGTGGGACATCTGTGTTCTTTGAAATTTGGTTGGCAAACTGGTTGGAGGTCGTGTCTGAGGTGTGTCGTTTTATGATGGCGATATTATTAATACTCGATCCACGATTCACGATCCACGATCGACGAGTTTTGTCTTCAACCTTCCTCACCAAAAAAATCTCCTGTTTCCCCCCGCCTTTTCTCTTGGTGATGAGTCGGCAGGGGAACACACGTGAATTATTGAAGACCAGCACGTCCCCCTTGTTGAAAAGAGTCGCCATGTCTTTGAAAATGGTGTGCGTTGTTTTGCCCGTTGTTTTGTCCAAAAGGAGGAGTCGCGATTCATCACGACGGTCGCACGGGTATTTGGCAATGAGTTCTTCAGGAAGATCGTAATGAAAAGCTTTGAGGTTCACGAAATTTTTTTGCGCGGCAAAGCAGACTCAATGTCTTGCTTGATCTGTTCACCGCAAGAGGCCATAAAATGATCAATGGCCATTATGGATTCTTTCATTTTACAGGTGTCCCCACCAGTCACAGCGCTTTTAAGATCTTCAGTCAATCCTTTGAGTCTGCTTTCTTCGGGAAGGGATCTCTGCGTTTGATTTTGCGTTTCCGATTTGATAACCAACAAAACCATTTCTAAAACTGATTCTGCTTCAATGCGTACTTTAGCGGCATCGATAGGGTCTTGCTTCTTATCGCGTTGCAGTAACATAGGATGCTGATGTCATTATCATTGCTCCAGGATGTAGGCGAACATCAATGGTGCGACAATAGTGGCGTCTGATTCAATGATGAATTTTGGTGTGTCGATGCCCAGTTTGCCCCACGTGATTTTCTCGTTGGGGACAGCGCCAGAATACGAACCATAAGAAGTTGTGCTGTCGCTGATCTGGCAAAAATAGCCCCAGAGTGGAACACTCGATCTCTGAAGGTCCTGATGTAACATGGGCACCACACAGATGGGGAAGTCACCCGCGATGCCGCCACCAATCTGGAAAAAACCAATGCTGGTTTGTGGGGCTGTTTCCGTGTACCAACGGGCCAACTCCATCATGTATTCAATACCTGTTTTCACGACGTGCGGGTTTTTGATGGAACCGTCAATGTTGTGGGCGGCAAAGATGTTGCCCAAGGTGGAATCTTCCCACCCGGGGACAAAGAGGGGCAGGTTTTTTTCGCAGGCGGCGATCATCCAGGAATTTTTGGGATCGATCTGATAATATTTTTTGAGAGCGCCACTTCTGAGCATGCGGAACATGAATTCGTGTGGAAAAAATCGTTGGTTGTTTTTTTCAGCGCCGGTCCATTCAGCAAGCACGGTGTGTTCGAGTCGTCTGAAGGCCTCTTCTTCCGGGATACAGGTGTCGGTTACGCGGTTGAGGTGTCGATCGAGTAATTTTTGTTCGTCCTGAGGAGTGAGGTCGCGGTAATGGGGGACACGAACATAGTGTTCGTGTGCCACCAGGTTGAAAATGTCTTCCTCGAGGTTGGCGCCGGTACAACAAATGGCGTGTATTTTGTCCTGACGGATCATTTCGGCCAGACTGATGCCCAGTTCTGCTGTGCTCATGGCGCCAGCCAGTGTGACCAACATCTTATTGCCTTGGTTGAGGTGTTGTTTGTAGGCCTCTGCGGCGTCAACAAGAGTGGCGGCATTGAAATGGCGGTAATGTGTTTTGATGAAATCGGTAATTTTCATATCCTTCATATCAGTGTCTTTCTGTGTTTTTGTGAAGTTGTCATCCCTTTTGGAGATGGCGTACAAAGCGGATTTGCGGTTTATTTAGTCTTTTGGAAGACGTGCTGTCAAGTGAGGGCTGGTGTTATTTAGAGATGCCCTTTACAGAGCGGCGAGGACGAGGTTTCGCTTGCGTTCATCTTCTTTTTTGATGGCTTGAGCGAAAATCGTATCCTTGAACATCTGTTGCAGGACCAGATATTTGGCAATGTACTCGAGGGGTTGACGATCCAATGCCGTGTGTGTTTGCAGTTGCCCGCGTCTATTGGAAAACGGTGAGGTTGTGATGCCAAAATAATAGGGCATGTGATAATATATCATGTTGGTATCGGACCAGTTATAATTGGCCAGCGCCAGGGCAATGCTTCCGGTGGGGTTGTAGTGTGTCAGGCATCTGTGCAGGTAGAGGGCGCCAATCGTGATGTTGAGTTTTTCCTTGGTCATGGTTTCACTGTGGCCATCTTTGTAGGTGATGGTGACCTTTCCCGATCCCAGGACAAATTGTTTGAGGTTGTTTTTGTTGATGCCCACAATCTGTTTGTCTGGTCGACCCGTGAGCAGTCTTTGCGTTTCTGCGAACGCGTCCCAGCCAATTTGTGTGAGCCCAAAGCGATCAGCGCTTTCGTTGACCTTATCGTTCTGGGCGTTTGATTCGATGACGATGAGTGACAACACCATTGCGGGAGTGATTTTGTCACCGAGCCCGTATTTTTTGATGACGGCCTGCGCGTAGTCGTGGTGTCTGCCGCTGGCGCTTTTGTCGCTGATGTAGGCCAGATGGCTTTGTGCCACGTTGTAGCCACGATACGTTTCTCCGCCAAAAAGAAAGGTGCTTTCGTGATCGTCGAGTTCGAGTACATGGCAGATGTCCTCGAACTTGAGTCCTGCCAGTTGTTGCAGGGTACTCAGGTGCGGCAGGTGGGTGGCATCAATCAGGGTAATGATATGTGCCAGCTGCGTGCTGGTGAGGTAATGCACGGAAATCAAAGTATGGACAAGTTCGGCCTCAGGGTTTTCCAGCCCAGCGGGGGTGATGGCCCCCAGAAGCTCGAAGGCAGGACCCGCCTGCGCGATGTGCTGGGCGATGCCTTCAATGTAGGCCACTTTGCCAAATTCGGGATGTTGCTTCAGCAGGGTCTCTGCTTGTGTGATGCCGGTTGTTTCGTAAAAGGCGGGGTGCCGCATTTCATGGCGACAGCGCTGATACATGTTTTCCACCCTCTCAAGTGTACTGATGGCAAGATCCTTTGTCAGGGTGAAATGCCCGGAAAGACTTTTCAGTAGTGCGGCATAGGCCAGAAAATTCTGTTTGTGATCAGATTGAAGAGCGTCTGATTGAAGGGCGACCGATGAAGTTGTTGCTAGTGACATCATGCGTTGCAGGACCGACAGTCTCTCTTTAGGATCTATCTGGGGCAATGAGGACATGATGGAAACAACGTCGTTGCCATTAAACTTAAGAACGGCATTGGGGGGGAAAAAGAAATCATACGGGATATCAGAAAAATCAAATTCGGTGGTGGTGTAGATGGTGCGCGATCTTTCTGGGCACACAAATACATCGGTGCTACGGGCAGAGGCGTTGTCGGCCAGGTGGCCTGGTTGATGGCCGATAGGATAGAAATTGTAAAACAAACCGCCCTCCACGGCGCGAATTTCGAACACGTGTTCCTCAAGGCGCCTTGCCTGCGTGACAACCTGCTGAAAATATTTTGGAACATACAGGCCCCCAAAACGAGAGACATGTTGCTTGAGGGCCTCGGCAAGTTTGTCTGCAGACTCAAAAACAAGGTTGTCACGGGATGGCGATGATTGCAGAAATTCGGTAATGTCTGAGAGGAAGGCGGCTTGGTCAGCCGCCGACAAAGGTTGGGTTAATACCTTCAAATCCCTTAGCAGGTTTATGTTGAAATCGTTGTGCTGTGGGTCTTCTCTGTTGTAGATGATGCGCACGTTACTATTAACTAGCAAGAAGCTTGCCACAGACATTTTTGTGTCAACAAACACAACAGATTGATATTGTTGTATAATAATCGATTTACCGGCATGTTTTTGCTTGCGTATGTGAATCAAAACGACAAAAAAACGCCAATATTCTATTTTTGAGAAAAACTCCTTTTAACCTTGTAGTAGATTTTGTGTTTATACGACCTTGACATGTGGCACATGTTCTAATATTTGGACACATGTGCGAATATTAGAACACAATTGTAAAAATATTTGGACTGATTTTGTGTCAGATGCAATGACATCTGAACAACTAGCTATTAACAGGACGTTTTTTATTATAAAAAGAATGGCATGTGTTTTGCTCTGAAGACGGATAGATTCAATGAGGAGGTTCGAATGTTGTTATTTAATATTTTGTGCATTGATGACGACCCCAGTTTTTTGTTGGCAACAAAATCTGTGCTCAAGAAAAAGTATATGGTGACAACAGCCTTGTCTTTTGAGGAGGGGCTGAAGATTCTCGAAACACAGTTGATCGATTTGCTGTTTCTGGATGTGAAGCTGGGCAAGGAGAATGGAATAGATCTCCTGTATAAAATAAAAGAATTGCATCCGAACCTCGATGTCGTGATGTTGTCTGGCGAAAGAGATCCACAACTCATTGTGAATGCCATCAGAGATGGTGCTTCTGATTACATATGCAAACCTTGCCCGTCTGAGGATCTGCTGGCTGTGGTCGAAAAACAGCTCAAGAACCGGGAGATCAAGGATCGTTATGAGGCCCTGATTGAAGACATGAACGAATGTCAGTCCCTTAAAGGATTCATCGGAAAATCAAAATCGTTAACGGATGTGCTTGATAGCGCCAAGCGTCTTAAAGGCTATAATGCCTCTGTCCTCATCGAAGGTGAAAGTGGCACGGGCAAGGAATTATTGGCTCGCCACCTGCATGGGCTCGAAGAAGATGTGCGGCGACCATTTATCGCTGTAAACTGTGCGGCCATTCCAGACAACCTTTTGGAATCGGAGCTTTTTGGTTATGAGCAAGGGGCCTTCACAGGTGCCAGCAAAAAGAAGGTGGGTAAGTTCGAACTGGCCAATGGCGGAGATATCTTTCTCGATGAGATCAACAGCCTGCGGCCGGAACTGCAGGCCAAGCTCCTCAGGGCGTTGCAGGAAAAAGAATTTTATCGTCTGGGGGGCACGCAATCGATTCAAGTCAAGTTCAGGGTGATCGCGGCCACCAATGTCGATCTTCAGGAAGAAGTGAGGAACAATCATTTTCGACAGGACTTGTTATACAGACTGCGCGTGGTGTCGCTCACGATGCCGCCGCTCAGAAAAAGACAAGAGGACATTGACGAGCTTGTGGCTTTTTTTATCAAGAAGCACAGTCGCGCGGACCAAAAAAAATTGGTGTCCCCTGCCGTTTTGGAGTTTTTCAAGCAATACAAATGGCCCGGTAATATTCGCGAACTCGAAAATGTTTTGCAGAGTCTCATCATCATGGCTGTGGGTGACAAGATCGTTTTGGCTGATTTACCGCAATGGATGACAGCGACAGAACAGAAGTCTGTGCTCGACCCCAATAGCTATGAAGCTGTGCCGGAACTCAAGTTTTCGAAAATTGATCAATCGCTCAAAAATGTGATGCAAAAAATGGAACAGGAATACATCAAGAAAGTGATTGAAAACACCGGTGGGAATGTCACGGAAGCGGCACGCTTATTGGGTGTGAGCCGTAGCAAGGTCTATTACACGTTGCGGGATGAGGAGACACTATGAGTCAGGACAACCGAAAAATAAAAGATTTTCTTCACGAGATCAGGTCAAAGATGTCGGTGCTGCAGGCCTTGTTTGATTCCCCTGTGACCAGTGAATCAGAAAATCCTGATTTCAAACAATTGTTTGAAATGAGCCAGACGAATTATCGCGAAATTGTCAATTTGATGAGGGAGATGTCCAATGAATTGTACGGGACAGAACCCTTCGGGACCGGTCCTTGCGGGCAAATACAGACAGCGCCCCAAATTATCGCTGATGACACCGACAATATCTTGGTGATCGATGACGACGTCGAAATCCGCAAACAATTTTCCCGAGAAATGACCAAGCGGGGGAAAAATGTTGTCCTTTTGGAGAAAGGTGAAGAATTGCTGATGCGGCCGCTCAACCTGAACGACTTTGCCACGGTTGTGGTGGATTATCAGTTCGAGAACAGCGCTTTGGATGGTTTTGATATTGTGGAATACCTCAAATCGCAAAAGGTCAGACGCATACACCTGTGCACAGGGTGTTATGATAATCCTGCGGTGATCAAGAGAGCACAGGAGCTGGGCATTGTGTCGATCATATCAAAACCCATTCCGCGGCACCTGTGGGATGTGTTGTAAAGAACGACAAATGTGTCGTTCTTTATCGTGTCTTAAACGTATTCAGCAAAGTAAACTCACCAACTCATTCAGCAAAACCATGAATTGTGGGGCTCGCTTTTTGCCCATCTCGGAAACTTCTTCGTGGTTTAAGGGCTGGTCCGATAGGCCTGTGCCGTAGTTTGTCAAACAAGTGATGCCGCTGATCTTCAAGCCCGACTGGCGGGCCACGATGGCCTCGGGCACTGTCGACATCCCAACCGCATCAACACCCAATTTGCCAAACATGCGCACTTCAGCCGCCGATTCGTATTGTGGTCCCATCGTGCAGCAATAAACGCCGCGGCAAACGGGGATGTTGGCGTGTTTCTGTTGGCAGAGGCTCTCGAGTTTGTCGTTGAGGACTCTGTCGTAAATATTGCTCTGGTCCACAAACAAGGGACCGAGTTCTTCGTTCGCGATGCCCCTGAGTGGAGAATGTCCCGTAAAATTGACGTGATCATCGATGAGCATGAAATCACCCGCGTGGAATGACGGGTTGGCAGTCCCCGCGGCGTTGGTGAGGATCACGTGTTTGATTCCCAGTTGTTTCATCATGCGGATGGGCAAGGTGATGATTTTGAGATCGTGTCCTTCATAGAAATGATAACGCCCCTGCGCGACCAGGAGTGGCACATTGTTTTGATTCAGGCCGTAAACCCATCGACCCCCGGGGGCCCGGGCGCGGCGGGGGGGGGGGGTGGG
>CAZGMS010000248.1:0-15684 GCA_964526915.1 uncultured Nitrospirales bacterium
TCATGAAAAAGGTTTTGGCAGCCCAGCTTGCAACTTGTCTCTTGTCAATCTTTGACCCCTGTTCTTTGACCCCTGTTCTTTGACCCCTGTTCTTTTTTCTATTGATCTATTTTCTATTGCTCAATTGCTCTGTCGGCCTTTCGGCCGACTGTGGGTGATGCGGGATTCGAACCCACGACCCGCTGATTAAGAGTCAGCTGCTCTACCAACTGAGCTAATCACCCAAATTTTTTCGGAAAAAAAATTTCCTCCATTTTCTATTTTCCATTTTCCTTTCAGAGCAGCTGACGCTTATATTTTCAGCTGCTGTCTTCGTCTACGCTCCTGAACGTCGCTTGTCTCAGACCCACCTCGGATTGCTTTCGTTCCTCGGCTGGGCCGCCTCGTCACTCTTCCTCGCCCGCTCGGCGTAGATCAAAGAGCGAAGCGTTCCGCCCTCTAACGCAGATGCCTGTTGCGACACAATAAAAAAATGCTATCACATGCGACACCCTTCCCTATTGCTTTTTCCAATTCTGTGGTCGTCAACCCCTGCCACTCCGTAATTTTTTACGGTAGATTCACCTCATCCTCACGCGAAGATCAATCTTCTCACGCGTCATCTCTTTATTGAAACGAGTTTTCTTCTTCCACTTCCTTCCTATTTAGTCTATTCAACCAAGCATGCCGAAAACAATTGTCTGGTCCCCCAAAAAAATTCTTGAGCTTGGCAACATGTGGTTGCCAGCCACTTTGCACACGGCTGTCAAGCTGGGCATTTTTGATGCCATTGGCGATCGGTCTGCCACGCTTGTCGCTGTGATGCAAAAAACAAAAACCTCACAACACGGCACTGAGCCACTCCTGAACGCGCTTGCGGCGGCAGGACTGCTCATCAAGAAGAACAACCAATACCGCAACACATCTGTGAGCAAAAATTTCTTGTGCTCGAATTCCAAAAAATATTTGGGGGCCAGTTTGTTGCATCATCATTATTTGATGCACTCTTGGATCCACCTGGATCAGTCCGTCACCACTGGCAAAGCCATTCGTCATCGCGCGACAAGCCAAAACCCGGCACAACGCACGGCCTTTTATCAGGCCATGAACGCCACAGGTCTGCGCGTGGCCCCACTCCTTGCCAAAAAACTCAATTTCAAGGAAATGCGGACACTCCTTGACTTGGGCGGTGGCCCAGCCACTTATGCCTGCCACTTTTGCCTGCACAACCCTCAGCTCAAGGCCTTTGTTTTTGATTTGGGTTTTGCCAAGGCACACGCGCAAAAAAACATCAACCAATTCAAAATGCAAAAACGCGTTTCCTTCATTGAAGGCAATTACCTGACAGACCCCCTGCCAGGTCAGTACGATGCAATTTTTTTATCGCACATCCTGCACGCTGAATCGCCAGAGCGTTGTCAGTTGATGATCCAAAAGGCTGTCCGGGCATTGAATCCCGGGGGCAAAATCCTGATTCAGGAATTTGTGATGAATGACAACAAAGACGGCCCGCTTTTTCCGGCCCTGTTTGCTCTTAACATGTTAATCGGCACTGATGGCGGCACGGCATACAGTCAAAAAGAAATTGCAGTGCTGTTGAAAGCTGCGGGCGTAAATAAAATTCGTCATTTGCCTTTCATCATGCCTAATGGAGCGAGTGTGATTTGCGCAACAGTGTAATAACGGGGTACAGCAATATTTTTTACACCCACTGGCGGCGTGCATGACGTTGGAAAAAGCGTTATGAAAAAAAAATTATCAATCACTTGTCTCGTCACACTGTTAACCTTGATGATAGCCTGCCATTGCGGTGAGGCAACACAGCCCGGCACCGATCAGAACAGTGTCGGCGACGGGAACACCAGTGTGGGCGAAGGCGTTGGCGGTTGCGCCCAAAGTGTTGGCAATGTTTTTGAACCCGCACAGGGATTTGATTTTATCATCGGCACAGCGCTGTTTGCGCCCGCAAGTGTTCCCAAACCCAACAAATGCACCCCCATCACCGACACTCATTTTGGAACACGCATCACCCGCATCACCAATACCGGCGAATATGCTGGGCCGGGCATAGAAAATGAATACGCGCGTTCGGACCCCGAAAACAGTGATGGCACCCATCTGCTCCTGCGGGCCAACAACGGCGATTGGCTCCTCTACAATGCCCATACGTTTGAGATGATCTCTCAGTTGACAGGACTCATCGAGCAAGGAGGCGAAGAACTGGAACCCCGTTGGGACGCCACAGACCCCAACGTATTTTACTATGTCGATGGCACATTGCTACGCTCCTACAATGTTGCCACACACACGCCCACAACCCTACGCGATTTTAGGCAGGATTTTCCCAATGCCGCATACGTCACCACCAAAACAGAAGGTGACGCGTCACTAGACCGCCGTTACTGGTGTCTGCTGGTCGAAAACACCAATATGGTTCCAGTGGCTGTTGTTGTTTACGATAAAAACAGCAACACGCTTGTGGGTATTAAAACGTCTTTTAAAGACGGCATCAACTGGGTGAGCATGGACATGAGCGGTTCTCACTGCGTGATCGGTTACGAGGATTCGGACAATGATGGTGATGAGATCACCCCGCCTGCCGAGGCCTTTTCGCGCGACTTTGCTACCGCAACAGTCTTGCCCACCGGGGCCAACGGGCACATGGATCTGGCGCTAACCCGGGATGGCAGGGACGTCATGGTGTACCAAAACAACAGCACCGATTTTATCGAAATGGCGGATTTGACAACAGGAACCGCAACACCTCTGTTGGCGATCCCATTTGGAACCAACAGCGACATTGGGATTCATGTGTCTGGCAACAGCTCTGCCACGCCGGGGTGGGCCCTCATTTCGACCTATGGGGCCAAGGTTCCTCCCGAAGGACAAACACATTCATGGATGGACAATCAGGTGTTCTTGTTGGAACTAACGGCATCACCCCGTATTTGGCGCTTGGCACACACGCATGCGTACACGTCAGACGGGTATAACCCCGATCAGCCGGTAAATTATTTTGCCGAAGCCTTTGCCACCATCAACAAGAGTGGCACCAAAATATTTTTTGGATCCAATTGGGATATTTTTACTGACATCGAATACACGGATGCCTATCAAATCAATCTGCCCTCGCATTGGTATTCTACGTTGTCACCCTGATCCAAAAGTGAACATGGGGTCATTAAACTTCCAGATTGATAAATGATACCTCACACGCTAGAAGCCGCCTTCCCTTGATCAGTGCTATACCTAGGCACGGTCAACACAGAGGAGAGAGGTTTTCATGCAAAAAAAATCCAGATACAATGTTGCCATTGTCGGGGCCACAGGAGCCGTTGGGAGCGAATTTTTGAACGTGCTCGCAAGACGAAACTTCCCCATAGACAAACTCAAGCTCTTGGCCTCAGCGCGCTCGGCAGGTCAAAAAATTGTTTTTAAAAATCAAAAACTCACCGTGGAAGAGCTCACAGCAAAAAGTTTTGAGGAGGTGGACCTCGCCCTCTTCTCCGCGGGAGGCGATCGCTCGCTCGAATTTGCCCCCATCGCGGTCAAAGCCGGCGCTATCGTGGTCGACAACTCCAGCGTTTTTCGCCTGGACCTCAACGTCCCCTTGGTCGTGCCCGAGGTCAATCCCCAAGATGTTCATAAACACCAGGGCATCATCGCCAATCCCAACTGCACCACGATCATCCTGTGCGTGGCTGTGGCCCCCATTCACCAAATCAATCCCATCAAACGAATTGTGGTGTCCTCATACCAAGCCGTCAGCGGGGCCGGCGCCCTGGCCCTGGCTGAACTCAAGACACAGCAGAAAGACATCCTCGATGGCAAAACCCCACAGGCCAAGGTGTTGCGACACGTCATCGCCAACAATCTTTTTTCGCACGACTCTGCCATGCAGGAAAATGGCTACAATCAGGAAGAACTCAAACTGGTTTATGAAACCCGCAAAATATTTCACGATGACAGCATTCAAATTTCCCCCACCTGTGTGCGCGTCCCCATATACCGGGCCCATTCCGAAGCCATCAACCTGCAACTCTCACAGAACGTGGATTTGACGGCTATCAAGTCCCGATTAGAAGCAGCCCCTGGTCTGAAATTGGTAGACGATGCGACAAAGAATCACTACCCCATGCCGCTTGAAGCATCAGGCCAAGATGCCGTTTTGGTGGGCCGTCTGCGCAAAGATCTCGACAGGAGCGACGTGCTCAGTCTTTTTGTCTGCGGCGACCAACTTCTCAAAGGAGCCGCTCTCAACGCTGTTCAGATTGCCGAGATCATCATTGGCAACTGACCCGCAAACATAATAAAATCGCACTTAAGGGCACCTCTAATAACCATCTTCTACTGCAAAATTACACTCTGGTCTGCAACTGCGTCCGATTTCACAAAAAGTCCTCAACGTAGCGTCCCTTATACGTCTGCGGGCTTTTTGCTTATCGTCCTTGTTTCGACGCAGATTGTAATTTTTCGTAACGAACATGGTTTTTAGAGGTGCCCTTAATCAGTCGGGACAGGTGGGAGGTCAATCCTTCCCAAAATAATTCGTAACCAACTGAAAATGTTTGAGAATTTTCTTGATTTCATCAAATAATGAGCTATATTTGAGGGGTATTTGTGTCTCGTAAAACTATTTATTAAGGAGAGCTCAATGAAAAAATACTTTATTGCCATCGCTATTTTCGCTTTGGCCGTCTGTTCTGTAGCCCACGCAGAAATGGAAATCAGCGGGAACATGACCACAGGCACTGCCTTCCAGATGGATAGCGCCAACGCTGTCAATACGGTCACAGGCACCAGAGGCGCCGGTGGAATCACCCAGGGCGACCTGCGCTTTGCGCCCACCGCAAGTTCCAAACACTTTGGATTTTATGTGGACCAAGCCGAGATCGATGTGGAAAGTGAATTTGGCGAAAACATCCGTGCCCGCGTGGATTTCGATTTGAGGGACCTCGGTTCACCCAGCGTCAGCGCTTTTCTCCTTGAACAAGCCTACGTCACCGCCAACTTTCCCATCGGAAATGGCATGGAATTCCTCATTGGTAAATTCAATGCCCCCATTGGTACCGAAAGCGTGGACCGCCACGAAAATATTTTTCCCACATACACCCCCGGTTATGTGTTCCTCGTGCCCAAACAGGTCATGGGTTCCAAGATATATTACGACTTCAACGACAATTGGAATTTCGACTTTGTTTTGGTCGACAGTTTAAACGCCACCTTGGGAGGCAACAGTCCTTACCCGTCGGGCATTATGAGGTTCGGCGTCATTTGGGGAGACGAAGGACGTGAATCGTACGTTCACCTGGCTGGCGGGTTTGGCCCCGAGCACAATGTGGCCGTTGGCCAAAGTTCAGAAGACATGCATTTCGACATGCTGGGCGACCTCTGGGCCAATTTTGCCTTTGGCGATTTTTGGGATTTGGGATTTGAAGCCACCTATCGCATGACCGACACACGGATCGGCACAACCAACCAAACGGCAATGGCTGGACAACTTTTCACCAAGTATCAGGCATCAGAGGTCTGGTCCGTCCAACTCCGCGCGGCGGCTTTCTGGGACATGGACACCGCTGGTCTAGGCTCGGGGGCGTCTACAACGGGCGGAACCTGGGGTGGTTTTGAAGGCAAAACCTACAGCGGTAGCTTGGCGACCACTTATCAAATCACTGATGGTGCCAATTTTACATTTGAATACCGCTTTGATTATGCCGATCCCGTAGGGTTGGCCACTGCCAATTTCCACACCGTCATGACCGAGTTTGCGTATAATTTTTGAGTTCGTGCGTACATTGAAAATCTTGGGCGTAAGGCCTTAAGACGTAAGGCGTAAGGATTTTTCCTTTTGCCCTGCGCCTTAAGCCTTACGCCTTTTTCGTGAACACGTAAACACACGAATACGTGAGCACGTATTTTGGGCTTATGTTCATCACTTTTGAGGGCACAGAGGGCTGTGGCAAGTCCACACAGATCAAACGGTTGAAACTGTTTTTGGAAAAACAGGGGCGTGAAATTGTGCTCACACGAGAACCGGGGGGAACCGTGATCGCCGACAAGATCAGAAAAATTCTGGTCGATGCCAGCAATCATAACATGGTCCCCCTTTGCGAGGTACTTCTCTACTACGCTTCACGAGCACAGCATATTCACGAACTCATCAAACCCGCATTGCAACAGGGCAAGATTGTCCTCTGTGACCGCTATAACGATTCCAGCCTGGCCTATCAGGGTACGGCGCGTGGAATGGATCAAGGTTTGTTGGAGCAACTCAGTCAACTTGTGGTCAACCAGCACAAACCGGATTTGACCTTTTTGCTGGATCTGCCTGTCGAAACCGGTCTAAAGAGGGCCCGCGACAGGGCTCACACGTTGCATCCAGAGGAACGGGAAGATCGATTTGAAAATGAGGTGATTGAATTTCACCGGGCGGTACGATGCGGTTTCCTTGAATTGGCAAAAAAGGAACCCGCACGATTCTGTGTGATCAACGCAGACCGTGATGAAGACAGTATTTTTGAGGATATCACCAGAATCGTTAATGACAAATTGCTTGTAACCTGACTTACGCTTGCCTGCGCCCTGAGCCTTACGCCTTGGGGCTTAAGCCATTTTCTCATGACCATCGGACACAATAAAATTCGCAAAACTTTTCTTGAACTGGCGCAAAGCCACAAGCTACCGCAGACCATGCTATTCTACGGCCTTGCTGGCATCGGCAAAAAAAGAATCGCTCTCGATCTTGTGTCCCATTTGTTTTGTGCCAATCCCCCTGCACAACACTCAAGTCCCCAGGCTTGTGGCGTTTGTCAGGCCTGTCTCATGCTGGGTCAAAATAATCATCCTGACTGTTTCCTGATCGCACCCACACCCCCCAAATCACAGGGGGACAAACCCGTAAACGCCACAAGCCTCGATGTGCAACCCAATTGGACCATCAAAACGGATCAGTTCAAGGCCCTGCGCAACAAACTCATATACCATCCGCTCATGGCCAAACATCAGGTTGTGCTCATTGACGATGCCGAGAAAATGACCACAGCCACAGCCAATTCTCTGCTAAAAATTCTGGAAGAACCCAGACCGCACCAGATTTTCATTCTCATCACAGCTCAAACCAACAAAATTCTGCCCACCATCAGGTCGCGTTGCGCGAAATATTATTTTTCACCCCTCACCGACCAGGAAGCAAAACAAATTATTGTCGCACAAGCCGAGGACACCTCTTTGCCTGATGAAGCCACGCTGTCTTTTCTCGTGCGGTGTTTTCAGGGGTCCATCACCAACACACTGAAGGCCCTTCAATCATCAGACCTCCTTGACTTCCTGCGTACCCTCACGGCACCTGCTCTTTCTTTTCGCCAACTCGCCGCGCACTCAAAAAAACTCGCCACGAGCGATCAGGACTTGAATATTTTTCTGCAATGTCTGAACCACTACTGTTTGGAACAGCAAAAACAAACAACCAACATCAAACCCGAAGCCCTGGCCTTTTTTGAAAAAATCAGACAGGCCCAAAGGCAGTTGTCCAAACACATTCCGAAGGACTTCGTTTTGGAAAATCTATTCATGTAAGGAATAAACCGTATGCCAAACAAATTTAAATACATCACGACTGCCATCGATTATGTCAACAGCACCCCGCACATAGGCACAGCCTACGAAAAAATCGGCGCCGACGTGCTGGCACGCTTTCACCGCCTCTGGGGCGACACCGTGCTGTTTCAAATGGGCAATGACGAACACAGCGCGAATGTCCAAAAGGCGGCCATCGAAAAGGGCATGACCCCCAAAGCCTATTGCGACAACATGCGGCCCAAGTTTGAGCACGCCTGGAAACAACTCAACATCTCTTACGATCAATTCATTCAAACCTCAGAACTCAGACACCACGCGTCAGTCTCGCGCCTGTTCGAAAAAATTTACGAAAGCGGCGACATCTATCCCCGCGATTACGAAGGCTGGTACTGCGAATCCTGTGAGGCCTTTTACACTGAAAAAGACCTCGTCGACGGCCTGTGCCCCAACCACAAGACAAAACCCAAATGGCTCAAGGAACAAAACTATTTTTTCAAGCTCACCAAATACAGTGACTTCCTGCTCAACCACATCGAAAACAATCCCGACTTCATCCTGCCAAAAAAACGGCGCAATGAGGTGATTTCGTTCATCAAGCAGGGTTTGGAGGACATCAGCATCTCCCGCAGTTCCTTCAACTGGGGCATTCCCCTGCCCATCAAAAAAGATCACGTCATTTATGTGTGGTTCGATGCCCTGATCAATTACATCACAGGCATTGGCTACGGTGAGGACAATGCCCAATTCGCGCCGCGTTGGGAAAACGTCACACACATCATTGGCAAAGACATCACACGCTTTCATTGCATCATCTGGCCCTGCATGCTAAAATCCGCTGGCATCAAACTCCCCAAAACCATTCTGGGTCACGGGTTCGTGTACCTCAAGGGCGAAAAGATGTCCAAATCGCTTGGAAACGTGGTCGGCCCTCTGGATGTCACAGAAACATATCCCGATTTTGGTTCTGACGCGCTTCGCTATTACCTGATGCGCGGGTCAAGTTTTGGTGATGATAGCGATTTTACCTGGGACAATTTCATTGAACGCTACAACGCTGATCTGGCCAACGGGCTTGGCAACCTTGTGTCACGCACACTCGGCATGGTTTGGCGGTATCAACAGGGGACGATCAGGCCCTTGCCTTCATCGGAAATAGAATCAACAACACTTCTGAGCCTTGCGGGCAAAACCTTTGAAGTGGCGTCAAACCTGATCCGGCCCGAGGTCTCTGGTGACTGTTGTTTTCACACGGCTCTCGAAAAGATATGGGCCTTCATCACACAGGTCGATCAGTACATCGATCAAAAAGCCCCCTGGACCCTCTCCAAAGAAAAACGCTCTGAGGAACTTTCGGTCGTCCTCACCACGTTGGTTGAAGCGGTGCGCCTGATCAGTTTGTTGGTTCTGCCGTTCATCCCCGCGACAACGCAGAAAATCTGGGCAGGTTTTGGTTTTGACAGCTTGCAAGCTCTCGAGGGAATCACCTGTGACAGCCTGAACAACACGCTCGCCATCAAGACACCGCACCAACTCAAAACCGACAAGCTCATGCTGTTTCCGAGGATTGAAACGAAGAACGAAAGGACGAATGGACGAATGGACGACGGACGACAGACGTCAGGAACTGCCAGTGAGCAGGCAAAGCCAGAATCTGGAAGAAAAGAAACCCCTGTGAGCTCATCAGCAAGCCACGATTCACGATCCACGATTCACGATCCACAAGGTAACCTTATCGACATTGCCGACTTTGGCAAATTGGACTTGAGAGTTGCCAGAGTGTTGACTGCGCAAAAAGTGGAGAAAGCAGATAAACTACTGCGCCTCGAAATCGAAATCGACGGGGAACAACGCCAAATCGTGGCGGGGATAGCGGAATTCTACACGCCAGAAGACATGATTGGCAAAAATATTGTGGTGGTGGCCAACCTCAAACCGGCCACGATCCGTGGCATTGAAAGCCGTGGCATGTTGCTCGCCGCTAAAAAGGGCAAAGAACTGTGCCTCGTCACTCCGGAAAAACTGATCGCCACAGGCGCCAAGGTGGGGTGAGGGTCATCCCCTCGCTTTTTGCAACGCACTCTGCCAACCTGCGATCAACCGTTGCCTCTCGGCCTTTTTCATGCCCGGGACAAAGTGTTTGTCCACGCCAAACGTGCTGGCAATTTCCTTTTGCGATGACCACATCCCCACCGCCAAACCCGCCAGAAAAGCCGCTCCCAGGGCTGTGGTCTCGATGACTTTTGGTCTGATGAGGTCTGCATCAAGAATATCGGACTGAAACTGCATGAGCAAATCATTGGCGACAGCCCCGCCATCGACCTTGAGTTTTTTCAATTTCTTGCCACTCTCTTTTTGCATCGCAAGCAGGATATCGTATTGAGAATAAGCGATGCCTTCGAGTGTGGCACGCGCGAGGTGTCCCTGACGGGAACCCCGCGTGAGACCGCAAATGACGCCCCGCGCATACGGGTCCCAATGCGGCGAACCCAAACCCGCCAGGGCCGGAACAAAATACACACCCCCATTGTCTGCTACGGTTTTGGCCAGTTCCTCAATTTGATTTGCTGACGAAATGATCTTGAGCTCATCCCTGAGCCACTGCACAGCGGCCCCCGCAATGAACGCGGAACCCTCCAGCGCGTAATTGACCTGTTTGCCAATCTTCCAGGCCACGGTCGTGAGCAATCCCGTTTTGGGCGCCACAAATTTTTTGCCAATGTTCATGAGCAGAAACGAGCCCGTCCCGTAGGTACACTTAGCCTCGCCGGGCGCAAAGCAGGCCTGGCCAAACAGGGCCGCCTGCTGATCACCGGCAATCCCCGCTATGGGGATGCCATCACAAAGACCCTGAATGTTTTTTGTGTGCCCATAAATTTCTGAGGAGGAACAGATTTTGGGCAGGGTTTGTTTGGGAACTCCAAATATTTTGAGCAGTGAATCGTCCCAGGCGAGCGTCTTGAGATTCATGAGCAGGGTGCGTGAGGCGTTGCTCACATCGGTCACATGTTGGGCTCCCGCTGTGAGTTTCCAGACCAGCCACGAATCAATCGTGCCAAAAGCCAGATCATTTTTTTTGACCAGCACTCTCGCGGCCAACACATTCTTCATGAGCCAACCCATCTTCGTGCCCGAAAAATAGGGGTCCAACACCAGGCCTGTGGTCCTGCGTATTTTTTTGAGGAGCCCTTTTTTCTTGAGACACGCGCACACGTCAGCCGTGCGTCTGTCCTGCCAGACAATGGCATGATGAATGGGTTCCCCAGTCGACCTCTGCCACGCCACCGTGGTTTCGCGTTGATTCGTAATCCCTATGGCCGCGATATCTTCCGCCGCAAGGCCCGCCTGTTGCAGAGCCTTCTGGATGGTCACCACAACCGAATCCCATATCTCGTTGGCAGAATGCTCCACCCAACCAGGCTGTGGGTAGTGTTGCGTGAATTCCTGATTCACTTTGGCTTTGATATTCAGTTCGCGATCCACAATGAGCACAGTCGTGCCGGTGGTCCCTTGGTCGATGGAAAGAATGTAATTTTTCATGGCACAGACATTATTTGGCAGGTCATGAGGCGTCAACTGGAAATGAATCATTCTTCGTGCGCTCATGCGCTCGTAAGCTCGTGAGCTCGTTTCTCACACCCCTTCTGGCACGTAGCCATTCTTGGTCCAACGATAAAAATACAATTGCTTCGTTGAGTACCCTTCTTCTCCCCGACACAATTTGTCGCGCGTGAGGACCGACACACACTTGAGTTCGCGCAAACTGTCCAACACAGCTTCCCGAGTGGCCACCTTGGCATTGTAGAGCACATGCGCGGCAAACACGGCCCCCTCATAGCCTTCGAACACTTCTGTGGCGCTGGTTTGTCCAAATTTTTCGAAATACAACTGCTTCAGTTCATCCAGTTTACTGTTGTGCATTTGAGGAACCCCAGCACCAAAGGCCACAACACGCTCTTTGGTTGCCAGAGGCACCTCGTCGAAAAAGTCAACACGATGAGACACCCACGAAGAGGAAACATAAATACCGGCATCAGGTTTCAATCGACGCGCCAGTTCCAAAAAGGTCAATCGTGAATCCGCCGAATACAAAGTGATGTACACACCACTCACCTTCGCAAAATCAATCTTGTTCAACACGTCTTCTTCCAGAGCCAGGTTCTTTTGCACAAAAACAGGGGTCAGGATGAGGGGGGACCCCATTTTTTCGTTTTCCCGTTTGAGGCTCGCCAGAATATCCATGGAAAACACCAAGTCCTTTTTGGCCACGATCAGAAGCTCATCGCCTTTGTGTCGCTTGATCAAACCACGCATCAGCTCTTCCTCATAATGCGCGCGCTTGGGAGACGTCGTAAAAACATAATCCTTGTAGGGAGCCAAATCGTTCGCCACGGCCCCCAGGCTCACAAAGGCTATCTTGCTATTTTGCGCCACGCGCGCAGCGAGCAGGGCCTCATGGCTTGTGGGAAAACCCGCGTAGAGAAGCACCCCTTTGGCCACCAGATTGCTAGCCGCCTTCACGGCATCCAGAGGTCCAGTAAATTTGCTGTTATCATACTTGATGAGTTCTATGTCCTCAAAGGATTGGCACGGGCCATCAGCCGGTCTGAACGACTCGAAGGTTTTTTTGAGTCCGTATTCGAATCCCAGAAAGAAATGATCCTGATTTTCCTGCGACATCACTGTCGTGGCCCACCCATACCCTACCTTACATTTTTCCTTGGCCCCCGAGGACAACACGGGAAAGCACAAAAACAACAAAACAACGGCCAGGACAAAATAAATGTGTTTTTGAAATACCAATGCCATAAAAAAACCTTTTTTTCTATAACCGCTCGGTTCTTTCCTAAGAACATTCCGCCCCCCTCAATAAACAAATCTCCCGCCCACATCAAGCACCGTCTTCCTCTGGCTCCCGCTCAACGCTCGAAATGGATACCGCATGGGCCACAACCAAGGCGCCTGCCAGCATGATCGCCCCCACCTTGATGCTGACAGGGATCCCTTCGGCAGAGGCCACCCCCTTGACCATCGCACCGCTGATGATCGCGTAGACCGTGCGCATCGCGTTCACTACCGTGTCATTCATTTTTTTGTCTTCTCCCACAATGCGATTGGCCGTTACAGTCATGCCCGTCATGAGCATCGCGTAGACAAACGCCTGTGCCGAAGGCATGGACGCATCCCCCACATACGAAAATAACTTGGCCAACACCAGACTAGCCGCCGAATTGAAAACGAAGTCTCGTAAAAAACTCTGCAATTTACCAACGTTTTCCGGCACGGCCCGATGAAACACGTGCAGACTTTCTACCGGGCTGTCTTTCAAATAGGTATGCACCGACGTGAGTAGCGGTACGCTCGCGGCCTGGGCAGTTTGTGGGTCTTGTGCCTTCAAACTGGGAACTCGGAAATATCCCAAGAGACCGTTGTGAGACAACACTTGGCCCATAGACGATGACGTCAATTCATCGGGGTTAAGTTCCCTAGCCCCATTCAGTTTGAATTCACCCGCGGCCAAACATCGAGTCAGTAGATTTGATTCTCCCAAAACAAATTCAGTTCCCTCTCGTGTTTTACGAAGAACATAAAACTTCTTGAAACCGCTTTTGCCAACAAAGAAAACACCAATCACTCCCACTGCCAGCATGTGCAAACCAAAATTATCACCCACATGCGACGTCCAGTTCGAAATGTCCTCGGGGTGAAACCACACTGGCAAATGTGGTGCCAGAACACGCGTCGACGCATCCAGTCCCTGGCGCACCCCCACGCCCAAAGCAAATGCACCCAGGTTATTGACAAACCCCATTTCATATTTCGACAATTTACGCGAAAGCCCCCTGAAGGCACGATAAATACGGTCACTTTCCGGGTCACTTGGCCCGCCACTCTTGTTGTGAAAGGAGGGTTCTGGCTGACAGGCGCCGGGATGCGAAAGAGGCGGCAAGAACGCCACAGCACGATCGCCAGCATCCACGGATTGCGTGGGCATCGGGAGCAACCACTCACGATCCGCCGGATTTGACTGCAAAATCTGGCCGGGCGGTGCCAAGAGCGAAAAACGAATCACGATCCATGCTGTGCCCTGATCCTTTGAAAATCAAGGCCAATGCTTACGATATTTGCGACATTTTTTATAAATTCCAGAACCACTCAGAGAGCATCAATTGCCCTGATGCGTTCGGTCAGGGTGGGGTGTGAATAATGAAAAAAACTGTACGCGGGATGCGGCTTGAGGTTGCTTAAATTCTCCCTGCTGATCTTGATGAGAGATGACTTCATGCTGGCTTTGTCTTCGGTCACAATCACCGAAAAGGCATCCGCCTCATATTCGTTGCGACGCGACAGCATGTTGATGAGTGGCGTGAAGACAAAGGTGAACACTTCGAAAGACACAGCAAAAATGATCAGTGCTGTATGCGCACTGGGCAGGACCACATTAAAGGCGTGATAAAAAGGTTCCCACCCTATCAGGCAAGACATCCCATAAAATCCGGCGAGTGACAGCATCAACGTGAACAAGACCATCTGTCGGATGTGGTGTTTGACATTGTGGCCAACCTCGTGGGCCAACACGCTGGTGAGTTCCTCGTGTGTGAGTTGTTTCATGATGGTGTCGAAAAGAACGATGCGACGAAAAGATCCCATCCCCGCGAAATAGGCGTTGGAATGGCTGGAGCGCTTGGATCCGTCCATGACAAAAATCCCCGAGATTTTGAATTTGATTTTGTTCACCAGATCCCAAATTTTTTCCTTGAGCACGGTGTCTTCAACCTCTTTAAACTTGTTAAACAAAGGAGCCAGCCACGTGGGATAAACCGTAATGACGAACAATTGAAACAAGGCCAAAACCAGCCAAACCCAAAGCCACCAATTCTCTCCAGCGTGATCCATAAACCAGAACACGGCGTAAAGGACGGGAGTCCCCAACACCAGACTCAACAAGATTGATTTGACCAGATCACGCGCGAAGAGTGCCGGTGTGATTTGATTGAAGCCGTGGTTCTCCTCAATCACAAAGGTGGAATAGATCTTGAGCGGGATGCCAATGAAAAAGAAATAGGCCCCCACCAGCAAACAGAACAACACCGACTGGGTGAGAGTGCCCGCCCCAACCCACTCCGCGGCGAAACCGTCCATCACCTGTAACCCTCCCATGAAAATCAGCATCCAGAAAAAGGGGATGCCGATTAGACGGGTCACTAACGCAAATTTTGTTTTTTCGATGGTGTAGGCCTGGGCCTTTTCAAAGGTCTCCTGTGTGATGTGTCCATGAAAGGCTTCGGGCACACTGGTTTGCCTGGCCACAAACCGCAGATTGATCATTTCCAGCACAAAGTGCGTGATCTCGTTCGCCACATAAAAAAACAGAAAAACCCAGAAAAAGGGGGACTGAAAAACATGTTTGAACATAAAATAATTCCTTCAGGTCTTCACACCGCAATAATTTTTGGCAAAATACGGACAGTTCATGCAATGTGTTTGATCCAAGGTGAGGGGAAAGCGCGCCTGCCTGATGCTGTCCTGTATCGCCGAAAAAAGGCTGTTCAGTTGTCCCTCGAAGGCAGACAGGGTCTGTGCCGTATGCGTGATGATCCGGTACGTGGGCACACTTGTGAACAGCACCAAGGTGTCCAGCGTTTCTGCCTTAATGGCCTGGGACCAGGCCAGGGCGTAACACGACATCTGAAAGGTGAATTGCTGCATGAGGGCTGATCGTTGTTCATCGCTCACCGCGTGATGTGTTTTGTAATCAACGATCACGTAACGATTTTTGTGTTGTGCCCCCCTCAAGCAAACCACCCTGTCGATCTGTCCCGTCAATACAAACTGGTCGAGGCGATACGAAAACGCAACTTCAACATCGGAATCTCCGGGACCGAAAAGAATCTCACTGAGCACGACATCTTTTTTAAGCCCATTGATGAACAAATGACATTCGGTCCTGATGTTGTCGGATGACGCCAGGATGTGTTGGTTGAACAAGGCCTGATCAATCACCTCATCGAGATTGCGACCCGTTTTGAAATCATAATACTGCAGGATTTCGTGAAACAGGTTGCCCCTCTCGCTGGGACGTAACCGCTGGCGGGTTTGGGGTGGCCGTGGGGATTGATCAGGAGAGGT
>CAZGMS010000249.1:0-5808 GCA_964526915.1 uncultured Nitrospirales bacterium
CCCATGTTATTACCAGATCATTCCCCACATCCCTTCGGGACGACAGTTATCCACAGGTTTTCGAATAGGCACTTAAAGAGCATGGGGAGGAATCAATGACCACAGCGATTGAGACTTTTTTTGATGACCTGATCAAAGAATGGGGCAGTGATCGCGTCACGCGGGACCCGTCGGTATGGGCACCGTTGCTGACCAACACTCTGGGCGTTCATCGGACCCTGACAGGTGTGGTGTATCCCGAATCAGCAGAAGACGTTTGCCAAGTGGTAAAGATGGCCAGACAGCACAAGGTTCCCCTTTATCCGATCAGTTGTGGGCAGAATGTGGGGTATGGTCAGAGGCTTCCTGTCCGCGATGGTTCTGTATTGGTGGATTTGGGGCGCATGAACAAAATAAAAGAGTTCGACAGCATTCAGGGGTCAGTGGTGGTGGAGCCCGGGGTGACCCAGGGGCAGTTGTACCAATTTTTGGAAGATCAAAAGGCCAAGTTCTGGTTGGACGCAACCGGGGCAGGGCTTAGGGCCAGCATCATTGGCAATTCTTTGGAAGGCGGGTTTGGGCATACGCCCAAAGGGGATCACCGTCGTTTTTGGACCGACGTTGCACTGGTTTTGGGAAACGGTCAGGTTCTTAAAACGGGGACTTTTCCGGGACTGGGACCAGATCTGGCGGGACTTTTCGTGCAGTCAAACTTTGGCATTATCACGAGCGCGAGGGTTGAACTCATGCCCAAGCCCGAACGGTTTGTGTCGTTCATTGTCAGCGTCAAAGGGGATGAACAATTGGGTTCTCTGGTTGATGCCATGCGCCAGCTGAGACAGGCAGGGCATTTGCAGAGTTTGGTTCACATCGCCAACGCCTTGCGTTCACTCATGACCTGCCTGCCCTTTCCCGGGACCTATAAAAATTCTCTGATCAAGAATGAAGATGCCAAGCGCTTGATGAGTGTGCCTTTTCTTCCCGTGGGGCTCTGGACAGCCGCAGGTGGAATTTACGGTAACCAGGCACAGGTCAGGGCAGCCAAGATGGCCATCAGAAAACAAGTTGCTGGTTTTGGCAGGGTGAATTTTTTTTCCGACCTCACCTTGTCCTTGTTGTTGCACCTGTCGGCGGCCCCCCTCATAAAAATAACGCGTTTTGGAAAGCGGGCCAACGAAAGTCTTAAGGCCTTCCAGCCCATTCATCAACTGATGCAGGGGGTTCCCTCCCCTGAGGCCATGGATAACATTGGGTGGCGTCACGCGGAACCAGATAAAATGGGGCTTCTGTGGTGCGCGCCAACGATTTCCTCCGAAGGGAATAAGGCACGGGAGGCCATACAGCTGGCGGAGAAAATTTTTTATGAACATGGTTTTGAAATGCCTGCCACGTTGACTCTGGTGCGGCCGGAGAGGCTGGTCTGCGTGTTGAGCATCCATTTTGATAAATCCGATCCTGCGGAGCGCGAACGTGCGCACACATTGTATCACACGCTCAATCACCGTTTTGCCGAAATGGGGATTTATCCGTACCGCACCAGTATCCTGACCATGGAAAAAATGCAGTATGAGGGAGGGAAACAGGAAGTGCTGGCGGCACTCAAAAAAATCTTTGATCCCGATGGGCTGATTTCCCCGGGGCGCTATGGGATGGGATAAACTGAAATCGATTTACGATCTCGGGTTCACAATATCATTGGGGGCCTTTTAAGGACAAGGAACTTTTCAGCTTGTGCCCATATTCTCTGTCTTCCCCGGTACAATGATTTGGAGGGGGACTACCAAAAACAATTTACCCACGGTTAGATCGCACACCCACTGCTTGTGTTGTTTTGTTGACGAATGCATATAAAAGATGCATAATGATGCATATGAGAACAACACTTAATTTGAATGAAGAAATCTATCAGCAGGCGGCAAGGGCGACAGGGATCAAACTGAAAACCGAGCTCATTCATTTGGGCCTCAAGGCTCTTATCCGGGAATCTGCCCGCGAGAGATTGTCCACATTGCACGGTGCTGTCAAAAAGGCGATGGCGGCCAAACGGAGGAGAATGTGAAGGTCCTGGTCGACACTAGCGTATGGATTGATTTCTTCAGAGGCAAACCAGACGAACAGGCCCTGACAGATATGTTGCGTGAAGATCGGGTGATCACACATCCGTGGGTCATCCTGGAACTTGAGTTGGGGCATTTGGGATCCAGGAGAAGACAGATTGTCATTGATTTGTGGCAGATTTGCGGTGTTGGCATTTCTGACCACCATGAAATTCAGACATTCATCAATGAAGAAGGTCTTTATGGAAAGGGGCTTTCATTGGTTGATGTCGAACTCCTCTACACTTGCCTGATCCGTGATTGTCTGCTTTGGACCAACGATAAGGCGCTTAAAAAGCAGGCCTCAAAATATGGAAAAATATTTCAATGACTGTCGGTTTACGACTTGTGGTGAGCGAAGCCGAATCATTCACGAGCCCGGATCCACAATATAATTGGGGGCCTCTTTGGTGACGATCACATCGTGCACATGCGACTCCTTGAGGCCAGCTGTGGTGATCTGTACTAAACGCGCCTTTTCTCTGAGCTCATGGAGATTTTTTGCCCCCACATACCCCATGCCCGAGCGCAAACCGCCAATGAGTTGATAAATGCTGTCCGCCAGCGGGCCGCGATAGGGGACCCTGCCTTCTATGCCTTCGGGCACCAGTTTTTTTGCCTCGGTGACATCGCCCTGAAAATAACGGTCTTTTGAACCGTCACGCATGGCGCCCAGAGAGCCCATGCCGCGGTACATTTTGTACGAGCGTCCCTGGTACAAAATGGTTTCGCCAGGGGCCTCATCAGTGCCGGCAAACAATGACCCGATCATGGCCGCTTGCGCCCCCACAGCGATGGCCTTCACAATGTCTCCGGAATATTTGATGCCCCCATCCGCAATCACGGGGATGCCAGCCTTCTTGGCCGCGTCACAACAGACCTGCAGGGCGTGCACTTGCGGGACGCCTACGCCCGAGACAATGCGCGTGGTGCAGATGGAACCGGGGCCAATGCCCACCTTGAGGGCGTCTGCACCGGCACGAATCAGATCGCGTGCGGCTTCAGCTGTGGCGATGTTGCCCGCGATGAGCTGACTGTTTTTGATTTTCTGTTTTATTTTTTTGATCACGTCGATGATCATTTGCGAGTGCCCATGCGCGGAATCGACCACAATCACGTCGACTCCGGCTTCGTGCAACGCGAGTGCCCTTTGCAGACCTTCGTCGCCGACTGACACCGCCCCTCCCACCAGCAGTCTGGATTTGCTGTCTTTGACGGCGTTGGGGTATTTCTCGTTTTTTTCGATGTCGCGCACCGTGATCATGCCCTTGAGGTTGTTGTCGGCATCGACCACGAGGAGTTTTTCGATGCGGTGCTTTTGTAAAAGCTTCTTGGCTTGCGGGATGGTCACTCCGGGGCTCACGGTGACGAGGTTTTCTTTGGTCATGACCTCGGAGACCTTGAGATTTTTATTGGTGTTAAAACGCAGGTCACGGTTGGTGAGGATGCCCACCAGTTTTTTGTTTTTGGTCACCGGAAAGCCGGAGATGTTGTGTTCAGCCTTGATGGCCAGGGCCTTGGCGACGGTGTCGTCGGGATCAAGGCAAATGGGATCGACGATGATGCCAGTTTCACTTCGTTTCACCTTGGTGACCTCAGTGGCCTGCTGTTCGATCGTCATGTTTTTGTGAATGATCCCCAACCCCCCGTTTTGTGCCATGGCGATGGCGGTGGGGGCCTCGGTGACGGTGTCCATGGCGGCAGAAATCAGCGGGATGTTCAGGGCGATTTTTTTTGTGAGGATCGTTTTGGTGTCGACATCCTTGGGCAGTGTTTGCGAAAAACCGGGCTGTAACAATATGTCATCAAATGTGAGGGCGTGTGGAAACATGGGGACTCCTTTGGGGCTTTCTAACTAGGCAAATACGGCAATTATTTCAA
The DNA here is from genome assembly GCA_964526915.1 of uncultured Nitrospirales bacterium. Lineage (GTDB taxonomy): Bacteria > UBA10199 > UBA10199 > UBA10199 > JADGCS01 > JAHJDR01. The sequence continues at coordinate 3,957 of CAZGMS010000249.1, forward strand.
CAATCAATTGGCAAGGGTGTGTATGACATAAAAGTAGGGGCGGTGCCGATTATCATTATCATTTAACTACAAATTTGTCGCACACCCTCATGCATCACCCAACAAGAAATCGACTATGTTAAGTCGCTGAATTCCTTGATAGTCGTTTCCAAATATTTCATCTGTGCTCACAACATACTTGGGATAATTGTCGTCAATGGCCAGCAACGGCTCAAATTCACGTTTGACGGTTTTTGGTGATGAAAGGACATAGGCCACCTGAACATAAATTTTTTTCTTTTCCTTTGTGGCAATAAAATCAATTTCCAGTTGATCCAATTTTCCCACACTCACCTCGTAGCCACGGCGTTTGAGTTCCAGATAAACAATGTTTTCGAGTACTCCTGCCAATTCCCCCTCCCGAAATCCCAACACAGCGTGGCGTAGTCCGATATCCCCCCAAAAATATTTTTTAGTGAATTCCAAGTGTCGCTTTCCCTTAACATCAAACCGTGAAACACCGTGAACCAACCTGGCCGACTCAAGATACCCCAGATACGTGAGAACGGTATCCACACTCATCCTGATGCGCTGAGATTTGAGATAGTCAGCAATACGATTGGACGATGTGAAATTCCCAAGGTTGTCACCCACAAATCTCACAATGCTTTCCAGCAGTGGCATGTTCCGGATGTCGAATCGCCTGACGATGTCTTTCATGAGAATCGTGTCGTAGATGGAGCGGAGATACTGGTAAACCGTTGATTCCTGCAGTGGGAAATAATGAATCGCGGGTAACCCGCCATATTGCAGATAATTTAGAAACTCTTTTTTCTTGTCCTCTTGTTGAGCCTGTCTGAACTCGAGAAACTCATTAAATCCCAGGGGATAAACAGGGATTTCAATATAGCGGCCAGAAAGCCGTGTGGCCAGATCTGACGACAGCATGTGGGCATTTGATCCGCTGAGATAAATATCCATTTCTGAATTTTTTGCCAAAGAGACAATGGTCTTTTCCCAGTCTTGAATTTCCTGCACCTCGTCAACAAAGAGACATTTGTTACTTTTCTTTGACCCAAAATATTTTTTCACCTCGCGTGCCAAATCTTGATGCGTTTTAATGTGTTCAAACTCCAATGACTCCATATCTATAAAACAGATCCTGTCTTGTGTGAGTCCTTGCGCCACAAGTTTGTCAGCAATTTGATGGAGAAGCACACTTTTGCCAACCCGCCGCATGCCAGAAATGATTTTGATAATGGGTTTTTGAAAAAAAGGGGCCATACGGTCGAGATATAAGTTTCTCTTATACAAGAGACTTTTAGAGTTTTTTGCATTAGTTTCTTCCATAGAAGAAATTATAACTCAACAGGCTTTTGGTGACAACAACTATATTTAGGTGCCCTTAAGCCCTGGTGTCATTCAGGGAAGGGGTAACCCTTCGACTTTGCTCAGGGCATGTGGGTGATGGGTGATGGGCAATGGTACGTACTTACTCTGGTGAGAAGAAGAACGGGTACATGGCCACAACGATCCCGCCACCTGTTGGCTCAGGAAATTGAAAACGCATAAAACGATCACAGAGACAGCTTTCGACTTTCGTGTTGTTGAGGGCTGAACGCCTGATCGTTGCAGAAGATACCGTACCATCCTTTGCGATGACAAATTTGACCGAAATGTTTCCGGCGAGAGACGGATTTTTTGACAATTCCCTTTGGTAACAATATCGGATCTGATTCAGGTTTCTTTTGATGACAGCATCAATCAGGGATTTATCCAGTGCCCCCAATATGATGGCCTCGTCGCTGGCGAGACTCACGCGGCCCTCACCTTTTGTGCCAAAATGACTGCCGCCAGTGCCGTACCCACTGGC